>JAVTVZ010000227.1:2817-4113 GCA_032229625.1 Dermatophilaceae bacterium | reverse complement strand
TTCCCGCTGCTCGACGACCCGACCGATCCCCATGACGGCTCCCGCGCCTTCATGGAGGTCGGGCACATGCAGGGCATGCTCGGGCCGTCGACACCGATGGGCCGGGCCGTCATGAGCCTGGCCGTGCGCGACTGGCTCGCGCCGATGGGCATCACGATCGACGAGCGCCAGGCCGACGCGTGGATGACCTACATCGGCGGCCGCATGTACATCGAGTTGACGCCGTATCTGCGCAGCCGCTCGATGCGCGGCCGGCTCGACGGGGCGCTCGACGTCTACGGCCCGCGCGTCAAGAGCTGCGTGCTCCGACTGCTCGACGATCCGCGCTACGCGCCGACCGGGCAGAGCCCCTACCCGTGGGCGCTCGTCGCGCGCGTCGCGGCCCGGGTCACGCCACCGATCGTGGCCCACACGATCGCCGCCCTCGTCGACCCCGCCCGGGCCCGGGCGCGGGCGTTCGCGGCCGTCACGTCCGTGCGCTCCACCGCGGATCTGCCGCGCGAGGTCGACCCTGTGACCCGCCTGCGGCTGGCGCAGCACCTGCAGCGGCCCGTCATGCACGCCGTCGACGACCAGCTCGGCCCGCTCTTCGCCGCGCTCGGTGCCCGAGCGCTGGCCGCCGCGCTGCTCGCCGGCGTCGCGACGAAGGAGGAGATCGACGCCACCCAACGCGGCATGCCGCACAACGTCACCGTCGACATGGACCTGGCCCTATGGCAGCTCGCGCAGCGCGCCCGCCCGCACGCCGCGCTCCTGCTCGACACCGACCCCGCCGAGCTCGCCCGTCGCTACCTGGCCGGCGACCTGCCGGATATCGGGCTGGAGGACTTCCTGTCGACCTACGGGCATCGGGGGACCGCCGAGATCGACGTCGGCGTGCCGCGCTGGAGCGAGGACCCGACGGCGGTCTTCGCGGCACTCGCCGGCTATGTGCACGTCACCGATCCGCTCGCCGCCCCCGATCACCGGTATGCCGTCGCCGCCGCCGAGGCGCAGGTCGCCCTGACCGACCTGACGCAGCGCGCGATCGCGGCCCGACCGGTCCTCGGGCGCCTCGCGGCCTTCGCCCTCGCACGCAACCGCGAGCTCGGCGGGCTGCGGGAGCTGCCGAAATTCACGTGGCTCTATCCCCTCGGGCAGATCCGTCGGGAGCTGCTGGCCGTCGGTGCCGCGCTCGTCGATGCCGGCGTGCTCGACGCCCCCGACGACCTCATGATGCTCACGTGGGCCGAGGCCGAGCGGGCCGTCGCGCTGTGCCCGCCCCGCGGCGGTGCGGGCGAGCCTGACGGCGTCGAC
>JAVTVZ010000227.1:0-2717 GCA_032229625.1 Dermatophilaceae bacterium | reverse complement strand
CGACGCGCGCGACGACGCCCGCGCCGGTGCTCGCCGCGACGATGCCCACGAGGACGGGCGGGCGCAGCGGGTGCGCGAGTTGCGCGCTCTCGTCGCGGCCCGTCGCGGCGAGCACGAGCGCGAGCAGCGCCGCGGGCACGTGCCGGCCCTGCTGCTCTCGGACGGCACCGACGTCGAGGCGACGCTGCCGGTGCCTGCCGTCGAGGGGATCGCGCGCGGGATGGCCGCCGCCCCGGGCCTGGCACGCGGGCGGGTGCGGGTCGTGCACGACCCGCGGACCGCCCACCTGGAGCCGGGCGAGATCCTCGTCGCGCGCACGACCGACCCCGGCTGGACGCCGCTCTTCCTCACCGCCGCCGGCCTCGTCACCGAGACCGGCTCCCCGATGGCGCACGGCCCGACCGTCGCCCGCGAATACGGCATCCCCGCCGTCATCTGCCTGGCCGCCGCGACGCGCACCCTGCACGACGGCGACCTCGTGGAGATCGACGGCTCGCTCGGCACGGTCCGCGTCCTGGCGGAGGTCACCGCAGGCGAGTAGCGGTGTGGCCCGCCGTCCGCCGCCGCCGGGTCATACCAGGTCACGCCAAGTCGAGCGGCAGCCGGTTCCCGCCGGGTCACGCCCGGACGCGCGGAGGCCGATTCCCGCCAGATCGCGCCGGGTCGCTCGGCGGCCGGGTCACGCCAGGTCACACCCGGTCACGCCGGTCGCGCGGCGGCCGGTTCCCAGTGGGTCACGCCCGCGTCACGCCCGGGTCACGCCAAGTCGCGCGGCGGCTGGGTCCGGCACCTCGCATGGCAGGATGCGGCCCATGGACGCCCCCGAGTCGCCGCAGCCCGCCCGCCAGGTGACGTTCCTGCACGGCCTCGGCGGGTCGCCGCTGACGTGGGAGGAGCAGGTCGCCAAGCTGCCGTCGGGGCTGCCGGCGCACGCGCCGTGGCTGCGGGGGCTGCGACCGGGCGCCTCCGACGATTTCTCGCTCGCGGCGGCCGCGGGCGACGTGCTCATGACCCGGCAGCTCGAGGGGGTGACCGCAGGCGCGCTCGTGGGCCACGCGCTCGGCGCGATGGTCGCCCTGCAGTGCGCGCTCGACGATCCGGGGTCGGTGTCGCACCTCGTGCTGGTCGCCGGGCAGTCGCGGCCGCCGAAGTCGGCGCTGCGCCTGCAGCGGTGGGCGCTGGCGCTCACCCCCGCTCGGCGGCTCGCGGCCCGCGGCGTCAGCAAGGACAAGCTCACCGAGGCGCTGCGCGACGGCACGCACTTCGACGGCTCGGGCGACCTGCGCGACATCGCCTGCCCGACCCTGGTCGTCTGCGGCGACCGCGACCGAGCGAACCTCCCCGGCTCCCGCTACCTGGCCGCCGCGATCCCCGGCGCGCGACTGGAGGTCGTCGCCGGCGTCGGTCACGACGTGATGCGGGGGGCGACGCCACAGTTCAACGCGATGGTGTACGACTTCCTGGGCCACGGCCCGCAGGACTGACGCGTGCCGCAGGCATCGGGCGGGCTCGCGGGAGCGCGCGAGCGTGGGTGACTATGTCGCCGCGGCAACCGCCGCGGGCATCCTCGGGCTCGACCCGGTCGGCGCGGTGGTCGCCGTCAGCGCGCTCTCGCTGGGCGCCGGGCGGGCGGCGCTGCGGGCCCAGCTGCTGGCCTACCTCGCGGCGATCACGGTCTTCGGGGTCGTGGCGCGGCTGCTCGTGCAGGCCGGGTCGGACCTGGCGCCCGTCGAGGCGGCCCGCCGCGCGGTCGAGGCGGTGCTGGGCTCCGCGCGCACCGTGTCACTCGTCGAGCTGACGCTGGGCGTGGTGCTCGTGGCTGCCGCGGCCGTGTTGTCGACCCGGCTCGGGCGCGTGCGGCCGGCGCGGACCGACCGGCGTGAGCCGACGATCACGCCCGCCGGCCTGGCGCTCGCCGGGGTCGGGGTCGCCACCTCGCTGCTCGTCGATCCCGGCTTCCTGGCGATGGTCACGCTCGCCGCGCAGCACGGGCCGTGGACCGCGGTGCCGGCCTTCCTCTACTGGGGTGTGTGGTCGCAGGCGCTCATGGTGGCGGTCATCGTCGCCGACCTGGCCGACCCCGACGGCCGGCTCGTCGCGCGGCTGCGGCGCTTCGTCGACACCGTCCGAGCCCGCGGCAGCGCGCTGACGACGATCCTGCTCGCCGTGCTCGGCGCGGTCCTCGCCGTCGACGGCGCGCACCGGCTCCTGCTGTTGCCCTGAGCCGCGACGCCCGTCTACGCCCGCCGCACCCCCCACCGCGATCCCGCATGCGCCCGCACCTCCGGCCCGGCTCGCGTCGGCACCGTCAGCCCGGCTCGGGGGTCGCGGTGGGGTAGAAGGCGACGTTGCGGGAGATCATGCGCTCTCCGGTCGGCCCGACGTAGTCGGGCTCCGGCGGGTAGGGGCGTGTCCGGCGGCACCGCTGGTGGCCGGTGGTAGGCGATGGGCCACCCGCCCGGACCGATGAACCGCACCCCGCCGGGGTCGGTCTCGGGCAGGTCCGCGTCGCCGGTGATCGCGAACTCCCCCCGGTGATGGGCATCGTGATGCGCCGGGCACAGACACAACAGATTCGGCGTATCGCTGGCCCCTGTCTCCAGCCAGTGGATGATGTGGTGCTTCTCGGTGAACCCCCCACTCACACAGCCCGGAAACCGGCACCCGCGATCCCGGTCGTCCAGCAACCGCCGGGTGCGCTCGGGCACGATCCGCTG
>JAVTVZ010000226.1:0-25142 GCA_032229625.1 Dermatophilaceae bacterium | reverse complement strand
ACCGGCGACACGGGCGCCGCAGCCGACAGGAGACGGGGATGAGGGTGAAGGCATGAGCGTGCTCGTCGTGATGCCGGCGCTGAACGAGGAGGCCTTCGTCGCGACGGCCGTCCGCCAGCTCCTGGACACGGCCGGGGATCTGGACGTGCAGCTCGTCGTCGCCGACGGCGGCAGCAGCGACGGCACGCGCGCCATCGTCGAGCGGCTCGCGGCCGCCGACCCCCGGGTGCACCTGTTGGTCAACCCGGGGCGCACCCAGTCGCGCGGCGTCAACCTCGCCGTCGCCCAGGCGCCCGCGCACGTCGACGTCGTCGTCCGCACCGACTGCCACGCGTCCTACCCGCCGGGCTTCCTGCGCCGCGTCGTCGACGGGCTGCGCGGACTGCGCGAGCAGGGCTGCGTCTCGGTCGTCGTGCCGATGGTCGCCGACGGCGAGACCGCCTTCCAGCACGCCGTCGCCGCCACGCAGAACAGCCTGCTGGGCAACGGCGGCTCCGCGCACCGCCGCCTGGGCGAGTCCCGCTTCGTCGATCACGGTCACCACGCGGCGTTCGACCGTGCGGCGTTCGAGGCCGCGGGCGGCTACGACCCGCGGATGATGCACAACGAGGACGCCGAGCTCGACGTGCGGCTCGTCGCCGCCGACGGGCGGATCTTCCTCGACACGGGCGCGGCGATCACCTATTTCCCGCGGCGCGACTGGCGCTCGCTGGCGCGACAGCAGTACAACCATGGCCGCGGCCGGGCGTGGAACACCGTCAAGCACCACTCCCGCCCCAAGCTGCGCCAGCTCGCGCCTGCGGCGGTCACGGCCTTCAACGCCGCGTGCCTGCTAGCCGCCACCCGCCGCCCGACGGCCCTCGTGCCCCCGCTGGCCTACGCGACCGCGTGCGTGGCGATCGGGGCCCGGACGGCGGCCCGCGAGGGTGACCGCTCCCTGTTGCTCATGGGGCCCATCGCGATGGTCACGCATCACGCGTGGGGCACCGGATTCCTCGGTGGGCTCCTCAAACACCCCGACTTCACCGAGGATCCCGGGCACCCGAGCGCTTGACCTCTACGTGACGTAGACGGTCTATCTCACGTTGAGACTCATCCAGATCTCTGCAGGTCAGCGCCGCTCACGGCCGGGAGCAGCGGCTGCCGGCGCGATGCCGGCGACGACGACCGCGCCACGACACGAGGCGAGGCGGCACGGATGATCCGTGCCGCCTCGTGTGCGCTGCGGGCCCGCCGACCGGGTCTGCGGCGCGTCAGACCCGGTCGAGCAGACCGGCGATCGGGGCCAGCGCCCGGTCCCAGCCGTAGCGGTCGAGCAGCGCCGCGATGTCCTCGTCGGCGAGCACGAGCGGCCCGGAGTCCAGCGCCTCGCGCACCGCGTCGCAGAAGGCCTGCGCGTCCTGCGGCGTCTGCCGGATCGCGTGCTCGGGCAGACCGTCCAGGCCGCTGGCGCCGACCTGCGTCGACACGCTCGGCAGCCCGTAGGCGACATACTCCAGCAGCTTGATCCGCGAGCCGCCGCCCTCGAGCAGGGGTGCGACCCCGAGCCGCGCGCGGGTCAGCAGTGGCTCCATGCTCGGCACGTTCGCCTCGACGCGGGCGCCGCCGGCGGCCTCGACGCGGCGCACGAAGTCCTCGCTCGGGTTGCGGCCCGCGACCGTGAGCACGAGACCGGGGCGCTCGGCGACGAGGGCCTGCCACGCCGGCGACTCCAGCAGCCACAGGATGCCGTTGACGTTGGGCCGCCAGTCCAGCGCGCCGGTGAAGAGCAGCTCCTGGGCCTCGATGCGCCCCTGCTGCTCCGCCTCGCGGCGCAGCGGGCGGCTCGGGGGCGTCACGCCGTTGCGGGCGACGACGACCTCGTTGCCGTCGGTGTCGGCCGCCACCGCCCGGCCGTCGGCCTCGGTGCACACGACCGTGGGGCGGCGCGCGCCGACGCTCGTCTCCAGGCGGCGCAGCAGCCGCGCCTCGACCGCCGCGGCATACCGCTGCCACCCGGTCTCGGCCTGGGCGCGCTGCGCCATGAGGTCGGACTCGACGTTGTGGGTGCTCAGCACGACCGGCAGGTCGGCCGGCAGCAGCGACTCCACACCGAAGACGCACGTGTGATCGACGACCGCGGCACGGAAGGGCCCGAGCTGCCCCAGCGTCTCGCGCAGCCCCGTGAGCAGCCCGGCGCCGCACGTGCGCGGCGCGCCGATGCTGCGGTAGGTGAGCACGCTGGCCGCGTCGGCCACCCGGTCGCGGGCCGGCTCCTGGCGCAGCCGCTCGATGACGACCTGCCCGTCCGCCCCGACCCGCGCGCCGTGGACCCCGCGGGGGTGGACGACGACGACGTTGCCGTGGCCGGCGAGCCACCGCACGAGGGCGAGCGTGCGCAGCATGCCGCCGGAGGTCGCCGGCAGCCCGAACTCCTTGGTGACCAGCAGATACGGCTGGGCGGCGCGCTCGGCCACGGTGCCCGCGGGCCGCCCCTGGCCGGCGGTCGCCTCGAAGCGCGCCCGCGCGACCTCCGTGCCGCCGACGGTCGCGGTGCGCGTGAGCATCCCCGCGACATACGAGCGGTAGGAGGAGGCGAGCTCGGCGTCGCCGGTGAGCCGCTGCTGGGCGATCCGCAGCCCGTATCCGGCGGCCATCGCCGCGCGCATCGCCTTGGCCGACAGGCCGCCGTGATACCGCTCGACGTAGTTGGCGAACGACGCCCCGCGCAGCCGCAGCATCTCGGCGGACGGCGCCCCGGAGCCGCCGGCGCCGTGGGCCACGACGACGTCGGGGCGCAGGACCTGCCGCAGCCCGGCCAGCCGGGCCCGGCGCCCGAAGGACATGTCCTCGTTGTAGACGAAGAACGACTCGTCGAAGCCGCCGAGCTGGGCGAAGTCCCGCGCCCGCACGACCATGCACGCGCCCGTCGTCCACTCCAGCTCCACCGCCTGCCCCCGGGCCGGCTTGGCGTAGATGCCGGCGTCGGCGAAGCGCTTGTGCAGCCCGAAGGCGAAGACCGCGGCCCGCGCCGGGGTCGGCTCCCACCCGCCGACACCGATCTCGACGTCACCGTCGTGGCCGGTCACGGTCGCGGCGTGCGACACCGCGCCGGGGTCGGCGGCGAGCCCGCGGGCCAGGGCCAGCAGGTCCTGCGCGCTGGGCCGGGAGTCGGGGTTGACGAAGGCGACATAGGTCGCGTCGCTGCTCAGCGCCCCGAGGTTGGCCGCGCGGGCGAAGCCCTGGCCGCCGCCGTCGACATACCGCACGCCCGGGCGGGTGCGGGCGAGCTCGGCGATGCCGTCGACGTCACCGGAGTTGTCGACGACGACGACCGGCACCCCGGGCCCCCACGCGTCGAGCAGCTCCTGGACGTGGCCCCGGCTCTTGTAGCTGACGAGGACGACCTCGAGGTCTGCGAGCCCGACCGGCGCCCCGGCCGCCTCGGTCGCCGTCTCCCGCTCGGTGCTCCCCTGCGGCCCGGCGCTCCCGGTCCCGCCCATGCTCGTGTCGCTCACTGCTCCCCCATCGCGTCTGCGCCGGCCCTGTGTGTGTCCGGTCTCGGTCGTGCGCGCGTCCGGCGCGCCCTACTCCCCGCGGCCCCGGCCCCGCATCGTCGGCAGCCTGTGGTCCGCAGTGTCGGTCCTCGTGTCGGTCCTCGTGTCGGTCCTCGCGGCGGCAGGCGCTCCCCCGCGCAGCCGTCGGACCATCGGCCCCATGGTCTCACGGGCTCCCACCACACGCCCGAATCCGCAGGCGCAGCGGCCCTCCAGCACCCCGACAGGGCCCGGCACGATGCGGCCGCCGTCCCAATCGCCCCGGGACGCAGCGTGTCTGGGCCCCTGGCGTGACTCACCGCGCCATGTCCGTCTAGACTCTGGTCTGTCGTTCAAGTCGGACGTACGGGCGCTGACCTGAGACATCCGACCCGAGGGCCTCCCGAGTGGGGCCTCGGGCAGTTGGACGACACCGGGGTTTGGGGGCTGTCGCGCAGTCGGGGTGATGAGCGCGGCGGGCTTGTTTCACACTGTGGGAGGGGTCTTCTTTTGTCTATTCACGAACGGGAGGCTGCCCGGGAGTCCCGGCACGCGCGTCGTGCCGAGCGCCCGCGCCAGGCAGCCCGATCGACACCGCGCGGGGGCGCGGCGTCGCAGTCCGCGCCGTCCATGGACGGCGACATCTTCGCGCACGTGGCGCGCTCGGACACCTGGGCGGACAAGTACACGCGCCGTCTGCTCGGCCTCGACCTGCTCGTGGGGGCGTTGGTCGTGGCCGCAGCTCTGGTGTTGGGTCCGGCCCGTGACGACGTGGGGCGCGGCTACATCATCGCCAGCCTGGCGATGCCGCTGGTCTGGGTGCTGACGCTCGCGCTGTCCCGCGCCTACGAGCGGCGCTATCTCGGCGTCTCCGACGAGGAGTATCGGGCGGTGGGCCGGGCGACGATCACGCTGCTCGGCGTGCTCGCGGTCTCCGGCCTCTTCGTCAAGGTGCAGTGGAGCCGGGTCTACGTCATCACGCTGATCGTCGGGCTCTTCGCGCTCGGGGTGCTCACGCGTCGCCTCATGCGGCACTGGCTGCACAGCCGCCGCCGTCAGGGCGTGCTCATGCAGCGCACCGTCGTCGTCGGCCGCGCCGACGCCGTGGCCGAGCTCATCCGCAGCATCAAGAGCTCCCCCGACCAGGGCATGGAGCCGGTCGCCGTGTGCACGTCCGCGATGGACTCGGACTGGAATTCGACGACCGACATCGAGGGCGTCCCCGTCATGGGCACGCCGCGCGACGCGATCTCCGCGGTCGACCTGTGCGACGCCGAGGTGGTCGTCGTGACGTCCCACCCCGAGCTCGCCGGCAAGCAGCTGCGCCGCCTGGCGTGGGCGCTGGAGGAGCGGGGCGTCGAGCTCGTCGTCTCCACCGGCCTGCTCGACGTCGCGGGCCCGCGCCTGTCGATCCGGCAGTCGACGGACATGTCGCTGCTGCACATCGAGCGCCCCGCGGCGACGCGTCGCTCGGTGCTGCTCAAGAGCCTCATGGACCGCACGCTCGCGCTCGGCCTCATCCTCATGCTCTCGCCGCTGCTCATCGGCATCGCGATCGCGATCAAGGTCACCGACCCCGGGCCGGTCATCTTCCGGCAGAAGCGCGTCGGGGTGCGCGGCGAGATGTTCACCATCTACAAGTTCCGCACGATGTGCGTCGACGCGGAGCAGAAGCTCGAGGCGCTGCTGCACCGCTCCGAGGGCAACGCCGTGCAGTTCAAGCTCAAGCGCGACCCGCGCATCACCGGCATCGGGCACTTCCTGCGCAAGTACTCCCTGGACGAGCTGCCGCAGCTGTTCAACGTGCTCTTCGGCACGATGTCGCTCGTCGGCCCGCGCCCGCAGAGCCAGGCCGAGGTCGAGCAGTACGAGCCGGACGCCATGCGGCGCCTGCACGTGCGGCCCGGCATGACCGGCCTGTGGCAGATCAGCGGTCGCAGCGACCTCGACTGGGAGCAGTCGATCCGTCTCGACCTGCGGTATGTCGACAACTGGTCGCCGATCGTCGACCTGCAGATCCTCTTCCGCACCTTCCGCGCGGTCGTCGCGGGCTCGGGAGCCTACTGATCCACCCTCGCCGGTCTCCGGCGAGACGCACAGGCGCTGCCTGCGGCCACGGTCGCGGGCAGCGCCCGTCGCATGCCGCGCCTGTCGCATGCCGCGGCTGTCGCATGCCGCGGCTGTCGCATGCCGCGCCTGTCGCCTGCTGCGGGCAGCCACCGGCCGATCGGATCGGTCGACCCTGACGGCGGGTCCCGCGGCGCGGGGCGCACAGGCGCCTGCCAGCAGGTAAGGGTAGCCTCACCGACATGCCTGCACCTCGCCGTCGTGTCCCCCGGTCCGCCACGGTCCTGCGCGTCCAGCGTCTGGCCCCCGACTACGTGCGGGTCGTCCTCGGCGGGGACGATGTGCGGGCGTTGGGGCCGCTGGAGTTCACCGACCATTACGTCAAGCTGCTCTTCGCGCCGGCCGGCGCGGGCTACCGCTGGCCCTTCGACCCCGACGCGCTGCGCGAGACGCTGCCGCGGGAGCAGTGGCCGGTGACGCGCACCTACACGATCCGATCGCTGGACGCGGCGGCCGGTGAGCTGGCCCTCGACGTCGTCGTCCACGGCGACTCCGGGCTGGCCGGGCCGTGGGCGGCGGCGACGCAGCCGGGAGATCGGATCGGCTTCTTCGGCCCGGGCGGCGCCTGGGGCCCCGACGCCGACGCCGACGTGCACCTGCTCGTCGGCGACGAGTCCGCGGCGCCCGCGATCGCCGCGACGATCGAGGCGTTGCCTCCCGGCGCCGAGGCGCACGTCTTCGTCGAGGTCGCCGACGCCGACTCCCACGTGCCGATCCCGGAGCGCGACGGGGTGCGCGTGACGTGGGTGCACCGCGCCGAGACGGGCCTGGGATACGGGCACGGCCTGGCCCGCGCCGTGCGGGACGCCGCCTGGCCGCAGGGTCGGGTCGCGGCGTTCGTCCACGGCAACGCCGACATGATCAAGGATCTGCGCCGCTACCTCTTCCTCGAGCGCGGACTCCCCCGCGATCAGGTGTCGATCTCCGGCTACTGGCGCACCGGGCAGGACGAGGACGCGTGGCAGTCCGGCAAGCGTGACTTCGTCGCGTCGATGGAGCGCCAGGAGGCGCGGCTGGCCGCCACCGGCCGGGCGTGAGCCGGCCCGCATCGCGCGGGCGTCGGCCGCGGTCCCGGCGTCACCGGCTACAGGTTGCCGCGGCGCTCCTGCTCGCGCTCGAGCGCGACGAACAGTGCTTGGAAGTTGCCCTTGCCGAAGCCGAGCGAGCCGTGCCGCTCGATGAGTTCGAAGAAGACGGTGGGCCGGTCACCCAGCGGCCGGGTGAAGATCTGCAACAGGTAGCCGTCCTCGTCGCGGTCGACGAGGATGCCGCGCCGCTGCAGCTCCTCGATCGGCACGCGCACCTGCCCGATCCGCTCGCGCAGCTGCGGGTCCTCGTAGTAGGAGTCCGGCGTGTCGAGGAATTCCACCCCTTCGGCGCGCAGTGCGTCGACCGTGGCGAGGATGTCGCCGGTGGCCAGGGCGAGGTGCTGGGCGCCCGGCCCGCGGTAGAACTCGAGGTATTCGTCGATCTGGGACTTGCGCTTGCCGACGGCCGGCTCGTTGAGGGGGAACTTCACGCGGTGGTTGCCGTTGGCGACGACCTTGGACATGAGCGCGGAGTAGTCGGTGGCGATGTCGTCGCCGATGAATTCGGCCATGTTCGTGAAGCCCATGACGTCGTTGTAGAAGCGGACCCACTCGTCCATCCGGCCGAGCTCGACGTTGCCGACGATGTGGTCGAGGGCCTGGAAGAGCCGCGTGGGGGCGCCGTCGCGCTTGACGAAGCCGCTGCGGCGAGCGACGTATCCGGGCAGATACGGGCCGGTGTAGCGGGAGCGGTCGACGAGCGTGTGCCGGGTCTGCCCGTAGGTGGCGATCGCGGCGAGGCGCACGGTGCCGTGCTCGTCGGTCTCGTCGTGTGGCTCCACGAGCACGGTGGCGCCGGCGCGCCGGGCCTGCGCGATGCACTTCTCGACGTCGGGCACCTCGAGGGCGATGTCGACGACGCCGTCACCGTGGACCCTGTGGTGCTCGACGAGCTCGCTGTCGGGGTCGACGGCTCCCTTGAGGACGAAGCGGATGGAGCCGGACCGCAGGACGAAGGCCTTGTGGTCGCGGTTGCCGTGCTCCGGTCCGCTGTAGGCCTCGAGCTGCATCCCCCACGTCGACTGGTAATACTGCGCGGCCTGGGTCGCGTTGCCGACGACGAAGACGATGGCGTCCCAGCCGGTCACGGGGAAGGGATCGGCCGACGCGTCGTAGTCGACGAGTCCGACGAGTCGGGTCAGTTGCTCGACGTCCAGCTCGGCCAGGCGTTCCTCGTCGGTCAGCGCGCTCTCGAAGCTCACGGCGGGGCTCCCTTCGGGTCGCGGGCGATGGTGTCGCCCTGGGGCGCGGCCTCGTCGCCGCTCCTGGCATCGTCGGCCCGCGCGGGCCGGCGCTGCAACAGGGTCGGCCGAAGTCATTGGGGCGCAACCCGACCCGCATGGCCGGCGACGCGGCCGGCGAGGCGGCCGGCGAGGCGGCCGGCGAGGGGAGCCGGCCGGTCGGCGCAAGGATGCGGACCAGGCCGGCTCGGGACGCGGGGAGCGTCAGCCGACCCGCAGGTCTCCCCCGCGCCCGGTAGCGACGGCTCCGCGGGAGCGGACGACGGCGCCGACGCGCTGCTGGGCCTGAGCCAGGCGGCGGCGCTCCGCAGCGGGCAACGCGCGGTCGGCGACGGCATCGGCGATGGCGACGATCCGCGCGGGGCGGGCCCCGGCGGCGCGCAGCACCGTCGTCGGCACGTAGGTCAGCTGCTCGACCCGCCACCGCCGCGCACCGGCCGGTGCGGGGGTCGGTGTCGCGGCGGGCGTGAAGACGATCCGGGCGCTCACGCCGTCGTCGACCCCGGGGGCCCGGGTCGCGTGGTGGGCGACGGCGTTGCCGAGGCCGTAGAGCACCCACATCCCGCCGACCCGCTCGACGGGCTGCACGACGTGCGCGTGGTGCCCGTAGAGGAGGTCGATC
Source organism: Dermatophilaceae bacterium (assembly GCA_032229625.1). Classification (GTDB taxonomy): domain Bacteria; phylum Actinomycetota; class Actinomycetes; order Actinomycetales; family Dermatophilaceae; genus Kineosphaera. Next base: position 16,549 of record JAVTVZ010000226.1, on the reverse strand, counting down.
TGCCCGGAGCGGGCGAGCGCGGCGGCGATGCGGGTCTGCGCGGCGGTGGGCGCGGACTGATACTCCTGGCCCCAGTGCAGCGCGACGAGCACGATGTCGGCGCCGGCCGCGCGGGCGGCCTTGGCGGAGGCGACGATCCGCGCGGGGTCGATGATCCGCACCGCCCAGCGGCGGTCGGCGGGCAGGGCTCGCCCGTTGAGCCCGTAGGTCTCGTTGATGACGGCGACGCGCACGCCGTGGGCGGTCAGCACCATCGGGGCGCCGGCGCCGCGCGCGCTGCCCCACGTGCCGGTGTGCTTCAGGCCGGCCGCGTCGAGGGCGGCCAGGGTGCGGGCGAGCCCGGCGACGCCGGCGTCGATGCTGTGGTTGGACGCCGTGGTGCACCCGTCGTAGCCCGTCGCGGCCAGCGCCGGCAGGATCGCCGGGGGCACCGCGAAGGACGGGTAGCCGCTCGGCGCCGCACCGGGCGCCGCGACCGGCGTCTCGAGGTGACAGATCGCGAGGTCGGCGCCGGAGACCAGCGGCCGCAGCCCCGCCAGGAGCGGCGCGAAGTCGTAGCCCCTCCGGCCGGCGCGCGCAGCGTCGGCGGTCGCGGTGCGCCACAGCGGCGGGTGGACGAGCACGTCGCCGCCCACGACGACCGACACCCGCCGCGCCGAGCCGCTCGCCTGCGAGGTCGCGCCCGGCTCGGCGCCCGGCGCCTGCAGGCTCTCCGCCGTCACGTCCTGGCTCGACGGGTCGGTCGACGGTGCGGTCCTCGCGTCGGGGGCGGCGGCAGTGCCGGTCGCCGAGTCGGCGGCAGTCTCGGTCGCCGGCTCGGCGACAGTCGGCGGCGCCGGTGACGGCCCGCACGCGCTCACCAGCCCGACGCCGACCACGAGCAGCCAGCCGCTCAGGGCGCGCCGCGCCCACGCTCCGCACCCGCGCGCCATCCGCGCCCCTCCCTGCTGTCGGTCGCCAAAGCCCCTCCCGGGCAATCTATTTCACGGCTTCCGGGATCCGGCGACGGCGCGCGACACGGCGTGGCCACCGGGCCCGGATCGCGCGACAGGCCGCGCATCAGGGAGGGTGGCGGGCATGAGTGCGAGCCCCCTGATCCCCTCGGCCGCCCACGAAGAGTTCCTCGAGCACGACTGTCGTGAGCACGACCGTCGCGCACACGGCTATCGCGAACACGGCGGTCTCGCACACGGCGGTCTCCAGCACGGCGGTCTCGCGCACGGGAGCGGCCGCGTGCGCGTGCTGCGCAGCACAGACCCGCCCGCGGACCCCGACGCCCCTCCCCTGCTGCTGATCCACGGCGGCGGCGCGGATCAGGCCGCGATCTCGTGGTTCGAGATGTTCGAGGCCTTCGGGCCGCAGCGCACGGTCATCGCCCTCGACCTGCCGGGGTTCGGCCGCACCACGGTGGAGCCGGTCGGTGGGGCCGCCGAGCAGGCGCGGTGTGTGGTGTCGGTGGCGCGTCGGCTCGGGATCGCCCGGGCGGTCGTCGTCGGGGTGTCGATGGGCGGCGACGTCGCGATGCACGTGGCGCTGCGCGACCCCGACCTCGTCGAGGCGCTCGTGCTCGTCGCGCCCGGCGGGCTCGTGCCCGTCTACCGCAGCACGGGCGCGAACCTGCTCGCCTGGGCGTTCGCGCAGCTGCCGGACCGGCTCATGGATCCGCTGGTGGCGTGGGCGAACCGGCACATCGACCGGGCGGTGCGCGCGATGGTCCACGACGTCGCGGCGCTCCCGCCGCAGGTGCGGGCCGAGTTCGCCGCCGAGGCCGCGCGGCGCCCGCTCGGGATGGGGTATCGCCGCTACAACCAGGCGAATCTCGCGCCCACGCGGATGCGCAACGACCTCACGCCGCGGGTGCGCGCGATCACCGCCCCGACCCTGTTCTTCCACGGCCGTCTCGACGGCTTGGTCCCGCCGTCCGGCTCCGTCGGGGCCGCCCTGCGGATGCCGGACGCCCGGGTCGTGCTCGTCGAGGACTGCGGCCACTGGGCCCAGCTCGAGGCCGGCGCCCGCTTCCGCGTCGAGCTCACCGCGTTCCTCGACGGTCTCCCCCGCTGAGCGTCGCCCGGCCGACCCGGCGCTCACCCGTCGCGCGCGGCGACCGCTCCCGTCGCCGGCACGCCCGTAGCGTGACGCCATGGCTGAGGCGAACTCGACGGTCCCCTCGTTCCCGGCGCGTTGGCGCGCCCAACTCCGCACGACCCGCGGATGGGCCTGGGCCGGCGCGGCTCTGGGCCTGACCGCGCTCGGCCTGTAGGCCTGGCGCGCCGCCGCCCAGGTGCTGCCCGTCGCGGTCGGGCAGTCGTGGCGGGCCATGGCCCCCGATCTCCTCGTGGCCCTGGCCGCCGGTGTGCTGGTGGCGGGAGTCGTCGCACTCGTCGCGGCGATTGCCCGCCGACGCGTGCCCGCGGTCTTCCTCGCCGTCTGGATCGCCTCGGCGCTGCTGCTCGCGACCATGGGCGCCGCGGGGGCCCAGCGCGGCTGGTGGGTCATCGTGGCGGTGGTGCTCGTCGCGGTGCCGCTCGTGGCCGGGTCGCTCGGTGCCCTGAGTGCCCTTGGTACGCGCGCGCCGGGCGGTGCGCGCACTCCGCCAACCGTCGGCCACCACAGGGAGGCGTCGGCTGCGCGTCGCCCGCTCGTGCCCGCGGCCGTCGTCGGCGCGGTCCTCGTGCTCACGCTCGCCGCCTTCCTCGGGTGGCCCGGCCCCAGCGGCCCGCCCGGCGCGCGCGAGGGCGCCGTGGGCATGACCGGTGCGTCCGGCGCTGCGGGATCGACCGGTACCGCGAAGCCGACCGGCGCGGCCGCCTCATTCGCGCAGGTGGGGCAGCGGGGTGACCACGCGGTGACGACCTTCACCTACGGCAGCAGGGGAGGCGCGGGCGTCGACGTGCCGACCGCCGCGGTGGACGCCTCCGCGCTCCTGCCGGACTGGCCGGCCGCCCTGTCGCAGGCGTGGGGATTCGACGCCACGCGCCTGCCGCTGCAGGCCACCGTCTGGCGCCCCGCCGGCGACGGGCCGTTCCCGCTCGTCGTCGTGGCGCACGGCAACGCGCCGGTCGGGTCCTCCGAGCTCGGGTTCGACTACCTCGGCGAGACACTGGCCTCCCGGGGTTACGTCGTGGCCTCGATCGACGCGAACGTCCTCAACACCGGGGTGCTGGCCTCGGCCCCGGCCGACGCCGAGGCGGCGCGCGCCTGGCTGGTGCGCGCCCACCTGCGGCAGTGGCAGGCCTGGAGCGACGACGCCTCCGCCCCGAAGCAGGTGCGCCGCGCCGACCTCGGCGCGGTGGCGCTCGTCGGGCATTCGCGCGGGGGCGAGGCGGTCGCCGCCGCGGCCTCGATGGGCCAGGGGTCGACGTCGACGGGCGGGCCGGGCGCGCAGATCGACCTCCGGTCCGTCGACATCCGTTCCGTCATCGCGATCGCGCCGAGCGACGGACTGTTCCGACCCGCTGGCCCGCCGGTCGAGCTGACGGGGGTCGACTACCTCACGCTGGCGGGCTCCTACGACGCGGACGTGCTCACCTTCGCCGGCGCCTCGCAATACGCCCGGACGACCCCGCCCAAGGGGCGGATCAAGGCGGCGGTCGCGCTCGACCGGATGAACCACGCGCAGTTCAACTCGCGGTGGGGGCGGCACGACGGGGCCCTCGGGCTGGCAGCGCACGTGCTCGGCACCGCGGTGCTCGTCGAGCCCGAGCAGCAGCGCGCGGCGGCGCTGGGTCTGATCTCGGGCTTCCTCGATCTGACGCTCAAGGACGAGAAGGCTCTCGTCTCGCTCTTCGACGGGAGCCTCGCCGCCGTCCCTGCGGGGGGCGGCGACGTCACCGCGCGACGTCAGTTCGCCGCCGGCGGCGCCACGGCTCTGAAGTCCACCGGGACGTCCGGCACCGCGGACGCGGCGAACCTGCCGAGCCGCACGGGCACGAGCACCATCCCCGTCACCCGTCTGCGTGGCGACGGCGAGGTCACCCGGGCGTTCGCGATCCCGCGCGGAGCCCTGACGCGGGAGGGCGCGGTGCGCCTCGACCTGGCGGACGCGAGTCTCCAGCGGGCGCCCGGCGCCGTCGCGATCGCCCTCCGGATCGAGGACACCGCCGGCAAGAGCGTGACGGTGCCGCTCGGCGCGGACGGCCGACTCGCCGGCGCGCTGCCGGGTCGCTTCACGAAGGCAGCCGCCCTCATGCCCACGGCGCAGCGCGAGCCGGTGCTGAGCACTTACACGGTGCCGGCGCGGGCGATGACCGGCATCGACCCCCGTGCCGTAGCCACCGTCACCCTCATCGTCACGGACCCGGGCGCGGACGGGGTGTACGTCGGACCGGTCACGGTCGGGCCACTGAGCTGACGCCGGCCGGCCCGACACCCCCGAGCCCGCGAGGTGCGAGGGTGTCGGGCCCGCGCGAGGTCACGGAGCCGCGGCGACCCTGTCGAGTCCGACGACCGCGCCGGTGCCTGCGTCCCGGCAGAGGACCGCGCCCCGACCCCCATGACGGGGACCGGGGCGCGGCGCGACGGTGTACGTGCTGCAGGGCGTGTCAGCTGCAGAACGTGTCAGCTGCAGAACGTGTCAGCTGCAGCCGCTGGTGCTGCCGCAGCCCTCGCACACGTAGCAGGAGCCGGCGGGGCGCATCTTCGTGCCGCACGTCATGCACATCGGCGCGTCCGCGGCCTTGCCCTGGAGCTTCTCGAAGAGCTCGGCCGAGGAGTGCACGTCGGCACCGGCCGGCTTGGCCGCGGCGGCGCCGCTGCCCGAGGTCACCCCGACGGTGCGGGCCGCCTCGACCGCCTGGCCACCCCCGCTGTGCGCGGACGACGCGGGCGTCTGGGAGAAGTTCGCCAACTCGTCCTCGACGTCGTCCTGGGAGTCCTGCGAGGCGTAGGAGCCGGTCTCCAGCTGCCGGGCCCGCTCCTCTGCGGAGTGGATGCCGAGGTAGTCGCGGGTCTCGAAGTCGAGGAAGTCCAGCGCCAACCGGCGGAAGACGTAGTCCATGATCGACTGCGCCATGCGCACGTCCGGGTCGTCGGTGAGGCCGGCCGGCTCGAACCGCAGGTTCGTGAACTTCTCGACGTAGGTCTCCAGCGGCACGCCGTACTGCAGCGCGACGGAGACCGCGAGGCTGAACGCGTCCATGAGGCCGGCCAGCGTCGAGCCCTGCTTGCCGAACTTCAGGAAGATCTCACCCAGGCCGTCGTCGGGGTAGGAGCTCGCCGTCAGGTAGCCCTCGGCGCCGCCGACGGAGAACGACGTCGTCCGCGACGAGCGCCGCTTCGGCAGCCGCTTGCGGACCGGGCGGTACTCGACGACCTTCTCGACGGTCGCGGTGGCGCCCTCGGCGGACGCACCGGTCTTGGCCGCTTTGGCGTCCGAGAGCGGCTGGCCGACCTTGCAGTTGTCGCGGTAGACGGCCAGTGCCTTGAGGCCGAGCTTCCAGCCCTGCAGGTAGACCTCCGCGATCTCCTCGACCGTGGCGTCCTCGGGCAGGTTGACGGTCTTGCTGATGGCGCCGGACAGGAAGGGCTGGGTCGCCGCCATCATCCGCACGTGCCCCATCGGGGCGATCGCACGCGTGCCCATGGCGCAGTCGAAGACCTCGTAGTGCTCGGTCTTCAGGCCCGGGGCGTCGACGACGTGGCCCTTGTCGGCGATGTACTCGACGATCGCCTCGATCGACTCCTGCTGGTAGCCGAGCTTCTTCAGCGCCCGCGGGATCGTCAGGTTGACGATCTGCATCGAGCCGCCGCCGACGAGCTTCTTGAACTTCACGAGCGAGAAGTCCGGCTCGATGCCGGTCGTGTCGCAGTCCATCATGAAGCCGATGGTCCCGGTCGGGGCGAGCACCGACGCCTGGGCGTTGCGGTAGCCGTGCCGCGCCCCGAGACGCACGACGTCGTCCCACGCCTTCGTCGCGAGCCGGTGCACGTCGGAGTCCATCTCGTGCATCGTGCGGATCGTGTCGTTGGCGGCCTGGTGCTTGCGCATGACGCGCTGGTGGGCGTCGGCGTTGCGGGCGTAGCCGGCGTAGGGGCCGACGACCTCCGCGATGTGCGCGGAGCGGCGGTAAGCCGCGCCGGTGAGCAGCGACGTGATCGACGCGGCGAGGCTGCGCCCGCCCTCGGAGTCGTAGCCGTGACCGGTCGCCATGAGCAGCGCGCCGAGGTTGGCGTAGCCGATGCCGAGCTGGCGGTAGTCACGCGTGGTGACCCCGATCGACTCGGTCGGGAAGTCCGCGAAGCAGATCGAGATGTCCATCGCGGTGATGACGAGCTCGGTGACCTTGGCGAAGGTCGCGGCGTCGAACGTGTCGTCCTCGCGCAGGAACTTCAGCAGGTTCAGGCTGGCGAGGTTGCAGCTGGAGTTGTCCAGGCTCATGTACTCGCTGCACGGGTTGCTGGCGGTGATGCGGCCCGTCTCGGGGTTGGTGTGCCAGTCGTTGATCGTGTCGTCGTATTGGATGCCCGGGTCGGCGCACTCCCACGCGGCCTTGGCGATCTTGCCGAAGAGGCCGCGGGCGTCGATCTCGTCGATGACGTCGCCGGTCATGCGGGCGCGCAGCCCGAAGGAGCGGCCCTCCTCGACGGCGCGCATGAACTCGTCGCTGACGCGCACCGAGTTGTTGGCGTTCTGATACTGCACGGACACGATGTCCTTGCCGCCGAGGTCCATGTCGAAGCCGGCGTCGCGCAGCGCGCGGATCTTGTCCTCCTCGCGCGCCTTGGTCTCGACGAACTCCTCGATGTCGGGGTGGTCGACGTCGAGGACGACCATCTTGGCCGCGCGGCGGGTCGCGCCGCCGGACTTGATCGTGCCCGCGGAGGCGTCGGCGCCGCGCATGAAGGAGACCGGGCCCGACGCGGTGCCGCCGGAGGACAGCAGCTCGCGGCTGGAGCGGATGCGCGAGAGGTTCAGGCCCGCGCCCGAGCCGCCCTTGAAGATGAAGCCCTCTTCCTTGTACCAGTTCAGGATCGAGTCCATCGAGTCGTCGACCGAGAGGATGAAGCAGGCGGAGACCTGCTGCGGGCTCGGGGTGCCGACGTTGAACCACACGGGGCTGTTGAAGCTGAACACCTGGTGCAGGAGGCAGTAGGTCAGCTCGTGCTCGAAGAGCTCGGCGTCGGCCGGCGTCGCCAGGTAGCCGTGCTTCTTGCCCGCGGCGACGTAGGTCAGCACGACGCGGTCGATGAGCTGCCGCAGGGAGGACTCGCGCTTGGGGGTGCCCAGGGCCCCGCGGAAGTACTTCGTCGTGACGATCGTGCTCGCGTTGATCGACCAGAAGTCGGGGAACTCCACGCCGCGCTGCTCGAAGATCGTCGCGCCCGTCTTCCAGTTCTGCTGGACGACGTCGCGCTTCTGCCAGGTCACCTGGTCGTAGGGGTGAACTCCGGGGGTCGTGAAGATGCGCTCGATCTGCACGCCCTTGGGGGCGCTCTTACGGGCGCCGGTGCGCGCACCTGTCGTCTCGGTCATCGGACATGCCTCCTAGGGGCGGAAGTACGGTGCACCCGGCGCGGACCCCAGCGCCGCGACGGCCGTCGTGCGGCCCCGGGCGCCGGACTCCTGCCGGTGCGGGTGTGTTGCGGGTGTCTGTCGTGCTCTGTCGTGTCGGGCCCGGCGATCGCTCGCCCACCCGTGTCATGCCTCTCGACCCACCCCCCGTGGACCGGTGCCGTGCCGCGCGCCCTATCCCCCGCGCGTGCCGATCGAGGTCGCCCGGCCCGGTGGACCGTCGTCCCCTCCCCCCGCATCCGGCGCGGCGGTGCCGGCCGTCGGCAGGGACGGATCCAGGTCGCGCTCGGCGCGCAACAGCGCGATCGCCGCCTCGAAGTCCTCCAGCGTCTCGAAGCACTGGTAGACCGACGCGAACCGCAGGTAGGCGATCTCGTCGAGCCGGCGCAGCGGCCCCAGGATCGCCAGCCCCACGTCGTGGGCGTCGATCTGGGCCTGCCCGCTGCCGCGGACGCTCTCCTCGACCTGCTGGGCCAGCAGCGCGAGGTCGTCGTCGCTGACCGGCCGCCCCTGGCACGCCTTGCGCACACCGGAGACGATCTTCGGGCGGCTGAAGGGCTCGCTGACCCCCGACCGCTTGATGACCGTCAGCGTCGCTGTCTCGCTCGTGGAGACGCGGCGCTGCCACGCCGGGCATTGCCGGCGGCGGCGGATGGTCCCGCCGTCGTCGGCGGTGCGGCTGTCGATGACGCGGCTGTCGACGTGTCGACAGAACGGGCAATGCACGGTTCGCACCTCCTGCGCAGGCAGAATCGGCGGACGCGTCACGTCACGCCCGACGATGAGCTTGTGGATGGACTTGTGGATGTCCTGTGCACGAGGTGTGCATGACGCCCGTCCAGCTGTGGACTACATGTGGATGAATTACATCCCTGTCACCACTAGATGTAGGGATCGTAGGCACCGATCGACCCGAGGGCAAGCCGGGCGCGACGGTGAGCACGCGGCTCGGCGTGTCGCCCTCGGCGCGTCCCGCGACACGCCGCGGGGACCCCGGCGGGCGTGTCGCCCGGCCACGCCCGAGGAGCCGGCGAGCGGCTACGGCGCGGGGACGAGCAGGCTCTGCCCGGCGACGACGACCGTCGAATTCATCCCGTTGAGCTCGCGCAGCGCCGCGACGGAGCGATCCAGCGGCCACTGCGGCAGCTGGGTGCGGGCGATCTGCGTGAGGGTCTGGCCGGGCTCGACGGTCACCGCATGATCGGCCATGAGGGGCCCCGGCGCGGTGAGTCGGGCGAGCGCCAGCGAGAGCAGCAGGCACGCGGCCCCGAAGACGGCGAGCGTGCGCAGGAGCCGCCCGCGCCGCGTCAACCGGACCGGCTCGGGGCGCAGCGCGCGCCCGGGGCCACCCGCGCGCCATGACCGCGCGCCCGCCGCGACCCCCGGACCCCACGCCGCACCGGTCGCCGACCCCGCGACCCGGCGCACCGCCGGTCCGGCCGGCACCAGCCGCAGCGCTGGCCGCTGCGCCCGCAGCCCCACGAGGCCCTGGGGGCCTTGGGTGCTCTCGGGGGTCCAGCAGGGCTCGCCCGAGGCCATCCCCGCGCGCCGCTCGCGCGCCACCGGCATCGCCACCACACTCATGTCCGCCTCCGCTCCGCACCGCTGTCGATGCAGCTCGTCCATCGCCGTGAGCGCCGGGCACCGGCACCCGCTCGCCGGACGCCCGTCCGGCGCCTGCCGAGCGCCGTCCGGCACCCGATCGCACTCCTGTTCGATAGAACACGTGTTCTCCATCTGACCACAGGATCGAACATCCGTCCAGACACGCCGCCGCTGATTTTGCGACAGATGTACGACGGCGGTCTAGACTCCTGCGTGAGAAACACTGAATCAGCGACCACCGACAAGATTCGGGCCTGCGGGCTCGATCCCGGGGTCCGTGAGCCGCTCCCGAGGGGGCCGCACGCCGCTGACCAGGTGTGTCGACCGGTCGATCGGCGGATCCGATCGTCCGCGACGTGGGACGAGCGGTGCCTAGGAGGACCCGAGATGGCCGAGATCCACGAGTTGCCCGAGCGTCCGGTCAAGCGAGGGTTGACCGGACGGCAGCGCAAGGTGCTGCTCGTCATCCGCAACTCCGTGGAGAGCCGCGGTTATCCACCGAGCCTGCGCGAGATCGGCCAGGCGGTCGGGCTCACGAGCCCGAGCAGCGTGGCCCACCAGCTGGGCGCGCTGGAGCGCAAGGGTTATCTGCGTCGCGACCCCAACCGCCCGCGCGCCCTGGAGATCGTCGCCCTCCCGGAGAATTTCCCGGGCGTCCCGGGCGAGGAGTCCGGCCCCGACGAGACGGGCATCAACGACCAGCGGCCCCCGGCGACCTACGTGCCGGTGCTCGGCCGCATCGCGGCGGGCGTGCCGATCACCGCGGAGGAGGTCGTCGACGACGTCTTCCCGCTGCCGCGCCAGATCGTCGGCGAGGGAGACCTCTTCCTGCTCAAGGTCACCGGCGACTCGATGGTCGACGCGGCGATCTGCGACGGCGACTGGGTCGTCGTGCGCCAGCAGCCGACGGCCGACAACGGCGACATCGTGGCGGCCATGCTCGACAACGAGGCGACGGTCAAGACGTTCAAGCGGGTCGACGGGCACGTGTGGCTCATGCCGCACAACCCGGCCTTCGAGCCGATCGCCGGTGACCACGCCGCGGTGCTCGGCAAGGTCACCGCGGTGCTGCGCCGGGTCTGAGCTGCCCCTGCCCGCCGACCGGCGGCGACTCGCTCAGCGCGCGGCGAGGAGCCGGTCGGCGAGCCACGGCAGGACGTCGCCCAGCGGCCCGCTCAAGCGCAGGGTCGCGAGGTCCTCGCCGCGGGTGGGCCCGTTGGTGACGACGGCGACCGGCAGGCCCAGCGCAGCGGCCCGGCGCACGAAACGCAGACCCGACATCACCGCCAGCGACGAGCCGACGACGAGCAGCGCCCGCGCCCCCTCGACGCGCTCGTAGGCGGCGCGCACGTCCTGGGGGCGGGCGGATTCGCCGAAGAAGACGACCTCGGGCTTGAGCAGGCCGCCGCCGCACTCCTCGCAGGGCATGACGCGGAAGTCGGCGATGAGCTCCTCCGGCAGCTCGACGTCGCCGTCGGGGCGCACGGCGGAGCTGTGTCGGGTCGCCAGGTCCAGGAAGCCGGGGTTGAGCCGCGTAAGCGCCTCGTGCACGCGCTCGCGATCCAGGCGCGCATCGCACGCGAGGCAGACGACGCGGGCGAGGGTGCCGTGCAGCTCGATGACGCCCCTCGAGCCCGCCTGCTGGTGCAGCCCGTCGACGTTCTGGGTGACGACGCCGTCGAGGTGGCCGCCGGCCTCGAGCCGGGCGAGCGCCTCGTGCCCGGCGTTGGGTGCGGCCGCCGTGAAGCGCCGCCAGCCGACGAAGGCCCGCGACCAATACCGCTGCGCCCCGCCGGGATCGTCGCGGAACTGCGCGATCGTCATCGGGGTGACCCGGCGCCGCCCGTCGGGGCCGCGGTAGTCGGGGATGCCCGACTCGGTCGAGAGTCCGGCGCCGCTGAGGACGGCGACACCGCCCCCGGCGAGCAGCTCGGCGAGGTCGTCGCGGGTGCCCCTGAGCTGTGGCACGGCACCCGGCTCGGGGTGCCAGGCGGCGCGGGTCACGGGAGATCGCAGGGCGGTGCTGGCCGACGTCACCGCGCCATTGTGCGTCACCGGCCACGCGTGGCGTCAGCGGCCCGGCGTGCCGCAGCGCCTCGGGGGGCTCCGGCACGAGCGACGCAGACCCGCAGAGACCCGCGGCGACCCGACGCGACGCCGGCAGGGGGTCCGCCGCTGGTGGGAGCGTTGTGCGGCCGTGTGCGGCGGAATGGGCCCACAGGCCTTGTAACACGACGTTATGCTTCTTCAATGATCGATACCGCAGGCTTCCGCGTCATGCGGGCCATCGCGGAGGAGGGCAGCTTCACCGCGGCCGCCCTCTCCCTGGGGTACTCCCAGCCCGCTGTCTCCCAGATGGTCCGACGCCTCGAGCAACGCACCGGCACCGCGCTCGTCGAGCGCGTCGGCCGCTCCGTGCGGCTCACCGAGGCGGGTCAGGTGTTGGCCCGGCACGCGGTCAACGTGCTCAGCTCGCTGGAAGCGGCGGAGGAGGAGATCGCCGCCATCGCCGGCCTGCGGGCCGGGCGGGTGCGGCTCATGGCGTTCCCGTCGTCCTCCTCGACGCTCGTGCCGATGGCGCTGGCCAAGGTGCGCCACGACTACCCGGGTGTCAACGTGACCTTCTCCGAGGCCGAGCCGCCGGAGTCGCTCGCGGCGCTGCGGGCAGGGGAGTGCGACCTCGCCGTCGCGTTCTCCTACGAGGGCGCCGACGTCACCCGCGGTGAGGACAATCTCGAGGCCTACGAGATCCATCCGCTGCTGGAGGACACCGTGCATCTGGCCCTTCCCCGCGACCACCCGCTCGCCGCGCAGCCGGTCGTGCGGCTGGAGGACCTGGCGTCGGAGGACTGGATCGCGGGCTGCCCGCGCTGCCGCGGCCACCTGCTGCAGGTCACGAGCAAGGCCGGCTACGTGCCGAAGGTCGCCTTCGAGACCGAGGACTACGTCACCGTGCTCTCGTTCGTCGCCAACGGCCTGGGCATCGCCCTGATCCCCGGGCTCATCATGAGCACGACGTCGCACCCCGAGGTCGTCACCGTGCCGATCGACCCCCCGTCCAAGCGGACGGTGTATGCCGTGACGACCAGCGATCTGCACCGGGTGCCGGCGGTCTCCGCGACGATCGCCGCCCTGTGCGAGGGCGCCCGCAGCCTCGGCTCGCGGCTCGGGCACTGCACGGAGTCGCACCCCGACCCGGCCCAGCCACCCGCTGAGCCCGCCACCGTCTGAGCCTGCCAGCGCCTGAGACTGCCGCTCGGCGGCACCCCTCGGCCTGGCACGGCGTCACCCGCGGCTGCGCAGGACGCGGATCGGGACGCGCGCGCCCGGGGCGCTGCGCCGGCCCGGGACGAGCAGGATGTCGCCGTCGCGGTCGGTGCGCAGGACCGCGGCGCCCGCTCGGGAGTAGGCGTCGAGCGCGGCCGCGGTGGGATGCCCGTAGTCGTTGTCGGCGCCGACGCAGATGATCGCAACGGGCGCGGCGATCGCGACGACGAGCTCGCGGGACAGATTCGACGAGCCGTGGTGAGCGACCTTGACGACGTCGACCGGCGGCGCGCCCGGCGGGTCGACGTGCGCGCCGGTCGGCAGCCGCCCGGCCAGGACCCGGGCCAGGTCGGCGCCCTCCTCGCGCTCGGCGTCGGCGAGCAGCAGCAGCCGCAGCGACGCCGTGCGCACGTCGAGCACGACCCCGTTGTTGTTGGGCACGGACCCGTCGCGGATCGTGCGCGCCGGCGCCAGGGCCTGCAGTCGCACCCCGCCGACGGACAGGGTCGTCCCGACCCGCACCGGGAGGGGAGCCAGGCCGCGCTGCGCGGCGAGCTGCGCGACGTCCTGCGCCTGCTCGCGGGGCTCGGCGACCTCACTGACGTAGAGCGCGCCGACGCTGCGCCCGGCGAGCGCGCCCGACAGACCGTCGACGTGGTCGGCGTGGAAGTGGGTCAGGACGATCGCGTCGAGGCCGGTGACGCCGAGCCGGTCCAGGCAGCCGCGCACCGCCGCCGGCTCCGGGCCGGCGTCGACGAGCACGGCCCGGCCCGGCGCCGTGGGGATGACGAGGGCGTCGCCCTGCCCGACGTCGCAGGCGGCGAATTCCCACGCCGTCGGCGCGGCCGGGCCCGGCAGCGGCCAGCACACGGCGGCGATCACGAGGAGCGCCGCGACCGCCCGGCGCGGGCGCCGACGGGCCGCATCCCATCCCCAGGGAGCGGCGAGCAGCGCGAGGACCGTCAGGGCCGCGAGCAGCAGGGCGCCGGGCGTGCCGTCCGGCCAGGGCAGCGTGCCCAGCGGCACGGGGGCCAACGTACGGGCGACGAGCGCGATCGCCCACGCGGGCAGGGCAGCCAGCCAGGCCAGCGCGGTGCCGGCGGGCAGCCACACGGTGGCGAGCAGCGCCGCGAGCACCCCCGCGACCGTCGCGGGGGCGACGAAGACCGCGGCGAGCAGGTTGGCGAGCACGCCGATGATCGGCACCGACCCTTGCAGCAGCACGACGACCGGCGCGCACGTCGCCTGCGCCGCGAGCGGGATGGCGACCGCATCGGCCAGCGGCCGGGCCCGCGCCGGCAGGTAGCGTCCGATCGCGGCGCCCCAGGGCCGCGCGAAGAGGAGCAGCCCAAGTGTCGCCAGGCTCGAGAGCGCGAACCCGTACGACCGCGCGAGCCACGGGTCGACGCAGAGCAGCACGACGATCGCCGCCGCGAGCGCGGGCGGCCCCGCGGCCCGACGCGAGGCGCTCACCCCGATCAGGCCGACCGCGCCCATCGCGGCGGCCCGCACGACGCTCGGGTCGGGGCGGGCCAGCACGACGAAGCCCGCGAGCGCGACGGCCGCGACGATCGGCCGGTAGCGGCGCGGCGCCTGCAGGACGCCCGCGACGAGCACGGCGGCCCCGAGGATCACGGTCACGTTGGAGCCCGAGACCGCCGAGAGGTGGGTCATGCCGGTCGCGCGCATGTCGTCGGTCAGCTGCGGCGGAGTGAGGCTGCGGTCGCCGATGACGAGCGCCGGGACGAGCCCGCGCGGGTCCGCCGGGAGGGGCTGCACGGCCTCTCGCAACCGACCGCGCGCGTATTCGGCGGCGCGCGCTACCGGACCGGCCTCCTCGAGGCGCTCCACCGGCCCCTTCGGCGTGAGCAGCGCGACCGCCCGATCCGGCCCGTCGGGGGCGGTGAGCCGCCCGGTGAGCCGGACCCGCTCGCGCCAGCGCAGCGACGTCAGCTCGGGGCCGGACAGGACGACGACCGGGGTGCGCACGGCGCTGACCTGCCCGCGGGCGGTGACGCTCGTGACGAGCACCCGCGTGACGGCGCGGGCCTGGTCCCGCTCGGGGGTCGGCGCGAGGAGGCGGGGGTCCTCGTCGACGCGTCCCTCGACGGTCACGACCGCGCGCTGGGCCGCCAGCCGCGGCAGCGGTCCGGCGTCACGCACGCCCAGATGCGCCGCCGCGGCCGCGGACAGCAGCGCGGTGACCAGGGCGGACAGCGCCACGACCGACGCCCACCGGGCACCGCGCGGGCGGCCGAGGGGGCGCGGGGCCGCTGGAGGTGCGGGGAGTCGGTCGCCCGCCCCTGCCCGGGTCGGTCGCCGGCCGGGCCGGTGGGCGCGGGCCCGCCGGGCCGCCCGGGTCGGTCGCCTGCCGGGCCGGTGGGCGCGGGCCCGCCGGGCCGCCCACGTCGCGCCGGCGTGGACGGCCGCGGCGACGGCGAGGGCGCCCGCGGCGAGCGTGCCGACCGCGGGGGCGTCCAGACCTGCGCCGAGGGCGCCGACGAGCACCGCCCATCCGCACAGGGCAGGCAGCAGCAGCCGCAGGTCGAGCCCGACGCGGGTCACACCCGCACGAGCGGGCGCAGGCGCTCGAGGGTCCTGTCGCCGACGCCGTCGATCTCGCCGAGCTCCTCGACGGAGCCGAATCGGCCGTGTTGAGTGCGCCATTCGATGATCCGGCGGGCCATGACGGGCCCGATGCCCGGCAGCGTGTCGAGCGTCGCCTCGTCGGCGGAGTTGAGGTCGACCGGTGAGCCGGCGCTCGCCGCGGGGCCGCCGGAGGCGCCGCCGGCCCCCGCGGGCGCGCCCGGTCGCGAGGCCGACCCGCCGGACGCACCAGCGGCGCCAGACGCACCAGCGGCAGCAGGGGCGCCCGGGGGCCTTGCTCCGCGGGCCAGCACGACGATCTGTTCTCCGTCGACGACGGGGCGGGCCAGGTTGACGCTCGTCGCGTCCGCCCGCCGCCCCAGGCCTCCGGCGCGTCGCACGGCGTCGGCGAGCCGGGAGCCCGCCGTCAGCCGCACGACGCCCGGCCTGTTGACCTCCCCGACGACGTGCACGACGAGCGGGCCGGCGGCGGTGGCACCGGCGGTCGGAGTCGCGCCGGGCCCTGCCGCGCCGGAGGCACCACCGGCGCCGGGGGCACCGGCCGCCGAGCCTGGGGCTGAGCTCGCCGGCGAGGCCGTCGGTCCCGCGGCGGAGGGGGCACGCGCCACTCCTGCCGGGGAGGCGGCGGAGTCCGACCCGGCGACGGTCTCGACCGGCACGGGCTCCGCGGACGATCGGGCCAGCGCGACCCGCACTCCGAGGACGGCTGCGATGACGAGCACGACGGCGAGCACCCCGAGCAGCGCGCGCCCGGACACCTCGTGCCGCGCGCCGCGCAGCGACTCCGGCAGCGTCAGCAGGCCCGGCCGCTCACGCCTGCCGGCGCCCGATCCGTTGGCGGGCTCCTCGGCACGCCGCGACGGCGGCCGGGGCGGCAGAGCGCGCCGCGACGACGACCCGCCGACCGACCGGTGTGCCGCCGCGACTCCCTGCGGACGCCACACAGCAGTGTGCGATCCCGAGGGAGGATCCAGGCCGATCTCCTGCTCGCCGGGGTCCTCCGCAGGGTCCTCCTCAGGGTCCTCCTCTGGGTCCTCATCGACCGGCCCGAGGTCCTCCTCCTCCCAGGGCGCAGGCTCGGCGGGTCGGCGCCCGACGGCGTCGTCGCTCCCCCGGCCCGCTCCCGGGCGCGCCCAGCCCCCGTCGTCCGGCTGCGCGCCGACATCCGCGTCGGGCGGGTCGAGCGCCGCCGGCGGGCCGGCGCGGAAACGGCGGGGCGCGTCAGGACCGGCGGCACCGCCGAGCAGCGCGACGAGCCGCGCATCGGCGGCGATGAGGTCGGGGTCACGACGAGCAGACATGCCCGGGACCGTAGGCGCCTCGCGGCCCAGGGGGTGCCGCCGCCGCGATCACCTGTGCACGGCCACCTGCGCGCCGGCGACCCTGTGGACCGCCAGGATCCGAAGCCCCGCCAGGAGCCGCCGGGCCTCCTGGACCGCTCGGGCCGCACGCATGACGCAGGCCATGAGGAGCACGACGACCACGCCGCTGACGACCACGCGACTCACGACCACGCGACTCACGACCACGCGACTCACGACCACGCGACTCACGACCACG
>JAVTVZ010000225.1:0-25266 GCA_032229625.1 Dermatophilaceae bacterium | reverse complement strand
CGAAAGCGACGGGCACGAAAGCGACGGGGGGCGCCGCGATGCGCGCACTGTCGCCCGGCCGGTGCGACGTGCGCTGCGGGGCCGTCCACAGCCCCGGTGACCGCGGTGTCGTCGTCCCCAGGAGCACCACGGCGTCCGGGCCTTGAGTCTGCAGTGCCGCCTACCGTCCCAGCGTGAAGACGCTGACAACCCCCCGCCGGCCCCGAGTCGGCGCCGCCGACCTGCCGGTCGCCTGCCGCGAGTTCGCGGCGACTGCACGCAACACTGTGGGGTCGGGCTCCGTTCCGGCCGGCGTGGGCGGTGCGTGATGACGATGGGATTGACGCGCGGGGTCGCGCTCGACGGGATCGACGGCTCGCTGGTCGACGTCGAGGCCGACATCGTCCAGGGCCTCCCGGCCTTCGCCATCGGCGGGTTGCCCGACGCGGCCTGCCGCCAGTCCAGCGACCGGGTCAAGGCGGCGGCGGCCAACATGGGCCAGTCGCTGGCCCAGCTGCGGATCACGGTCAACCTCTCGCCGGCGTGGCTGCCCAAGGTGGGCTCCGGCTTCGACCTGGGCATCGCGATCGCCGTGCTGGCCGCCGCGGGCACGGTGCGGCACGACCTCATCGCCGACGTCGTGCATATCGGCGAGCTGGGCCTGGACGGCACGGTCCGGCCCGTGCGCGGTGTGCTGCCGCTGCTGCTCAGCGCGGTGCGGGCCGGGCATCGCCAGGTCGTCGTGCCGGAGCAGAACGCCCGTGAGGCGGCGCTCGTGCGCGGCCTGCAGATCGTGCCGGTGCGCACCCTGGCCGAGCTGGTCGCCCGGTACGAGGCCCTGCGCAAGGGAGAGCCCGTGCCCGATCCGCCGGTGCCGACCCCGCGGATGTCGAGCGGGGGCAACGGGCGCGATCTGGGTGACGTCGCCGGCCAGGCCGAGGCGCGCGTCGCCCTCGAGGTCGCCGCGGCCGGAGGGCATCACCTTTTCCTGGTCGGACCGCCCGGAGCGGGCAAGACCATGCTCGCCGAGTGCCTGCCGTCCGTGCTGCCCGAGCTCGACGACGTCCAGGCGCTGCAGGTCACCGCGATCCACTCGGTCCTGGGTGCCCTCGACGACGGAGCCCTCGTCCGGCAGCCGCCCTTCGTCGCGCCGCACCACGACGCCACGCAGGCGGCCGTCGTCGGCGGCGGCTCCGGGGCACCGCGGCCCGGGCTCATCTCGCGGGCGCACTGCGGGATCCTGCTGCTGGACGAGGCGCCCGAATTCCGCCGCGGCGTGCTGCAGTCGCTGCGCCAGCCGCTGGAGTCCGGCGAGGTCACGGTCGCGCGGGCGCGCGGGTCGGTGCGATTCCCCGCCCGCTTCCTGCTCGTCCTCGCCGCCAACCCCTGCCCCTGCGGCCTCGCGGTCGGCAAGGGCCTGAACTGCCGCTGCCGCCCCCGTGAGAAGCGTGAGTATCTCGCGCGGCTCGGCGGTCCGCTGCTGGACCGGGTCGACCTGCGCGTCTGTGTCGACGCCGTGCGCCGCGCGGATCTCATGCTGCCGCGGGGCGATTCGTCGGCCGTGGTCGCCGCGCGCGTCGCGTCCGCCCGGGCGGCGCAGGCCCGGCGCTGGCGGGGGCGGCCCTGGCAGCTCAACGGTGAGGTGCCCGGCCCCGCCCTGCGGGCGGACGGCCTGCGCCCGTCGCGCGCCGCGACCGCCGACCTCGACGCCGAGCTCGATCACGGGATGCTCACGCTGCGCGGCTACGACCGCGTGCTGAGGGTCGCGTGGACCGTACACGACCTGCGCGGCGGCGACGGCGGGCCGACCCGCGACGACGTGGGCATCGCCCTCATGCTGCGCGGGCAGGACGTGACGGCGGCATGAGCGGCGCGACCGGTCGCCGGGACATGCCCGGCGACGACCTCTTCGGGTCGGGGCTCTTCGGCTCGGCGAGCTTCGGCTCCGGATCCGGGAGTGCGGGGACGCGCGGGTCCGGAGCGCCCGGCTCGAGGTCTCGCGGGTCTGGGGCCGCACGGTCGACGTCTGCCGGGTCGATGTCTGCCGGGTCGAGGTCTCCCGGGTCGATGTCTGCCGGGTCGAGGTCTCCCGGGGCGGGCGCTGTCGGCTCCGGGGCTCGCAGCCCCGAGCGGCCGAGCGCCACGGCCGACGGACCAACGAGCAACGGACGGGCGGCCGACGGGCCCGCGCGCAACGGCCCTGCGGGCGGCGGCGCTGACTCGGCCGGTTCAGCGGCCGGCGGCCCTGCGTCCGCCGGCCGCGCGTCCGCGACGCCCCGACCCGCCGGACCGGACGTGCCGGCGGCGCGGGACGAGCAGGTGGGCGGCGCCTGCCGGGAGGAGGAATTGTGGGCGCGGGCGGCGTGGAGCCGCCTCGCCGAGCCCGCCGACGAGGTCGCCGCCAGGCTCGTCCGCGGACTCGGTCACGTCGAGGCGTTGAAGGCGTTGCGCGCCCGCACCGAGAGCGCGCTCGATCGCTTCCGGCCACGCTTCGAGCGCCTCGCCGTGGACAAGGACCTCGCCAACGCCGCGCGCGTCGGCGCCCGACTCGTCATCCCCGGCGACGACGAATGGCCCCCCGGCCTCGACGACCTCGAAGCGCCACCGCACTGCCTGTGGGTGCGCGGCCCGCTCGACCTCGCCGCCGCGTGCCGGCGCAGCCTGGCCGTCGTCGGCGCCCGGGCCGCGACCGCCTACGGGGAGCGGACGGCCGCGCGGATCGCCGCCGGCGTCGCCGAGCACGGCGTCACCGTCGTCAGCGGCGCCGCCTACGGCATCGACGCCGCCGCCCACCGTGGGGCACTGGCCGCAGTCACCCCGACCGTCGCCGTGCTCGCCTGCGGCGTCGAACGCGCCTATCCCAGCGGGCACCGCGAGCTGCTCGAGGCCATCGCAGTGACCGGGGCGGTCGTCAGCGAGGTGCCGCCGGGGTCCGCGCCGCTGCGGCAGCGCTTCCTGCAGCGCAACCGGCTCATCGCCACGATGTCGACCGGCACCGTCGTCATCGAGGCGGGGCTGCGGTCCGGCTCGCGCAACACCGCCGGCACCGCAGCCAAGCATCTGCGCGTCGTCATGGCCGTGCCGGGGCCCGTGACCTCACCGACGTCCGCCGGGTGTCACGAGATGATCCGCGCCCAGCAGGCCGTGCTCGTCACCGACGCCGACGATGTGCTGGAGCTGATCGGCGCCAGCGGCGAGGACCTCGCGCCCGTGCGCCGCGGCCCCGTCCGCGTCGGCGACGACCTCGACCCGCTCGACCGTCGCGTCTACGACGCCCTGGGCTCCCGCGGCCGCAGCATCGACGACCTCGCTCGCGTCGCCGGGCTCTCACTCGGCCAGACCCACGCGGCGCTCGGGCGCCTCGGACTGCGGCGCCTGGCCCGACGCGGGCCGGACGGCTGGACTCTGCCGTAGGCGGTGACTCGATCGGGAGTGGGCTCCCCACCCTGATCGCTGTGCAGCGTCCCGACCCGGGTGGGTCTGACGACCGGGGTAGGGCAGGCAGCGGGACGGTCCGGGCTCCCGCGGGTCGGTGCTTGCCTGAGCGCGCGGGCGGTGTCAGCGTGGGCAGGTGCCCCCTGACCTGCGCGACGAGCCGCTGCTCGAGGACGACGAGCTGCTGCTCAAGGACTACGAGCGCCACCTGCTGCTCGAGCGCGGCCGCTCACCGCACACCGTCCGCGCCTACCTCGGCGACGTGCGCAGCGCGCTGGGCCACGCGGCCTCGCGTGGGCGCGACGCCGCGACGGTCGAGCTGGCCGACCTGCGGGCGTGGCTGGGGCGATACGCCGAGGAGGGGGCCGCCCGCGCGAGTGTGTCCCGGCGCGCGGCCGCCGTGCGGACCTTCTACCGGTGGGGCGTCGACAGCGGCCACCTGCCCCGCGACCCGTCCGCGCGCCTCGCCGCGCCCCGTCGGCACCGGACTCTGCCGACCGTGCTGCGCGCTCCGGACGCCGCTCGGCTCGTCACGGGGCCTGCGGTCGCAGCGGTGAACGACGCGGTGGCCGCGGGCGCCTCGACGACGCAGCCCACGGCCCACGCCGCGACGCACATCACGACGCACGCCACGAGCGAGTCGGGCAGCGCGAGCGAGTCGGGCAGCGCGAGCGAGATCGCGCTGTCGCTGCGGGATCGGGCGGTGCTGGAGCTGCTCTACGGCTGTGGGCTGCGCGTCGCCGAGCTCGTCGGGCTCGACGTCGACGACCTCGACACCGGACGGCTGCTCGCCCGCGTCGTCGGCAAAGGCGACAAGGAGCGGTCGGTGCCCTACGGGGTGCCGGCCCAGCGGGCGGTCGACGCGTGGCTGCGGCGCGGCCGCCCCGCGCTGGCGACACCGAGCTCGGGGCCGGCGCTTTTCCTCGGGCAGCGAGGCGGACGACTCGGGGTCCGTCAGGCCCGCGAGCTCGTGCATCGACGCGCGCGTGAGGTGGCCGGCGTGCCGGACGTCTCGCCGCACGCGCTGCGGCACAGCGCCGCCACCCACCTGCTCGACGGCGGCGCCGACCTGCGCTCGGTGCAGGAGCTGCTCGGCCACGCGAGCCTGGCGACCACGCAGATCTACACCCACGTCTCCACCGAGCGACTGCGGCGCTCCTACGAGCAGGCGCACCCCCGTGCGTGACCGCGACGCCCCCGACCACGACGACTCCGACCTCCCCGACGCCGCCGCGGGGGGAGCGCCGGGCGTGACCGGCCCCGCCGGGATCGACCCTGACGTCGGTATCGACCCGCAACCCGCGGTCTTCGCGCCGGTCGGAGGCGACGCGCCCGATGCGCGCGACGCCGGCCCCGTAGGCGGCGGGGGAGCGCGCCGTCGGATGCTGCGCCGCCGCCGCCGGACGCTCGCCGCTGCTGCGACAGTGGTGCTCGTCGTCGGGCTCGGCGTGGCCGCGGTGCGCGCACTGGGCGGCGGCTCCGAGGGTGCGGCCCCCGTGCACACGCCGCTCGCCGCGACGGGCTCGCCGACGTCCGCCGCGTCGCCCGGTGCCGCGCCGTCCGAGCCGGGCTCCGCGACGCCGAGCAGCGCGCCCGACGCGTCGGCCACGGCGGGCGACTCGTCGCACTGGGCCGACCCGAGCGTCGACCCGGCGATGCCGACGACCCTGCCCGCCGCGGGCACCGGCGCCACGAGCGTCCTGGCCCTGCCCGGGGCGGACTCGACGCGCTCGGGTCGCACGGTGCGCTACACCGTCGAGGTCGAGGGCGGCCTCGGGCTGCCCACCGACGCCATCAGCGCGCGGGTGCGCGAGGTGCTCACCGACGAGCGCGGCTGGGAGCCCCGCGACGGTGTCCACTTCGTCAACGTGACCCCGGCGGCCCGCGCCGACGGGGCCGACGCCGACGTGCGGATCATCCTGGCCACGCCCGCCTACGTCGACCGCAACTGCCTGCCGCTGCAGACCATGGGATCGCTGTCGTGTCACGCGCGCGGCAAGGTGCTGCTCAACGCCAAGCGCTGGGCCTACGGCGCGGACACCTACGCCGATCTGTCCGCCTACCGCACCTACCTCGTCAATCACGAGGTCGGCCACGCCCTCGGACACTCGCATCGCAGCTGTCCGGGGGCCGGGCGCCCGGCGCCGGTCATGGTGCAGCAGACCAAGAGCCTCTTCGGGTGCGCGCCGTGGCCGTGGCCGCGGCCGCCGGGCACCTCCTGAGCCCTGCTGCCCGAGAGCCGCGTGACGTCAGCGGACGGGCAGCAGGATGGGGCTCAGCTCCTTGAGCAGGCTCAACGGGTCGATGTACTGCGTGCCCTTGCGCGCGCCCCAGTGCAGGCACGTCCGCGGCGCGCAGTGCCCGGGTCCGGGCAGCAGGTGGCCGATCGAGGCGCCGCGGCCCACGGGCTGACCGACCTTGACGTCGGCCAGGACGGGTTCGTAGGTCGTGCGCACCCCGTTGGAGTGCAGGATCGACAGCGAGGACTTGCCGCCGACCTTGCCGGCGAAGACGACGACACCGTTCGCGGGCGCGACGACCGTGGCCATCGGGGCCGCGGGCAGGTCGACACCGCGGTGGCCGCGGCCCCAGCGCTCCGCGGGCGGGTCGAAGGCGCGGTCGATCGTGGGGTTGCCCTTGAGCGGGGCCTGCCAGCCGGCGCGGGGCACGGCCCGCACGACGTCGCGGGTGGCCAGGGCGGTGCGCACCACGGCCGCGGTGGTGCCGGTGGCGGCGCCGGCGGCCGCGGCGCCGCCGAATCCCGCGGGCAGGATGCCGAGCGCGGCGAGGACCACAGGGATGACGGGAGCGACGGCGGGGGCGATGACGGGGGCGACGGCGGGGGGGAGGACGAGAGGCACCCGCCCACCTTGCCCCTGGCTCTGCCCGGGGTCGCGGCGCGGCGCCTCGACCTGTGGACGCAGGTGAGCTGCCGGACGTGGCTGTGGATGGGCGGTGTCCTCACACCGTCACTGCACACGACAGTGTGCAGAGGGGTCGGAGGCAGCTGCGGCGTGGGACTGCTGGAGCGCGGCGGGCAGTGCGCCGACCTCATCTGCCACACAACAGTGTGCGATGAGGGGGCGACCTCAGCTGCCCAGGCGCGCCAGCCGCTCGGCCGCCTCCTGCACCACGGCCTCGCGCTTGCAGAAGGCGAAGCGCACGAGCCCCGCGGCGGCCTCGTGGTCGTCGCAGAAGGCGCTCACCGGGATGCCGACGACGCCGACCCGCTGCGGCAGCCGCAGGCAGAAGTCGACGGCGTCCTGGCCGCCGACGGCGCCGGCGTCGGCGACGACGAAGTAGGTGCCGTCAGGGCGGGCCGCCGGCATCCCGGCCGTCGTCAACGCCTCGACGAGCAGGTCCCGACGGGCCGCCAGCTCCGCGGCGTATGCGGTGAAAACCCCTGAGGGCAGCGCGAGCCCGGCGGCGACCGCCGGTTGGAAGGGCGCACCGCCGGCGAAGGTGAGGAACTGCTTGACCGTGCGCACCGCCGCGACGAGCTCGGCCGGGCCGGTCACCCATCCCACCTTCCAGCCGGTCGTCGCGAACGTCTTGCCGGCCGAGCCGACGCTCAGCGTGCGCTCCGCCATGCCGGGCAGGGTCGCGATCGGCACGTGTCGGGCGGCGCCGAAGACGAGGTGCTCGTAGACCTCGTCGGCGAGCACCAGCGCGTCGTGCTCGCGGGCAAGCTGCGCGACGACCTCCAGCTCGGCGCGGGTGAAGACCTTGCCGGTCGGGTTGTGCGGGGTGTTGAGGATGACGAGCCGGGTGCGCGGCGAGAAGGCCGCCCGCAGCGACGCCTCGTCGAGCGCGAAGTCGGGGAACCGCAGCACGCTCGTGCGACGGGTCGCCCCGGCGAGGGCCACGACCGCGGCATACGAGTCGTAGTAGGGCTCGAAGAAGACGACCTCGTCCCCGGGCTCGCACAGCGCGAGGACACTCGCGCTGATCGCTTCGGTGGCTCCCATCGTCACGAGCACGTCGGTGTCGGCGTCAAGGCTCAGCCCGTAGCGCAGCTCCTGATGACGGGCGATCGCGTGCCGCAGGTCGACGGTGCCCGGCAGCGGCGGGTACTGGTTGTCTCCGGCCCGGATCGCCGCCACGGCGGCGTCGAGCACGGCCTGCGGGCCGTCCTCGTCGGGGAAACCCTGGCCGAGGTTGATCGCGCCCGTGCGCGTCGCCAGCGCCGACATCTGCGTGAAGATCGTCGTGCCGAAGCCGCGCATCCGCTCCACGAGCGGAGGGACAGGGGCGGGAGGCGGCGGGGTGCTCGGCATGCGCGCCAGCCTACGGTCGCCGTCCGGGCGGGGCGATTGGCTCCACGCCGTGCTCGACCGGTAGCATGATCCCACCTGTGGTCTGGCCTCGTGTGCCGGATCCGGTCAACGTGAGTCGCTCGACATCTCGCGCCGACCGCACAGGAATTCGCGCGTCTCTTCCGGCGCCGCGGCACGGGCACCGCCCGATCCGCCTCGCCGGGACCACCCGCCAACAGTCCGGCTCGCGCCGGTGGCGTGCGGTCGGGGCGCCAGGGGCCCGGCGACAATCCCGCCGCGGGGCCGACAACTGGATCAATGAGAAGGAGACCTCGGCATGGCCGTCGTCACCATGCGCCAGCTCCTCGAGAGCGGCGTCCACTTCGGGCACCAGACCCGCCGTTGGAACCCGAAGATGAAGCGCTTCATCATGACCGAGCGCAACGGCATCTACATCATCGACCTGCAGCAGTCGCTGACCTACATCAACGACGCCTACGACTTCGTCAAGCAGACCGTCGCCCACGGCGGCACGGTGCTCTTCGTCGGCACGAAGAAGCAGGCCCAGGAGCCGATCGCGGAGCAGGCGACCCGCGTGGGGATGCCCTTCGTCAACCACCGCTGGCTCGGCGGCATGCTGACGAACTTCAACACCGTGCACAAGCGGCTCGAGCGCCTCAAGGAGCTCGAGGAGATCGACTTCGACGACGTGGCCGGCAGCGGTCGCACGAAGAAGGAGCTGCTCGTCCTGCGTCGCGAGAAGGAGAAGCTCGAGCGCACGCTCGGCGGCATCCGCGACATGGCCAAGGTCCCCTCGGCCGTGTGGATCGTCGACACCAAGAAGGAGCACCTGGCCGTCACCGAGGCCCGCAAGCTCAACCTGCCGGTCATCGCGATCCTCGACACCAACTGCGACCCCGACGAGGTCGACTACAAGATCCCGGGCAACGACGACGCGATCCG
This sequence comes from Dermatophilaceae bacterium, assembly GCA_032229625.1. Classification (GTDB taxonomy): domain Bacteria; phylum Actinomycetota; class Actinomycetes; order Actinomycetales; family Dermatophilaceae; genus Kineosphaera. Next base: position 16,633 of record JAVTVZ010000225.1, on the reverse strand, counting down.
CTCCGTCACGCTGCTGACCCGCGTCGTCGCCGACGCGGTCGCCGACGGTCTCATGACCCGCAGCCAGAACGCCGGTGGCGGCCAGAACGCGACCGACGGTGGCGCCCCGGCCGAGCCGCTGGCCGAGTGGGAGCGCGAGCTCCTCGCCGGCGAGCAGACCGCCGGTGAGCAGGCTGCCGCCGCGACCGACGTCGAGACCGGCCCGACCTCCGTCAAGGAGGCCGCCGACGAGACCGCCGCCGCCGACGTCGTCGACCCGGCCGAGCAGGCCGCGCTCGCCGAGGCGACCGAGCACGCCGCGGCCGAGGTCGCCGGGGTCGACGAGGTGCCGGCGCAGCAGGCCTGAGCCGCAGCCCGATCCACGACCGACGCGTCTATCCACGTCGATCAACGTCTATCAACGTCTGGAGAAGAAAGAGACAGATGGCCAACTACACCGCAGCCGACATCAAGGCCCTGCGTGAGCAGACCGGCGCCGGCATGCTCGACGTCAAGAAGGCCCTCGACGAGGCCGAGGGCGACAAGGCCAAGGCCACGGAGATCCTGCGTGTCAAGGGTCTCAAGGGTGTGACCAAGCGCGAGGGCCGCTCGGCCAGCAACGGTCTGGTCACCGCGCACGTCGACGGTGGCGTCGGCACCCTGGTCGAGGTCAACTGCGAGACCGACTTCGTCGCCAAGGGCGACAAGTTCATCGCGCTGGCCGACAAGGTGCTGGGGCAGGCCGTCGCGGTCGGCGCGGCCGACGCCGAGGCGCTCCTGGCGAGCGACCTCGACGGGCAGACCGTGCAGGCCGTGCTCGACGAGGCCAACGCGACCATCGGCGAGAAGATCGAGGTGCGTCGCGTGGCGCGCGTCGAGGGCGCCCACGTCGCGTCCTACCTGCACAAGACCAACCCCGACCTGCCCGCGCAGATCGGCGTGCTCTTCGCCTACGAGGGTGGGGACGAGCAGGTCGGCCGCGACGTGGCCATGCACATCGCGGCGTTCGCGCCGTCGGTGCTGCGCCGCGACGAGGTGCCCGCCGAAACGGTGGAGAACGAGCGCCGCATCGCCGAGGAGACCGCTCGCGAGGAGGGCAAGCCCGAGGCCGCCCTGCCGCGCATCGTCGAGGGCCGGGTCAACGGCTACTTCGCGGAGAACGTGCTGCTGGAGCAGAAGTACGCCAAGGACCAGAAGAAGCAGGTCCAGGCGGTGCTGAAGGAGGCCGGCGCCACGGCCGACTCCTTCGCCCGCTTCCGCGTCGGCGCCTGAGACGCCCGACGCCTCACCCCGACGCCCGTCGCCTACCACGTAGGCGGCGGGCGTCGTCGTGTCCGGGGTGCGTCGGGTGGGTGCGGGTCGCCGGCCGGCCCATCGCAGCCGTGACGGCGTCGCGTGGGACCGCCGCACCGGCCGGGCGGCGTGCTGCGCGTCACTGGTGGATCGTGCGGCGGTCCTGGGCGCATGGGTCGCCGTGGGGCGTGTGAGAATCGTGCGTGGCGCGGGCGAGGTCGCTCGCGCCGCACGCTGCCGACGAAAGGATGACGTCACGTGTCGGACCCGACGAATCGCGCCTACAAGCGGGTGCTGCTCAAGCTGTCCGGGGAGGCGTTCGGGGGTGGGCGCATCGGCGTCGACCCGACCATCGTCAGAGGGATCGCGCATCAGATCTCCATCGCCGTGCGCGAGGGCGTGCAGGTCGCCATCGTCGTCGGCGGCGGCAACTTCTTCCGCGGCGCCGAGCTGCAGCAGCAGGGCATGGACCGCGCCCGCGCCGACTACATGGGCATGCTCGGCACGGTGATGAACTGCCTGGCCCTGTCGGACTTCCTGGAGAAGGAAGGCGTCGAGACCCGCGTCCAGACCGCGATCACCATGGGGCAGGTCGCCGAGCCGTACATCCCGCGGCGGGCCATCCGTCACCTGGAGAAGGGGCGCATCGTGCTCTTCGGCGCCGGCGCCGGCATGCCGTACTTCTCCACCGACACCGTCTCGGCCCAGCGCGCGCTGGAGATCCACTGCGACGCGGTCTTCATGAGCAAGAACGGGGTCGACGGCGTCTACGACTCCGACCCGCGCTTGAACCCGGATGCGCGCCGCCTCGAGCGGGTCAGCTACGCGGCCGCGCTGCAGCAGGGCCTCAAGGTCGTCGACGCCGCCGCGTTCAGCCTGTGCATGGAGAACGGCCTGCCGATGGTCGTCTTCGGGATGCAGGGCGAGGAGACGATCACCCGGGCGTTGCGCGGTGAGCCGATCGGCACCGAGGTGTACTCCGACTGACCGTCGGGGCGTCTGAGAGGATGAGCGCCAACGCCGGCACGGATGCCGGCCGGCGTGACCTGGATGACCGCGTGGCCGCTGCGGCCGGCGCGGAGGTGAGTGGACGTAACCAAGGAGCAGCGATGCTGGACGAGACGATGTTCGAGGCCGAGGAGAAGATGGAGAAGGCCGTCGAGGTCGCCAAGGAGGACTTCGCGTCCATCCGCACGGGCCGCGCCAACGCGGCGATGTTCAGCAAGCTCCTCGTCGACTACTACGGGGCTCCGACGCCGCTGCAGCAGCTCGCGTCCTTCCAGACGCCCGAGGCCCGCACGATGCTCATCACGCCCTACGACAAGTCGGCGATGGCCGCCATCGAGAAGTCGCTGCGCGACTCCGACCTCGGCGTCAACCCCTCCAACGACGGCCACACGATCCGCTGCATCCTGCCGCAGCTGACCCAGGAGCGCCGCAAGGAGTACATCAAGATGGCGCACCGCAAGGGCGAGGATGCCAAGATCTCGATCCGCAACGTGCGCCGCCACGCCAAGGACGCGATCGACCGTCTCGTCAAGGACGGCGACGTCGGCGAGGACGAGGGCGCGCGCACGGAGAAGGAGCTGGAGACGCTGACCAAGAAGCACGTCGACCTCGTGGACTCCCTGCTGAAGGGCAAGGAGTCCGAGCTCCTCGAGGTGTGACGCGCCGGTGACACCGTCGGCGACGGGCGGTTCCGCCGCCCCACCCACCAAGCCGGTCGGCCGGGCCGGGCGTGACCTGCCGCTCGCGATCGCGGTCGCGCTCGTGCTCGGCGGGCTCTGTCTGGCGGCGCTGACGCTGCTGAGCTGGGGGTGGCTGCTGCTGGCCACCCCCGCGATCCTGCTGGCGGTGTGGGAGCTTTACGAGGGCATGGAAGCCGGTGGCATCCACGTGCCGCTCGTGCCGATCTGGCTCGGTGCCGTCGCGATGCTGCCCGCCGCCTACCTCGGTGGTCCCGCTGCCCTCATCGTCGCCTTCGGACTGACGGTGCTCGCCGTGTTGTGCTGGCGGGTCGGCGGCGGCCTCGACGGGGCGGCGCGCGACGTCGGTGGCGGCGTCTTCGTCGTCGCCTATGCGCCCTTCCTCGCAGCCTTCTCCGCGCTCATGCTCGCCGCCCCCGACGGCAACCGCCGCGTCATCGTCTTCATCCTCGTGACGATCGCCAGCGACATCGGCGGATATGCGGCCGGCGTGCTCGCCGGCAAGCACCCGATGGCGCCGTCGGTGAGCCCGAAGAAGTCGTGGGAGGGCTTCGCCGGATCGACCGCCGCGTGCGTGCTCGTCGGCGCGATCAGCGTGCCGCTGCTGCTCGGCGGGGCGTGGTGGGCCGGGGCACTGGTCGGGCTCGCGGCCGTCGGTCTGGCGACGCTGGGCGACCTGACCGAATCGATGATCAAGCGCGACCTCGGTATCAAGGACCTCGGCAACATCTTGCCCGGGCACGGCGGGATCATGGACCGCATCGACTCGCTGCTGCTGTGCGCGCCCGGCGTGTGGTGGATGCTGCTGCTCCTGGTGCCCGTCGCTGCGTAGGAGTCGCCGGGTAGGTGTGCCGGCGCGCGCCTGCGAGACTGGGGCGATCATGACTTCTGAGCCCACCCCCCTGCGCCTCGAACGCCGCCGCCCCGGCCCCGGTCAGGTGACCTTCACCCCGCCCGGCAACCCCATGCCGCCGCAGCACCTGGCCGACCTCGACGTCGCCGGCCGCAAGGCGTGGGCGACGCAACTGGGGCACCGGGGATTCCGCGCCGCGCAGCTGTCCACCCACTACTTCGAGCACTGGACCGACGACCCGGGGCGCATGACGGACCTGCCCAAGGCCGGCCGCGAGGAGCTCGTCGCGTCCATGCTGCCGCGGCTGCTGACGCCCGTGCGGCACCTGGAGGCCGACGGCGGCGCGACCGTGAAATCCGTGTGGCGGCTGCACGACGGGGCGCTCGTCGAATCCGTGCTCATGCGGTATGCCCGCCGCGCCACCGTCTGTATCTCCAGCCAGGCCGGCTGCGGCATGAACTGCCCGTTCTGCGCCACCGGGCAGGAGGGCTTCACCCGCAACCTGTCGACCGCCGAGATGGTCGACCAGGTCGTCGCCGCCCAGCGCATGCTGCGCGAGGGCCCCGCCGGGCTGCGTGGGCCGGGCGCGATCGACCTGCCCGCCGGCGCCGCGAGCGCCTTCGACGGGCCGGACGCCGACGAGCCGACCGACGCCGACGAGCCGACCGGGTCGACCGAGGGCGGCCCCCACCGCGTCTCCAGCGTCTCCAGCGTCTCCAACGTCTCCAACGTCTCCAACGTCTCCAACGTCGTCTTCATGGGCATGGGCGAGGCGCTCATCAACTACAAGAGGGCGGTCGCGGCGATCCGCCGACTCACCGAGGCGGCTCCCGCCGGGTTGGGGATGTCGGCCCGCGGCATCACGATGTCCAGCGTCGGGCTCGTGCCCGGCATCGACCGGCTCGCCGGCGAGGGCATCCCCGTGACCCTCGCCCTGAGCCTGCACGCCCCCGACGACGAGCTGCGCGACGAACTCGTGCCGATCAACAACCGGTACAAGGTCGACGCGGCCATCGACTCCGCCTACCGGTATTACGAGGCGACGGGGCGCCGGGTCTCCATCGAATACGCCCTGATCCGCGACATCAACGACCACGCCTGGCGCGCCGATCTGCTGGGGGACAAGCTCAACGCGCGCGGGCGCGGCTGGGTGCACGTCAACCCGATCCCGCTCAACCCGACGCCCGGCAGCAAGTGGACGGCGTCGCGGCCGGGGGTCGAGCAGCAGTTCGTCGAACGGCTGCGCGCCCACGGCATCCCGGTGACCGTGCGCGACACCCGCGGCAGCGACATCGACGGCGCCTGCGGGCAGCTGGCGGCCTCGACCGCCTGAGCCGGATCCCCACGTCCTGCGCGGGAGCCCAGTCGCCGCGCGGGACCTGGTGGCGCCTGGTCGGGCAGCCTTGTCGGTGCCGGCGGGTAGGTTGAGAGCCCGTCTCGCAGGAGGTCCGTCATGACCGCTCACCCGACCGGCGCTGTCAGCGAGCCCGGCCACTCCGACCAGCACGAACGCCCCGCGTCCGGGGCCGCCGCCCCGGCCGTGCCCGGGCCCGTGCAGCACGGGCTCGTGCCTGATCTGACGCAGGTGCTCGGCCCCGGTCCGCTGCGCACCCGGATCATCGATCGGCTGCGGATGAGCCACGACGGGTCGCACTTCCAGCTCGTGCCGCAGGCGGTCGTGGTCGCCCGGGACGGCGGTGACGTCAGCGCCGCGGTCGCGGTCGCGGCGCGGCACGGGGTGCCGGTGACGTTCCGCTCCGGGGGGACGAGCCTGTCCGGGCAGGCCGGCACGGATGGGCTGCTCATCGACACGCGCCGCAACTTCCGGCGGGTGCAGGTGCTCGACGACGGCGCCCGCGTGCACTGTCAGCCCGGCGCCACCGTGCGGGCGGTGAACACGCGGCTGGCCCCGTACAAGCGGGCGCTCGGGCCGGATCCGGCGAGCGAATCCGCCTGCACCATCGGCGGCGTCGTCGCCAACAACTCCTCGGGCATGGCCTGCGGCACGACGGCCAACACCTACCGCACCCTCGACGCGCTCGACCTCGTGCTGCCCTCGGGCACCCGCGTCGACACCGCCGCCCGCGACGCCGACGAGCGGCTGCGGCACGACGAGCCGGCGTTGTGGGAGGGGCTGGCGCGGCTGCGGGACCGCGTGCGGGGCAGCGCCGAGTCCGTGCGGCGCATCGAGCACCAGTTCTCGATGAAGAACACCATGGGATACGGGATCAACAGCTTCCTGGACCACGAGACGCCGGCGGACATCCTGGCCCACCTCATGGTCGGCTCCGAGGGCACGCTCGGCTTCGTGCTCGGCGCGACGTATCGCACGGTGCCGATCTATCCGCACATCGCGACGGCGCTGCTCGTCTTCGACTCCATCGACGCCGCGACCGACGCGTTGCCCGCGCTCATCTCCGCCGGCAGCCGCACCGCCGAACTCATGGATGCCGCGTCGCTGCGGGTCGCCCAGGCCGGCACCGTGCACGTCGCCGCGCTCGACGGGCTGGCCGTCGTCGAGCACACCGCGCTGCTCATCGAGGCGCAGGAGGAGACCCCCGACGCGCTCGCGCACACCCGCGACGCGCTCGAGCGGGCCTGCGCCGGGCTGCGCGGGCTGTCGGCTCCCGTCGCCTTCACCAGCGACCCGGCGCAGCGGGCTGCCGCGTGGTCGGTGCGCAAGGGGCTGTATACCGCGGTCGCGGGGGCGCGGCGTCAGGGCTCGACCGCGCTGCTCGAGGACGTCGTCGTGCCGATGCCCGCGCTCACCTCGACCGTGCGCGACCTGGAGCGGATGTGCGCGGGCTACGGCTATGACGACGCCGTGATCTTCGGGCACGCCCGCGACGCCAACCTGCACTTCATGATCACCCCCGACCTCGCCGACGCGGCGCAGGTCGCGCAGTTCGAGCGCTTCACCGAGGAGCTGGTCGACCTCGTGCTCGCCGCCGACGGCTCGCTCAAGGCCGAGCACGGCACCGGACGGATCATGGCGCCCTACGTGCGCCGGCAGTACGGCGACGAGCTGTATGACGTGATGCGGCAGGTCAAGGCCCTCGCCGACCCCGGCGGCGTGCTCAACCCCGGCGTCATCATCAGCGACGACCCGCACATCCACCTGCGCGACCTCAAGCTGAGCACGGCCGTCGACCCGCACGTCGACCGCTGCGTCGAGTGCGGCTACTGCGAGCCGGTCTGCCCGTCGCGCGACGTCGCGACCACCCCGCGCCAGCGGATCGCGCTGCTGCGTGACCTCGCCGGGGTGCCGGAGTCGATGCGCCGCGAGGTCGAGTCGGACTACGCCTACGAGGCGGTCGACATGTGCGCCGCCGACTCCCTGTGCCAGGGGGCCTGCCCGGTCGGGATCGACACCGGCGTCTTCATGAAGGCTCAGCGGGCCGCGCGCAACGGGCCCGCGGCCCAGAAGGTCGGCGTCACGCTGGCCCGCGAGTGGGGCCGGTTGCTCCCGGCGCTGCGGGCCGGGGTCGGGATCAACGCTGCCGGCCCGACCGGGTTGGCGACCGCGGTCACCGGTCTCGCGCGGCGCGTGCTGCCGCAGGACCTCATCCCGTATGTCGGGGAGGACCTGCCGGGGCCGGGCATCAGCCGCGCCACCGACTCGCGGCGCGAGCCCGGCGACGTCGTGCTCTTCGCGTCGTGCATCGGCGAGCTCTTCGGGCCTGCCGCGCCGGACGACGGCGGACCGGCCGGGCTGGGGTCGGCGCGGGCCTTCCTCGCCCTGTGTGACCGCGCGCGGGTGCGCGTGCACATCCCCGCAGGCATCGAGGACCTGTGCTGCGGCACCGTGTGGCGCAGCAAGGGGCTCACCGAGGGAGCCGGTGAGATGGCCCGCCGCACGGCCACGGTGCTGCTCACGGCCACACGGGACGGGCAGGTGCCGGTCGTCACCGACGCCAGCTCCTGCACCCACGGGCTCCACGACCTCGCCGGGGATCTGCGCAAGGTCGGGCAGGACGCCCTCGCCCAGCGGGTCGAGGCGCTGCAGATCGTCGACGCCGTCGCCTTCGTCGCCGAGCACGTGCTGCCCCGGCTGCCCGGGGTCGCCGGGGCCGACGGCTCGGGGAAGGTCGGCTCCGACGCGGTGGGATCGGGCGCGGTGGGATCGGGCGCGGTGGGATCGGGTGGGGTCGGCTCGGATGCGTCGGGCTCGGGCGCGGTCGGCGCGGGCACGCAGGAGGCGCGGCGACCACGCGTGGTCGTCCACCCGACGTGCTCGGACCGGCGCGCCGGTGACCTGGAGTCGCTGCGCACGGTCGCCGCGGCCTGGGGCGCCGAGGTCGTCGTGCCGCCCGACGCGGGCTGCTGCGGCTTCGCGGGCGACCGCGGGATGCTCCACCCCGAGCTGACCGCCGCCGCGACCCGCCCCGAGGCGCTCGACGTCGCGGCGCTGGGCCACGCGGACGCCTACGTCTCGACGAACCGGACGTGCGAGGTCGGCATGACCCGCGCGACCGGGCGCTCGTATCGCCACGTGTTGGAGGTGCTCGAGGAGGCGACCCGCTGAGGCCGGTCGACCGATCCGGCGGACGCCGCGCCCGCGCCCGACAGGGCCTGCGGCGCCGCCATGCGCCGCGCGCCTTCGAGGGCCCCTGGGATCGTTGCCCATTCGTGACGGCAGGGGTGGTCCAGAGGGCCCCCGCCGTGCCGTAGGTGCAGGCAGTGGACCAGGCGCGCCCTCAGCCGGTCCCCTCGGGCAAGGACACGTGATGAGGTTTCGGCAGACCCTCGCGGGCACGCTCGGCGGACTCGCCGTCGCGGCGGCCATCGCCGCGGTGCCCGACATCGGCCCCGCTCCCGCCGCCGGTGCCGTGCAGCCCGCGACCGGCACGCGAGTCGCGGCGGCCGCGGCACCGACGCGCGCCGCGCCCGGGGCAGCGGAGTCTGCGGGGTCTGCAGCGGCCTCGGCCGGGTCGGCGGCGGCGCGCACGCGGCAGGCGCCGCGAGCCGATGCCGCCCGCACCCCCGCCCAGCGCGCGGTCGCCCGCGCGGTGCGCGCCTCCGCGCTCGTCGCGGACGTGCCGGGCACGGCCTACAGCGTGCAGTCGATCCGGATCACCGCCCACCAGCGCTGGGCGAGCGCACTGCTCGTGCCGACCGACGCCGCCGCCCTCGACCCCGTCGTCGTGCTGCTGCGTCGCCCCGGGCAGGCCTGGCGGGTCGAGCAGCTCGGCAGCTTCGAGGTCGGCTGCGGGCTCGCCCCGGCACAGACCCTGCGAGAGCTCGGCCTCGACTGCAGCTGACGGACGCCGACCGGGTGCGGGCGGCCCGGGCTGTCGTCGCCGAGAAGACGTCCAGAGAGCTCTCAGGTGGCGTGTCGTGGTCGATGGGGCGGGTGTGCAGATCAGCGCATTCGGGCAGGAGCCGCGATGAAGTCCTTCGTCACCGATCGGCTGCCGGCCGGTCTCGTCGCCAAGATGATCGCCCCGGTGATCGTGCTGATCATCGCGCTCGTCGGGGCCGGGGGATACACGCTGATGCTGCTGTCGACGCTCCAGCGCGCCGGTGACGAGCAGGTCGCCGCCAGCTCCTACCTGGGGCGCCTCGAGTCCGCGGCCGTCACGCTCAAGGCGATCGCCAACGACGAGCGCGGCTTCCTGCTGCAGGGGGACGCGTCCTTCGCCAAGGAGGTCGCCACGCGTCGCGCGAGCGCCCACGAGACGCTCGCGCAGGCCCGGGCCCAGGCGATCACCGCCGACGAGGTCGCCGGCGTCGACCGCCTCGTGACGCAGGTCACCGCGTGGGACAAGGCCCTCGACGCCGAGATGGCGCTCTATCCCCGCGACGCCCAGGCCGCGATCGCCGCGGGCCTGGGCGCGAACCGAGACCTGCGCAAGGCGTACGAGCAGACCCTGGCCGGCCTCATCGACGCCGGACGGGCACGCGTGCTCGCCGCCTCGGACTTCACCGACCTGGCGAACCGGTCGCGGATCGTCGTCATCGGCCTCACCGTGCTGTGCACGCTCGCGGCGATCGGCGCCGCGATCCTGCTCGCCCGTGATATCCGGGCGCGCACGGCGCACATCCTCGCCGACCTTCAGGCCCTCTCCGACGGCGACCTGCGGCCGCGCGAGCCCGCCACGGGGCGTGACGAATTCGTGACGATCTCGGCGCGCCTCGGCGAGGTCGCGGCGTCACTGCGCCGCACCGTCGGGGCGCTCGCGGACTGCTCGCGCGATCTGGGCGTCGAGTCCTCCCAGCTCCAGGAGGTCTCCGGCAGCATCACCCGCAGCGCCATGAGCGCCTCCCAGCAGGCCGAGTCGGTCGCGCGGGCCGCCACGGACGCCGGCCACAACGTCGAGACCGTCGCCGCCGGCGCCGAGGAGATGAGCGCCTCGATCCGTCAGATCGCCGACAACGCCCACGAGGCCCGGCGTGTCGCCGCCGAGGCCGTCGAGGTCGCCCACGGCACGACCGGCTCGGTGTCGCGTCTCGGCGCGTCGTCCGCGCAGATCGGCGAGGTCGTCAAGGTCATCACGAGCATCGCCGAGCAGACCAACCTGCTGGCCCTCAACGCCACCATCGAGGCGGCCCGGGCGGGGGAGGCCGGCAAGGGCTTCGCGGTCGTCGCCAACGAGGTCAAGGAGCTCGCGCAGGAGACCTCCAAAGCCACCGAGGTCATCACCGCCCAGGTCGAGTCGATCCAGGCCGACACCATCACCGCCACCGCGTCGATGGAGCAGATCGGATCCGTCATCGGGCGCATCAACGACTACCAGTCGGTCGTCGCCGCCGCCGTCGAGGAGCAGTCCTCGACGACGAACGAGATGGCCGTCAGCGTCGAGCGCGCCGCCCGCAGCACCCGCGACATCGGCACCAGCATCGGTGAGGTCTCCGCCGCCACCGGCCGCACCAGCGACATCGCCGAGCGGACCCGCGCGACCGCGGCATCGCTGGACGGAGTCACCGGCCGCATCGACCGGGAGGTACGCCGCTTCCGGCTCTGAGCGCGACGGCGAGCCGGCCGCGGGACCGCCTCCGCCCAGAGCGGACGTGGCGACCCGCGCGCGCTGCGAACGCCGATTCCCCGCGGATCGTGGCGGTCCGTCGGCGAGTTTGTCCCTCGCGCCTGCGGGGGGAGGGCAGGGTCGGTAAAGATGTGCCATGAGCAACGGCGCCTACCGCGAAGTCCATGACCGCTGCACCGAGGACCCCGCAGGATTCTGGGGGGAGGTGGCGCAGTGCATCGACTGGATCGAGCCGCCGACGACGATCCTGGACGACTCACGGCCACCGTTCTACCGGTGGTTCTCCGATGGTGTGCTGAACACCTGCTACAACGCGCTGGACCGGCATGTCGAGGGAGGTCGCGGCGAGCAGCCGGCGATCCACTACGTCAGCCCCGTCACCGACTCGGCCCGCACGATCAGCTACGCCGAGCTGCTGGAGCAGGTCGCCAAGTTCGCCGGCGTGCTGCGCAGCCTGGGGGTGTCCAAGGGTGATCGGGTCGTCATCTACATGCCGATGGTCCCCGAGGCGCTCGTCGCGATGCTCGCGTGCGCGCGCATCGGCGCGGTGCACTCCGTCGTCTTCGGCGGATTCGCGCCTGCCGAGCTCGCGGTGCGCATCGACGACGCCCTGCCGAAGGTCATCGTCGCCGCGAGCTGCGGCATCGAGCCGACCCGGGTCATCCCCTACAAGCCGATGATCGACGCGGCGATCCGCCGCTGCGAGCACGCCCCCGAGCGGGTCGTCGTGCTGCAGCGCCCCCAGGCACCGGCCGAGCTCGGCGAGCACGATCTCGACTGGGAGACCCTCATGGCGGACCCGTCGATCGAGCCCGCCGAGTGCGTGCCGGTGCAGGCGACCGACCCGCTGTACGTGCTCTACACCTCCGGCACGACGGGCAAGCCCAAGGGCATCGTCCGCGACAACGGGGGCCACGCCGTCGCCCTGACCTGGTCGATGCCGAATCTCTACGGCATCCAGCCGGGCCAGGTCTTCTGGGCCGCGAGCGACGTCGGCTGGGTCGTCGGGCACTCCTACATCGTCTATGCGCCGCTGCTGCTCGGCGCGACGACGATCGTCTACGAGGGCAAGCCGATCGGCACCCCCGACGCCGGCGCCTTCTGGCGCACGATCGAGAAGTACGGCGTCACCGCGCTCTTCACCGCACCGACCGCGATCCGCGCGATCAAGAAGGAGGACCCCGAGGGTTCCTTCATGGGGCGCAGCGACCTGTCGGGCTTCCGACGGCTGTTCCTCGCGGGGGAGCGGCTCGACCCGGACACCTACGAGTGGGCGCACGCCAGGCTCGGGGTGCCCGTCATCGACAACTGGTGGCAGACGGAGACCGGCTGGCCCATCGCGACGAACCCTGTCGGCATCGAGGAGCTGCCCATCAAGCCCGGTTCGCCGAGCGTGCCGACGCCCGGCTACGACGTGCAGATCCTCGACGAGCAGGGCAACCAGGTCGGCCCCGGCGAGGAGGGCGCGATCTGCATGAAGCTGCCGATGCCGCCCGGCACGCTGCCGACGCTGTGGCACGACGACGAGCGGTACGTGCAGTCGTACCTGTCGACGTTCGAGGGCTACTACCTGACCGGCGACGGCGGGCACATCGACGAGGACGGCTACGTCTTCGTCATGGGACGCACCGACGACGTGCTCAACGTCGCCGGGCACCGCCTCTCGACGGGCTCCATCGAGGCCGCCCTCGCCGGGCACCCGAAGGTCGCCGAGTGCGCCGTCATCGGCGTCGCCGACCAGATGAAGGGGCAGATCCCGCGGGCGCTGGTCGTGCTGAAGTCCGGCATCGACCTCGACGACGCCGGCGAGCAGGAGCTCAAGGCCGAGCTCGTCAAGCGCGTCCGCGACGAGGTCGGCGCCGTCGCCGCCCTGCGCGTCATCGACGTCGTCCAGGCGCTGCCCAAGACCCGCTCCGGCAAGATCCTGCGCAAGACGATGCGTCAGATCGCCGACGGCCAGGACGCCATGGTGCCCTCGACGATCGAGGACGTCGGCGTGCTCGACGCCCTGCGCGCGGTGCTGCGGCACGAGTAGGCCCATCCCGACGACGCGTCGACGTCGCCCGGTCCCGCTGCGGGGCCGGGCGATTCGGCATTCCGGGCGGTGACCCGGGCCCCTGTGCGCGACCGCACGTCGAACTCCTCACGAAGTGGCCGTGCGCGCGTGGCCGAGAGTTCATCCGGCGGTTCTGTGGCCGTCCGCCCGCGCCGGTCGGATGGGGATGTCTCGTCCCGCGGTCGGTGTGCACCTGCCGCGATCCCCTCGCCCAGGAGTTCACCATGCCCACTGCTTCGCCCCGGCCGGCCCTGACCCGGCCCCTGACCGTGACCGCCCTGGCAGCGGTCGGCCTGCTCGCCCTGGCCGCCTGCGGCGAGAGCGCCGCGACGGCCGGCAGCGCCGCGACCGGCGCCGCGAAGGACACGATCGTCGTCGCTGCCGTGCCGGACGAGGAGTCCTCGAGCTTGCAGAGCCAGTTCGACGCCATCGACAAGGAGCTGGCGAAGGCGACCGGCAAGAAGGTCACCTTCCAGCAGGCCACCGACTACGCCGCGATCATCGAGGGCCAGCGCGCCGGCAAGATCGACCTGGCGATGTACGGCCCGTTCTCCTACGTGATCGCCCGCGACGGCGGCGTCCCGGTCGAGCCCGTCGGGGCCCTCATCGACGAGAAGGGCGGCACGCCCGGCTACTACTCCATGGGCTGGGTCAAGGCCGGGTCGCCGATCAAGGATCTGGCGGGCTTCCGCGGCAAGAAGGTGTGCTTCGTCGACAAGGCGTCGACCTCGGGCTACCTGTATCCCAGCGCCGGGCTGCTCTCGGCGGGCATCGACCCTGAGACGGACCTCACCCCGATCATGGCGGGCGGCCACGACGCGTCGATGATCTCGGTCAAGAGCGGCCAGTGCGATGCGGGCTTCGCCTACGAGACGATGGAACGCCAGCTCGTCGCCAAAGGCACCCTGACCAAGGGCGAGCTGACGTCGGTCTGGAAGTCCGAGCTCATCGCCGGGTCACCGATCGCGATGAACACCTCGACCCTCGACGCGACGACCCAGCAGCAGGTCCGCGACGTCATCCTCACGCGCGGCACCAAGGACGCCCTCGTCGCCGCCGGCTCGTGCGAGAGCACCGAGACGTGCCCGCTGCCCGAGGACGCCTACGGCTTCGTCGCGGTGACCGACGCCGACTACGCGGGCATCCGCTCGGTCTGCGACATCACCAAGGCGCAGGCCTGCGCGGCGAAGGGCTGAGGACGATGACCGACGCGCGCCCCACCACGACCCCCTCGACCCCCGCGACGCCCTCGACCACCGAGACGCAGTACGCGGACATCCGCCTCGAGCACGTCACGAAGGACTTCGGCGGCACCCTCGGCCTCGACGACGTCACCGTCGCCTTCGAAGCCCAGCGCGTCACCGCACTGCTCGGGCTGTCCGGCTCGGGCAAGTCGACGCTGCTGCGGCACGTCAACGGCCTGCACCGGCCGACGAGCGGCTCGATCATCGTGCGCGGCGAACCGATCGAGCACGCGAGCGGCCGCCGGCTGCACCACCTGCGCCGCGAGATCGGCTTCATCTTCCAGCACTTCCACCTCGTCGGCTCGATGTCGGTGCTGGAGAACGTCTGCACCGGCACCCTCGGCGCCCTCAAAGGCCCCCGGCTCTCGCTCATGACCTATCCCACGACGATCCGCCGCGAGGCCCTCGACCAGCTCGACCGCGTCGGTCTCGGCGACCGGGCCTACCAGCGGGCCGACACCCTCTCCGGCGGCCAGCAGCAGCGCGTCGCGATCGCCCGCGCGCTCGTGCAGCGGCCCAAGATCCTGCTCGCCGACGAGCCCGTCGCCTCCCTGGACCCCGTCTCGGCCCAGCAGGTCATGGAGCTCATCACGCGGATCAGCCGCGAGGAGCAGCTGACCGTCGTCTGCACGCTGCACCAGGTGCAGACCGCCCTGGAATTCTCCGACCGCATCGTCGGGCTGCAGGCCGGGCGGGTCGTGCTCGACCGGCCCACGGCCTCGATCAGCAAGGACGAGACGCTGCAGATCTACTCCCGCGTCGCCGCCGCCCCGGCCGACGCCTCGTCGCTGACGGCACCGGTCTGATGGCGCTGGCCACACAGGCGCCGCAGGCTCCCCGTCGGGACCTGCCGCGCCGGCCCCCGCCGAGCCCGCGGGTCATCGGCGCCGCCGTCATCCTGCTCGCCCTGCTCGCCGCGTCGATCTGGTCGATGATCGCGCTGCACATCAACGTCGCGAGCCTGGCGGACAGCGCCACGAACGCGCGCGCCTTCGCCGCGCGGGTCTTCCCCCTGGACTTCCCGCCCCTGACCGAGCTGCTCTCGCTGACCGTGCAGACGCTGGCCATCGTCATGCTCGCGACACTGCTCTCGGTGATCCTGTCGATCCCCGTCGCAGTCCTCGCCGCGTGGAACACGACGACGGGCGCGGTGGCCCGCACGAGCGCCCGCACCCTCATCGTCGTCTGCCGCGCGGTGCCGGACCTCATCCTGGCGATCGTCTTCTTCCGGATCTTCGGTCTCGGGGCCCTGCCGGGCGTGCTGGCCCTGGGCCTGCACTCGGTCGGCATGGTCGCCAAGTTGTATGCCGACGCCATCGAGTCCCTCGACAACGGCCCCGCGGAGGCGATCCGCGCCGCCGGCGGCAGCCGCGCCCAGCAGATCGTCAGCGGCGTCCTGCCGCCGCTGCTGCCGCAGCTCATCGCCACCGCGCTGCACCGCTTCGACATCAACCTGCGCACCTCCGTCGTGCTCGGCTACGTCGGCGTCGGCGGCCTCGGGCTGGCGATGTCCGACGCGATGCGCACCCTGAACTACCCGCGCGGTATGGCGCTGGCGCTGGCCGTCCTCGTGCTGTGCGTTCTCGTCGAGCTGGCCTCGGGGTCGATCCGCACCGCGATCATGTCCGGCGGACGCGGGGCGCGTCGCGGCACCGGCATCGCGAGGCTGCTCGATCGCGTCTCCTCCGGCTGGATCACCCAGGGGGCGGCCGCGAGCCGTCCCGACACTCGTGATCGGCTCGTCCCGCCGTGGGACGCGGCTCGGATCGGCCGGTTCACCTTCGTCGCGGCGCTGCTGGCGCTCACGGTGCTGTCGTTCCTCGGGGCGGGTTTCTCCCCGGAGGCGCTCGGTTACGGTCTGGCGAACCTGCCCGCCACCCTCGCGCAGTTCTTCCCGCCCGGCGGCTTCGACCTCATGGGGACGCTGCTGAGCGAGATGCTCGTGACGATCCAGATCGGCCTGGCGGCCACGCTGCTCGGCGCGATCCTGGCCGTCCCGATCGGTATCCTCGCCGCCCGCAACGTCGTCGCCAACCGCGGTGTGCAGACCGCCTTCCGCGTGCTCATCGTGCTCGTCCGCGGCATCCCGGAGCTGATCCTGGCGATCATCTTCGTCGTCGTCACGGGTCTCGGCGGTGTCGCCGGCACACTCGCGCTCGCCGTCGGCGCCATCGGCCTGCTCAGCAAGCTCGTCGCCGACTCCCTGGAGGAGACCGATACCCGGGTGCAGGAGGCCCTGCGCGCCAGCGGCGCGAGCGAGGTGCAGATCTTCTTCGCGGCGACCCTGCGGCAGGCCGCCCCGGCGTTCGTCGCGCACCTGATGTACCTGCTCGACGTCAACATCCGTTCCGCGACGCTGCTGGGCATCGTCGGCGCCGGCGGCATCGGCTTCTACCTGCTCAACGCCTCGCGCGTCATGGCCTTCGACGTGGTGACGACGATCGTCCTGCTCATCCTCGCCGTCGTCCTCGTCGTCGAGGGCCTGGCCCTCTACGTCCGACGCGCCGTGTCCTGAC
>JAVTVZ010000224.1:10021-25523 GCA_032229625.1 Dermatophilaceae bacterium | reverse complement strand
GAGATCGAGGGGAGATCGAGGGGTGAGCCGGGGGAGGGGGCGCCCCGGGCGCGAGGGCGCGATGCCCCCGGCACACATGGGTGGCGCTCGCCTAGACTGTGGCCCTCACCTGCCGCGACACCGAGGGAGCCCTGCGCGTGGCCATCAAGGACATTCGGCTCTTCGGAGATCCGATCCTGCGGGAGCCGGCGGCGCAGGTCGTCGACTTCGACAAGGAGTTGCGCACCCTCGTGCGCGACCTCACCGACACGATGCGCGACGCGCCGGGCGCCGGCCTGGCGGCCCCGCAGATCGGCGTCGGGTTGCGGGTCTTCACGTGGTGGGTCGACGGGCAGCTCGGCCATCTCATCAACCCCGACCTCGACCTGTCCGTGGAGCAGCAGGAGGGCGACGAGGGGTGCCTGTCGATCCCCGGGCTCGTCGCCGAAACCCCCCGGGCGCTGCGCGTCGTCGCACGCGGCGTCGACCAGCACGGTGAGCCCGTGACGATCGAGGGCACCGAGCTGCTCGCGCGCTGCATCCAGCACGAGACCGACCACCTCGACGGCATCCTCTTCATCGACCGGCTCGACCGCGAGGCCCGCCGCCAGGCGCTCAAGGCGATCCGCTCCGCCGAGTGGGCCGGCCTGCCGGGGCCGATCGTGCGGATCAGCCCGCACGCGACCGGTGGGAAGGGGCTGTAGTCGTGCGCGTGCTCTTCGCCGGGACCCCGGCCCCCGCGCTGGTCAGCCTGCAGGCGCTGCTCGCTTCGCGGCACGAGGTCGTCGCGGTGCTGACCCGCCCCGACGCCCGCACCGGCCGCGGCCGGTCGCTCGCGCCGAGCCCGGTCAAGGCCGCGGCGCTCGAGGCCGGCATCGAGGTGCTCACGCCGGCGCGCCCGGGCGACGCCGACGTCGTCGCGCGGCTGACGCAGCTCGCCCCGCAGGCGTGCCCGATCGTCGCCTACGGCGGGCTCATCCCGCCCGCGCTGCTCGACATCCCGGCGCACGGCTGGATCAACCTGCACTTCTCGCTGCTGCCGCAGTGGCGCGGCGCGGCCCCGGTGCAGCGCGCGCTGCTGGCCGGCGACGACATCACCGGCGCGAGCACCTTCCGCCTCGAGGCGGGCCTGGACACCGGGCCCGTCTACGGCACGTGCACCGAGGCGATCCGGCCCCACGACACCTCCGGCGACCTGCTCGAGCGGCTCGCGCACGCGGGAGCGGGGCTGCTCGTGCGCACCCTGGACGCCCTCGAGGAGGGGATCATCGAGGCGCGACCGCAGCCTGACCAGGGCGTCAGTCACGCCCCCAAGCTCACCGTCGAGGACGGGCGGGTGCGCTGGCAGCAGGCCGCCTCCCACGTCGACCGACGCGTCCGCGCCTGCACCCCGGCCCCCGGGGCCTGGACGGTGTGGCGCGGCCAGCGGATCAAACTCGGGCCGGTGACGCCCGACGTCAGCGCCGACCCGCTCGCCCCCGGCCAGGTGCACGTGCACAAACGCGGCGTCCACGTCGGCACCGGCACCGTGCCCGTCGCCCTCGGCCTGGTCCAGGCCCCTGGCAAGCGCCCGATGGCGGCGGCCGACTGGGCCCGCGGCGCCAGGATCGGCGACGACGAGACCTTCGAGACCTTCGCGAGCGACGCGACCGACACGAGCGACGGGCCGACGTCATGAACGCGTCACGCACCGGCGGCGAGGGCGGCCGCTCACGAGCCGACCGCCGCGACTACCGGTCCCAGCGCCCGGCCCGCCGCACCGCCACCGCCCCTGCCCACCGGGCGCGGGTGGCCGACGAGCCGCGGCGCGTCGCCTACGAGGTGATGCGCGCCATCGACGACGGCGCCTACGCCAACCTCGAGCTGCCGCGCCGGCTGCGGCGCGCGCGGCTGACCGGCCGGGACGCGGCATTCGTCACCGAGCTGGTCTACGGCGCCACCCGGCTGCGGGGCCGCTACGACCCGATCATCGCCCGCGGCGCCGGCCGCGACGTCGCCGACATCGACCCCGACGTGCTCGACGTGCTGCGCCTGGGCGCGCACCAGCTGCTCGGGATGCGGGTGGACGCCTACGCCGCCGTCGACAGCCAGGTCGCCCTCGCGCGGGAGCTGCTCGGGACGGGGCGGGCCGGCTTCGTCAACGCGGTGCTGCGCCGCGTGAGCGAGAAGTCGCTGTCGCAGTGGCTGCAGATCCTCGGTGCCGACCGCGACCTCGGTGGCCCCGCCGACGACGACGCCCTGGCCATCGCCCACAGCCACCCCCGCTGGGTCGTCGAGGCGCTGCGCTCCGCGCTCGACACGCACCGCGGGGCGCCGCAGGAGACCGAGGCGCTGCTCGTCGCCGACAACGCGCCGCCGACGGTCGCGCTCGTCGCCCGGCCCGGACTGTCCGAGGTCGACGAGCTCGTCGCCGCCGGTGCGAGCGCCTCGACCCTCTCGCCGCTCGCGGCCGTGCTCACCGACGGGGGCGACCCCGCGCGCATCGAGGCGGTGCGCTCCGGGCGCGCCGCCGTGCAGGACGAGGGCTCCCAGCTCGTCACCCTCGCCGCCCTGGCCGCGCTCGCCGACGTCCGGAGCACCGACGGCGTCGCCACCGCCGACCACAGCGACGCCCACGCCCACGTCCACGCCGACGCAGGTGCCGGTGCCGAGGTGGCCACCGCACGGGACGGGGCGGCCGATGCGGACCCGCGCCGCGAGGCGCCGGGCCCCACGTGGCTCGACATGTGCGCCGGCCCCGGCGGCAAGGCGGCGCTGCTGGCGGCGGCGTCGATCCCGCAGGGGGCGACCGTCTTCGCCAACGACTCCAGCGAGCACCGCACCCGCCTGGTCGAGCAGGCGGTCGCCGCGGCGATCGACGCCGGCGCGGAGGTCTACCTCGGCACCGGCGACGGGCGTGAGCTCGGCGCGAGCGAGCCGGGCACCTTCGACTTCGTGCTGCTCGACGCGCCGTGCACCGGTCTGGGGGCGCTGCGGCGCCGCCCCGAGGCGCGCTGGCGGCGCGAGCCCGGCGACGTCGCGACCCTGGCACGGCTGCAGGGCGAGCTGCTCGACTCGGCGGTCGCCGCGACCCGCCCCGGCGGGCTCATCGCCTACATCACGTGCAGCCCGCACCCCGCCGAGACCCGGTATGTCGTCGCCGACGCCCTGCGTCGGCATCCGCGGCTGCGCCAGCTCGACGCCCGGCCCTACGTCCGCGACGCCGCGGGGGAGCCCGTGCCCGACCTCGGCGTCGGCCCGTCGGTGCAGCTGTGGCCGCACCGGCACGGCACCGACGCGATGTTCCTGGCGCTGCTGCGCCGCGACGCCGAGGACTGAGGGCCGGCCCGGATCGTCTCCGGGTCGTCGAGGCCTGCCGGGTCGTCGAGACCTGTCGGAGACCGCCCGCGGCGGCTGCGTGCTGGACGCGGTCGGAGGCGTGGCGCCTGCCGACCGAGCCGCCGCGGTAGGTTCGCCGGGTGCAGATCTCACCGAGCATCCTGTCCGCCGACTTCGCGAACCTGCAGTCCGCCCTCGACGACATCGCGACCGCCGACTGGGCGCACGTCGACGTCATGGACAACCACTTCGTGCCGAATCTGACGATCGGGCTGCCCGTCGTGGAGTCGCTGCTGACGGTGAGCCCCGTGCCGCTGGACTGCCACCTCATGATCGACGACCCGGACCGGTGGGCTCCGGCCTATGCCGAGGCGGGCGCGGGGAGCGTCACCTTCCACATCGAAGCGGCACACGATCCTGTGCGGTTGGCGCGGGCGCTGCGCGCGGCGGGTGCCCGGGCCAGCATGGCGCTCAAGCCCGGCACCGACTTCGCACCGTACGAGGACCTGCTGCCCGAGCTCGACATGGTGCTCGTCATGACGGTCGAGCCCGGATTCGGCGGCCAGGCCTTCATGGCCGACATGATGCCCAAGGTCGCGCAGGTGCGGGCGGCCGCCCGCCGTCACGGTGGGCAGATCTGGGTGCAGGTCGACGGCGGGGTCAGCGCCGACACCATCGAGCAGTGCGCCGACGCCGGCGCCGACGTCTTCGTCGCCGGGTCCGCCGTCTACAACGCCGCGGCCGCCGCGGACAATATCGCCACCCTGCGGTCCCTCGCCGCGGCGCACACCCACCCGTAGCGGACTCGACCCCGCAGGAGGAGGGGATCGGCCGTGTGCGGGGCTGTCGGCGACGGGGCGGTCCGCGGCCCCGGGTGTGCGGTGGCATACTGGGCCGCACGTGCTCCGGGGTCGGTGTAATTCCGAGCCGGCGGTGATAGTCCGCGACCCGCGCCCGATGGTCCTGCGCAGGACCGGACGGCGTGGTTGACCTGGTGGAATTCCGGGACCGACGGTGAAAGTCCGGATGGGAGGCAGCACGGACCGGTAGATCCGGTCGTCGGCGCGTCCGCGAGAGCGGCCGCTGCCCGGCAGGCGCGATCGCCCCCGCGGCGAGACCGCAGGCACCGCTCGACGCTCGCCGTCGCGCGGCTCGAGGGCGATGTCGACGACCCGCACCGGCGGCGACCATCTCGCCGCCGACGCGGCACGACACCGGTCGGCGCGACCTCGCGCACCCCCGGAGCCCGGCCCACCGCCCCGAGCGGACCGCGAGCTTCGGAAGAGTCCACATGAGCAGCTCAGAGCGCCCCGCGCACGACGCGCCGGCGATCGCCGCACGCTGCACCCCGCCGGTCGGCGACCTGTCCGCAGGTCGTGACGCTGCGGGCCCCGCCGTCCGACCGCTCGCCCCGTTGACGCCCGCGCAGGCGATGGACCTGGCCGTCGAGCTCGCCGCCCGCGGCCCGGAGGCCGACCCGAATCCGCGGGTCGGCGCCATCCTGCTCGACGCCCACGGCCGCCTCGTCGGCGGCGGACACCACCGCGGCGCCGGCACCGCTCACGCCGAGGTCGACGCCCTCGCTGACGCCCGCGCGTCGGGGCACGACCCGCGGGGCGCCACCTGCTATGTCACCCTCGAGCCCTGCGCGCACGTCGGCCGCACAGGATCCTGTGCGGAGGCGCTCGTCGAGGCCGGCGTGGCCCGCGTCGTCTACGCCGTGCCCGATCCGCACGTCGCGGCGGCCGGCGGAGCCGACACCCTGAGCGCGGCCGGGGTGCGCGTCGAGCTGCGCCACCACGAGTCGGCCGCCGCGCTGACCCGCCGCTGGCGGCGCGCGGTGACGATGGGGCGTCCGTGGGTCACGTGGAAGACGGCGACCACCCTCGACGGGCGGGTCGCCGCCGCCGACGGGACGAGCCGCTGGATCACCTCCGCCCTGGCCCGGGCCGACGTGCACGAGCTGCGGGCGCGGTGCGGCGGGGTGCTCACCGGCACCGGCACCGTGCTCGCCGACGACCCGGCGCTGACGGTGCGCCACGAGGGCCGGCCCGACGGCGCCCTCGCCGACCGCCAGCCGCTGCGGGTCGTGCTGGGCCGCCGACCGATCCCACCCGACGCGCGCGTGCTCGACGACGCGGCACGCACCGTGCTCGTGCGCTCCCGCGAGCCTGACGAGGCCCTCGCCAGGCTGCAGGAGGAGGGCGTGCGGCGCGTACTGCTGGAGTGCGGGCCGACGCTGGCCGCGGCCTGCCTGCGCGCCGGGCTCGTCGACGAGATCGTCGCCTACCTCGCGCCCGCCCTGCTCGGCGCCGGGCCGCCCCTCGTCGGCGACCTGGGCATCGGCACGATCGCCGCGACCCTGCGGCTGCGCACGCGCGACGTCACCCGGCTCGGCCCCGACGTGCGTCTCACCCTCGAGGTGCCCGCGACCGTGGACCGACAGTGACACCGCACGTGACACCGCACGTGACACCGCATCGGGCGCAGAGCGCCGACACCCCCACGACGGACCACCGACCGATCGACCGACCAGACCAGGCAGCGCAGCGCGAAGGAGAGCCATCGATGTTCACCGGAATCGTCGAAGAGGTGGGCCACGTGGTCGCCGCCGAGCCGGGCGCCGACAGCGCGGTGCTGCTCGTGCGCGGCCCGCTCGTCACCAGCGACGCGACCCACGGCGCGTCGATCGCCGTCAACGGGGTGTGCCTGACCGTGACGCGCCTCGACGGCGACGTCTTCGGCGTCGACGTCATGGCCGAGAGCCTGCGCCGCACGAGCCTGGGCGCGCTGAGCGCCGGCAGCCGGGTCAACCTCGAGCGGGCCGTGCGCGCCGACGGGCGCCTCGGCGGGCACATCGTGCAGGGCCACGTCGACGGCACCGGGGTCGTCGTCGCCCGCGCGCCCGGCGACCGCTGGGAGGTCGTGACGATCGACCTGCCGGGGGACCTCGCCCGCTACGTCGTGCACAAGGGGTCGATCACCGTCGACGGGGTGTCGCTGACGGTCAGTGCCCTGACCCCCGGCGGCTTCCAGGTGAGCCTCATCCCGACGACCCTCGCGCAGACCACCCTGGGGGCTGCGGCCGTCGGCACCCACGTCAACCTCGAGGTCGACGTCCTCGCCAAGTATGTCGAGCACCTGCTCGCGCCCGCGGCGACCGACCCACCCTCCGGCACGGCCACCGCCGCCGCCCCCGAGACGCCGTCCGACCCCACCTCCGACACGCCTACCGACACGCCTACCGACACGCCTACCGACAAGGAGATCAGCGCATGACCGACTGGCTCAGCGCGCTCTTCAGCGCCAAGATCGACATCGCCGGCTACCCGCTCTACTGGCGCGAGATCATCGGCAACGCCTTCGGATTCGCCTCCGCGATCGGCGGGATGCGCCGCCGCGTCTGGGCGTGGCCCGTCGGGATCATCGGCAACCTCATCCTCTTCACCGTCTTCTTCGGCGTCGCGATGGCCACGACCGAGGGGCGCCACCCGCTCTACGGACAGGCCTTCCGGCAGGTCTTCTTCATCCTCACGAGCATCTACGGCTGGTGGATCTGGCACCGCGCCCGCCAGGGCAAGGGCTCCGACGCGCCCGCGATCGTGCCGCGCTGGGCGACCGCCCGCGAGCGGATCGCCTACGTGGTCGTGTGGCTGGTGGGGGTGCTCGTCGCCCAGCAGGTCTTCGCCGCCGTCGGGGCGACCTGGCCGGCGCCGCGCTGGTACTACTGGACCGACGCGTGGATCTTCGTCGGCTCGATCGTCGCGACCTTCGCGATGGCGCGCGGCTGGGTCGACTTCTGGCTCGCCTGGATCGCCGTCGACCTCATCGGGGTGCCGCTGCTGTGGCACAGCGAGTATTACCCGAGCGCCGTCCTGTATCTGGCGTACGGCGCGCTCGTCGTCTACGGCTTCATCGTGTGGCTGCGGGCGTCGCGGACGGAGAGCCGCAGCCCCGCCGAGCAGGAGGTGCTCGCATGACCGCCCTGCACCTGCCCCCCGCGGGTGTGGCCGACACACCGCGCGACACACCGCCGCCCGACACACCGCCCGCGGTCACGGGATTCGCGACGATCCCGCAGGCCCTGGAGGCCCTCGCACAGGGCCGCGGCGTGCTCGTGCTCGACGACGCGGACCGGGAGAACGAGGGCGACGTCGTCTTCGCCGCCGCGACGCTGACGCAGCGGCAGTGCGCGTGGGCGATCCGGCACACCTCGGGATACCTGTGCGCGCCGCTGACCGGCGCGATCGCCGACCGGCTCGCGCTGCCGCAGATGGTGGCGCGCAACGAGGACGACCTGCGCACCGCCTACACCGTGACCGTCGACGCCCGCCTCGGCGTGACCACCGGCATCAGCGCCGCCGACCGGGCCCGCACGGCGCGGGTGCTCGCCGATCCCGACGCCCGCGCCGAGGATCTCGTGCGCCCCGGGCATCTGGTGCCGCTGCGCGCCCGCGACGGCGGCGTGCTCACCCGCGGCGGTCACACCGAGGCCGCGGTCGACCTGTGCCGCCTCGCCGGGTTGCCGCCCGTCGGGGTCATCGGCGAGCTCGTCCATGACGACGGCGAGATGATGCGCGCCGGCGCGGTGCTCGCCCTCGGCGCCCGCGACGACCTGCCCGTCGTCACCATCGCCGACCTCGTCGCCTGGCGGCGGCGGCACGACCGGGTGCAGCGCGTCGCCACGACG
The DNA here is from genome assembly GCA_032229625.1 of Dermatophilaceae bacterium. GTDB lineage: Bacteria > Actinomycetota > Actinomycetes > Actinomycetales > Dermatophilaceae > Kineosphaera. The sequence continues at coordinate 17,536 of JAVTVZ010000224.1, read as the reverse complement.
ACCCTGCCGACGGAGCACGGGCGCTTCACGATGCACGGTTACCGGGACCAGCGCACCGGCGCCGAGCACGTCGCGCTCGTCCACGACGACCCGGCGGGGGGTTCAACCGGCGCCGCCACCGGCGCCGACACCGGCGCGGACGTCCCCGCGCGGGCGACCGGCTCGCCGCCGCTGGTGCGGGTGCACTCGGAGTGCCTGACCGGCGACGCCTTCGGGTCGCGGCGCTGCGACTGCGGCCCCCAACTGCAGGAGAGCCTCGCTCTGGTGGCCCGGCACGGCGGGGCGGTCGTGCACCTGCGCGGCCACGAGGGCCGCGGCGTCGGGCTGCTGGCCAAGCTCGAGGCCTACGCGCTGCAGGACCGCGGGCTCGACACCGTCGACGCCCAACTCGCGCTCGGCCTGCCGGTCGACGCGCGCGACTACGACGCGGCGGTGGCGATCCTGCACGACCTGGGCCTGACCCGCGTCGAGGCCCTCACCGGCAACCCGGCGAAGGTCGCGGCGCTGCGCGAGGGCGGCATCGACGTCGTGGCCGCCCGCCCGGTCGGGCCCGGCGCGACACCCGACAACGCGGCCTACCTGAGCACCAAAGCGGCCCGGCTCGGCCACGCGCTCGCTGCGGGGCTGGATGACCAGGGCGAACGGGCCGATAGGACAGCAGAGCCCACCACGAGCAAGGACGCCGTGGCGGCTGCCACGAGGAAGAGGACGACACGATGAGCGGCACCGGCAACCCCGAATTCTCCGTCGACGGCAGCGGCCTGCGGGTCGCCATCGTCGCGGCCTCGTGGCACGACGCCTTCATGGACGGGCTCATCGACGGCGCGACGCGTGCCCTGGCGCAGGTCGGCATCCCCGAGCCCGCCATCGTCCGGGTCCCCGGGAGCTTCGAGCTGCCGATCGTCGCGAAGCGCCTGGCCGCCACCCACGACGCGGTCGTCGCGCTCGGCGTCATCATCAAGGGCGGCACGCCGCACTTCCACTACGTCTCCGACGTCGTCAGCCACCAGCTCGCGCGGATCAGCGTCGACACCGACACCCCCATCGGCTTCGGGCTGCTGACCTGCGACAACGAGGCCCAGGCGCGGGATCGCTCGGGCCTGTCCGGGGCTCATGAGTCCAAGGGCGCCGAAGCCGCGCTCGCGGCCGTCGCGACCGCCGTCACGCTGCGCAGCCTGGGCTGAGCGACGCGCGAACGCGTCGGTGGGCGCTGCGGCGGCGCCGGTGCCCCGCCGCTCCGCGCACCGGTCGGCGTCCGCTGCCCGACCACGACCGGAGCCGCCGCGGACCGCTCATTAGAGTGGAGCCTCGTGAAGACGTTTGACGACATCCACGCGCTCGTCGCCCGACGCGCCCAGGAGCGCCCGGACGGCTCGGGCACGGTGCGCGAGCTCGACGCCGGCGTGCACTTCATCGGCAAGAAGATCGTCGAGGAGGCCGCCGAGGTGTGGATGGCCGCGGAGCACGAGGGCCCGCAGCGCACCGCCGAAGAGGTGAGCCAGCTGCTCTACCACCTCGCCGTGCTGCTCGTGGAGCGGGACATCCCGCTCGAGGCCGTCTACGAGCATCTGTAGACGCTTGCCCCGATCCGGACCACCCCTGCCCGCCGAGAAACCAGGACCATGCTGCGAATCGCCGTCCCCAACAAGGGATCCCTGTCCGAAGCCGCCGTGACGATGCTCAAGGAGAGCGGCTACCGGGTGCGCCGGGACTCCAAAGAACTCGTCATCACCGACGCCGAGGCCGACATCGAGTTCTTCTACCTGCGTCCCCGCGACATCGCCGTCTACGTCGGGTCGGGCACGCTGCACGCCGGCATCACCGGCCGTGACCTGCTGCTGGACTCCGGCGCCGACGCGGTCGAGGTGATGTCGCTGGGCTTCGCGTCCTCGACGTTCCGCTTCGCCGCCCGCCCCGGCACCGCCCGCGACACCGAGGAGCTCGCCGGCACGCGGATCGCCACCTCCTACCCCGGGCTGGTGCGGGCGCACCTGGCCCGGCGCGGGGTCGAGGCCGACGTCGTGCGTCTCGACGGGGCCGTCGAGACGTCGATCACCCTGGGTGTCGCCGACGTCATCGCCGACGTCGTCGAGACCGGCACGACGCTGCGCAACCAGGGGCTCGAGCCGTTCGGCGCGCCGATCCTGCACTCCGAGGCGGTGCTCATCGCCCCCCGCGAGGACGCCGCGCTGCCCGGGGTGCGCGTGCTGGCCCGGCGCCTCGAAGGGGTCGTGACGGCCCGCACCTACGTGCTCGTCGACTACGACGTGCAGGTCGACCTCGTCGAGCAGGCGTGCGCGATCACCCCGGGGCTGGAGTCGCCGACGATCTCGCCGCTGCGCGACCCGCAGTATGTGGCGGTCCGCTCGATGGTGCGCCGTCAAGGCATCAACCGGGTCATGGACAGCCTCTATGCCCTCGGTGCTCGCGGCATCCTCGTCACCGACATCGGGGCCTGCCGGTTGTGACCCGCGACGACCCCTACGCGCCCTTCCGGCCCCGCTGGGGGGCTCGGGTGCCGCGTGCCCTGTCGATCGTGCTGTTCGCGGCGTCGGCCGCGGCGGCCGCGACGATCCCCGGCACCGAGTGGACGCTGCTGGACCGCCTCTACCTCTTCGCGCTCGGGGCCGCGATCTCGGCTCTGCTGTGGCGGTATTCCATGATCGAGGCGCGCCCGAGCCGCGACGGTCTGACGGTGCGCAACCTCTTCGTGACGCGGCGGTTGGACTGGCCGCTCGTCGTGCGGATGCAGTTCGGCGGGGGCGCGCCGTGGGTCGGTCTGGACCTGTCCGACGGCGACACCGTCGCCGTCATGGCGATCCAGAAGGCCGACGGCGCGCACGGCCGGGCGATGGCGGCGCGGCTCGCGGCGCTCATCGAGTTCCACTCCGCCGCAGAGCCGCCCGGCCCCGTCTCCGGGAGCCCGGACCCGGCCTGACCGGGCTGACCGGCCCGACCGGGCTGACCGGCCCGACCGGCCCGACCGGCCATCGACTCCGGCCCACACCGGGTCCGTCGGTCGCGGCCGGGGGCCTGGTCGGGCCCCTACTCCTCGATCCGGCGCAGCGCCTGGGTCGGCAGGTCCGTGGTGGGTGGGCCGCTCGCCCCGTCCGCGGTCTCGTCGTGTTCGAGCGACTCCGAGGACGGCACGTAGGCCAGGGCCCGCTCGTGGGTGAGGCCGGTGACCATGAGCAGGTCGACGATCGTCGAGCGCACCTGCGCGCGGATCACCTCGCCCGAGAGGGTGGGGTGGGCGGTGACGTGTGCCGAGCGGTCGGCGAGTGCGCGCAGCTGACCTCGGGCCTCGCGGGGCAGATGCCGCTGGTCGAGCTCGGCGGCCATGGAGCGGGTGATCGAGGCGAGCTTGTCGACGAGATCGAGATACTCCCGGGGGACCTCCTCGCCCTCGCGGATCGCCGTGTTGATGCGGCGCACGAGGACGCGGATGTTGCGGATCGCGCGATCCAGCGGCACGAGCAGATCGGCGATCGCCTGAACGGCAGGCAGATGACCGCGGCGGAAGGGCGAGGACCGCACGACGGACAGCCCGTCGTCGGCGAGCGTCTGCAGCGTCGTCAGGGACTTCTCGGAGGCGCGGGCCCGATCGAGGGCGTCCTGCGCGTCGTCCAGGTTGCGGGTGCGCAGCGCGCGGGCGGCGGTCTCGAGCACCTCCGCGATCTCGCGGGCGATCCCGGCGGCGTGGCGGCGCGGTTTGCGCAGCGGTGATGCCGGGGTGATGGTGGCGGCCGCGAGCGCGACGAGCCCGCCGATGACGGCGTCGGACCAGCGCGAGAACGCCATCCCCGACGGCGCGACGAGCAGCGTGACGAAGATGGCCTGCACGCCGGCCTGGGTCGTGCCGAGCACACCGGTGTCGAGCATCGTCGCGATGGCCATGGCGATGACGATGATGATCGCCAACTGCACGTAGCCGGAGCCGAACGCGTGGATGAAGAGGTCACCGACGAGCACGCCGATGGCGACGCCGAGGACGATCTGGACGACGCGCTCGAGGCGCTGACCGTAGGACTGGCCGAGCGCGACGACGGTGGCGATGGGCGCGAAGAACGGCTGGGCGTTGCCGACGACCTCCGCGGCGATCCACCAGGCGATGGCGGCCGAGATGGCGCACTGGATGATGAAGAAGGCCCGCGAGCGCAGGCGGCCGGCGCGTGCGCGCAGTGACGTCGCCGAGCGGCGGGCGGCCCGGGATGCTCGGGAGCGCAGGTAGGGGGTGGTCGGCGCGGGCTGCGGCATCGGCGGCCTCAGCCGTTCTGCTCGTAGGCGGTCGCGATGAGCGGCTCGAGCGTGAGCAGCTCGGCGTCGAGCCAGTCGGCGTCGACGTGCACCCAGTGGGTGGCCTGCGCGAAGCTCTTGGCGGGGCGCAGCCGGTCGTCGTGGGGCACCTCGCCGCGGAAGCGGAAACCGACCCGCAGCGTGTCGCGCGGCCCGGGGGCCAGCGCGAGGAATTGGGTGCGTCGCACGAGCGGGATGTAGGTGCCGCGCGGCTGGGCCTCGACGTCGGGCCCGAGGGCGTGGGTCATCTCGACGATCGCGTCGTGCAGCGGCCGCAGGTGGGCCTTGGTGCCGCCGTAGAGCGTCGCGGTCGACGCCTCGACGTCCGGCGGCACCCAGCCGGCCTCGCGGGCGGCGGCGTCGGCGATCGCCCACTGCGAGTTCTTCGGCACGCCCCGGGCGCGCAGCCACGCGCGGACCGACCGCTGCTCCAGCGGGTCCAGCCCCGCCTCCTGGACCTCGTCGAGCCACTGGGCCAGGGTGCGCCCGGTCCGCTCCTGCAGGCCCGTGACGACCGCTGCCATCATGTCCGCCGGTTCCATGGCGCCATTGTCGCCCCGCGTGGGGGCGCGGTGCACGTGTCCGGCCGAGGCCGGTCCTGCGGGTCGTCCCGGCGGCGCGGCGCCCGAGGGCCGCGCCCGCGACTGCGTGCCCGCGAATCCGTGCCCGGTTCGATATCCGGGAGCGCGGGATTCTATTTCGGAATTCATTCGACGCATTCCCGATCGGGTCGGCCGATATGCCGTGCGGCGGCATACCTGGTCGCTAACATCACCGCAGGTCGCCCGGTCGGGCGCTATCCGTCGCATTCCCCGCCGTCTCTGCGGCGCGGACCCTCGAAGATCGGGGCCTATCGGTGATCTGGTTCCACCTGCTCGTCGTGCTCGTCTTCATCATCGTCGGCGCCCGCCTCGGCGGCATCGGCATCGGCCTGGCCGGCGGGGCCGGCGTGCTCCTGCTCGCGGCGACCGGACTGCATACGCAGGCCGCGCACGACGTGCCGTGGGCCGTCATCGGCATCATCATGACCGTCATCTGCACGGTCGCCGCCCTGCAGCTCGCCGGAAGCATGGATCATCTCGTGCACCTGACCGAGGTCCTGCTGCGGCGCCATCCGGGGCAGATCACCTACCTCGCGCCGTTCGTCACCTACATGCTGTCGTTGCTGTGCGGCACCGGCCACACCGCGTACTCGGTGATCCCGGTCATCGTCGACGTCGCCAAGGAGCGGGGCATCCGCCCGTCGCGGCCGCTGTCGATCGCGGTCGTCGCCTCGCAGGTCGCGGTCGCGGCGTCGCCGATCTCGGCGGCGATGATCGCGGTGTCGACGGCGTTGGCGCCATTGGGAGTCGGCTACCTGCAGGCCCTGGCGGTGACGATCCCGACGACGTTCATCGGGTGCGCGGTCGGGGCGGTCGTCGCGTCTCGGATGGGCGCTGAGCTCGCCGACGACCCCGTCTATCAGGAGCGGATGAGGCAGGGGCTCGTCGCCAAGAGCGCGACCGCAGGCGGTGACTACACCCCGGCGCGCGGCGCGATCCCGGGCCTGATCGTCTTCGGGGTCGCACTCGTGGCCGTCGTCGCCTACGCGACCGTGACGAGCAAGGAGCTCGGCCTCGTCGCGGAGCCGCCGCTGGACCCGACCGCCGCGATCATGACGATCATGCTGACGACCGCGGCGATCATCTGCCTCGTCGCGCGCAAGCCGACGAGCGCGATCGCCACCCAGAGCACCTTCCGCGCCGGGATGACGGCCGCCGTCTGCATCATGGGCCTGGCGTGGCTGGGCAATGTCTTCGTCAACAACTACATGGACCCGATCAAGGACGCGCTCGCCGGCCCGTTGCAGAGCCAGCCCTGGCTGGCTGCGGTGTTCTTCTATTTCGCCGCACCGCTCATGTTCTCGCACGCGGCGACGACGATCGCCTTCATGCCGCTGCTCGTGCAATTGGGCCTGCCGGCGGTCGCGCTGCTCGCCAGCTATCCCGCGGTCGCGAACTACTACCTGCTGCCGAACTATCCGACGACCGTCGCGGCCATCGAGATGGACGACACGGGCTCGACGCGCGTCGGACGGTTCGTGCTCGACCATCCCTTCGTCATCCCGGGCACCGTGTCGATCGTCGTCACCGTCGCCCTCGGCTTCGTGCTCGCCGCCGTCGTGCTGGGCTGAGGTGTCGCCCGCCGGGTCAGGCGATGCTGCGGGAGCCGCCGTCGATGCCGAGGGTCTGGCCCGAGATCGAGCGGGCTGCGTCGCTGCTGAGGAAGACGGCGAGGGCGCCGATGTCCGCGGGGTCGACCATGTAGGGCAGTGACTGCAAGGCGAGCGCATCGGCCGTGGCCGCCTCGATGCTCACGCCGGTCGCCTCGGCGCGGCCCCGCAGGACCCGCTGGATGCGGTCGCCGTCGACGAGGCCGGGGGCGATGGCGTTGACCCGGATGCCGTCGGGGCCGAGCTCCATCGCGAGGGTCTCCACGAGGGCGAGGACGCCGCGCTTGGCGACGGCGTAGGCCGCCCGGTGGGGGTAGCCGTGGCGGCCGGCGAGGGAGGAGACGAAGGTCAACGATGCCGCGGGGGAGCGACGCAGGTGGGGGATCGCCGCCCGCGACACGAGGAACCCGCCGGTGAGGCCGACGTCGAGCACCCGCTGCCAGTCGGCGAGGGCCAGGTCGGCGACCGGGAGCGTCGGGCCGGCGACGCCCGCGTTGTTGACGACGACGTCGATGCCGCCCAACTGCCGCGCCGCCGACGCGACGAACTCCTGCACCGACGCCTCGTCCGCGACGTCGCACACCTGCCCGGTGACGAGGTCCAGCGAGGACTCCCGCGCGGCGGGGGCGAGGCCGCGCAGCCTCGCCGTCGTGCGCTCGAGCGCGTCCGGGTCGATGTCGCACAGGTGGACCCGGTCCCCGGCCGCGACGAACGCCGCCGCGATCGCCGCGCCGATCCCCGCCCCACCGGCCGTGATCACGACCGCGCGCGAGCGGCCCCCGCCTCCGCTGATCCCCCCGCGCGTCGCCTCGGTCGTCGCTGAATTCGTCACGGATCGCTCGTCTCTCGTCGGCGGCCACGACGGGCCGGTGGCGTCGGCGGGGCCCCGATGCGACCGGGCGCCCGCTCCTGCTCCGCAGTATCGCCCGCACCGCGACCCGCCCGCCCGGCGTTCGGCCAGACCCGCCGGCCCGGCGCCAGGCCAGACCCGCCGGCCCGGCGCCAGG
>JAVTVZ010000224.1:2963-9921 GCA_032229625.1 Dermatophilaceae bacterium | reverse complement strand
TTCGGCCAGACCCGCCGGCCCGGCGCCAGGCCAGACCCGCCGGCCCGGCGCCAGGACGCTCTCAGGGGGCGACGACTACGCCAGGAGGCTGATGTCGGCGCGGTCGGCGGTGGCCTCAGCGGCGAAGTGTGTCGCCTCCTGGGCGGCCCAGCGATCCCAGTGCGGGGCGTAGGTGTCGCCGTCGCGGGCGAGGGCGCGGTCGCGGCGGAGGCCGGCGGGGGCGTCGAGCCACACCAGGCACGCCAGGTAGGGCGCAGCGGCCCGGGCGCCGCAGCCGGCGCCCTCGACGATGAGCCAGTCCGCGGCCGGCACCTCGACGGGCTCGCCGTCGCAGCCGGCCCCCCAGTCCCACCGCCGGTAGACGGTGTCGCGGCCCCGCGCCAGCGGGTCGAGGATCTCGTGCACGAGGCGGGGCACCGAGGCGGCGAGGCCGTCCCAGCCCGGATACAGGTCGTCCATGTGCACGACCTGCGGCGCGGGCCCACCGGCGTCACCGGTGGTCAGGTGCTCGGCGACGCTCGCGGCGAGGGTCGTCTTGCCCGATCCGCTCGGGCCGTCGATGGCGATGACGCGCGTGCGACCGGCCCGGGGCGGTGACGACCGGGCCCGCTCGATGATGCGGGCGACCCTCGCGGCGAGTCGCAGGCCCGGGGGGACGATGGCGCCGGAGGCGGCGGGTCGACTCACGTGCCTCCCTCGGGTCGTGCGCGCGGGCGTCCTTAGACTTGGGTCTGTGAGCCTAGCGACCCGTGTGATCCCCTGCCTCGACGTCGACGCCGGCCGGGTCGTCAAGGGTGTCAACTTCGAGAACCTCCAGGATGCGGGCGACCCCGTGGAGCTGGCCCGCCGCTACGGGGAGCAGGGCGCCGACGAGCTGACGTTCCTCGATGTCACCGCGAGCAGCGGCGACCGCGAGACGACGTACGAGGTGGTGCGGCACACGGCCGAGGAGGTCTTCATCCCGCTGACCGTCGGCGGGGGAGTGCGCACGGTCGAGGACGTCGACAAGCTGCTGCGTGCCGGGGCGGACAAGGTCGGCGTCAACACCGCCGCGATCGCCCGGCCGCAGCTCATCGACGAGGTCGCCGACCGCTTCGGGGCCCAGGTGCTCGTGTTGTCCGCCGACGTGCGGCGCTGCTGCGACGGTCGGTCCACCGACTCCGGCTTCGAAGTGACGACCCACGGTGGGCGGCGCGGCACCGGCATCGACGCCATCGAGTGGTGCGCGCAGGCCGCGCGTCGTGGCGCGGGCGAGATCCTGCTCAACTCCATGGACGCCGACGGCACGAAGGCCGGCTTCGACACCGCACTCATCACGCTCGTGCGCGCACAGGTGTCCGTGCCGATCATCGCCAGCGGTGGCGCGGGGCGGGTCGAGCACTTCGCGCCGGCCGTCCAGGCCGGCGCCGACGCCGTGCTCGCCGCCAGCGTCTTCCACTTCGGGGCGCTGACGATCGGCGAGGTCAAGGCCGGGATGCGCGACGCCGGGATCACGGTGCGCTGAGCCGATCCGCGGCGATGAGGTGCCGCGGGACGGGGCCGCGTCGCCGAAAGAGTCCCGGGAAATGATCACGGCCCCGGTGGGGGGGACCGGGGCCGCGTGACCCTTCAGCCGGGGGGAGGCTGGGAAGGTCGCTTTCAGCGTAGCCAGCGGCCCGGCGGGGGTCTTGACCAATTGATTCCAGGCTTGGTCCGCATTCCGTAAAGAAAGTGCCAGGAAGGTCAACGAACAGGCTGGCATGTCCGGTCTGTCCGGTTCTTCGGCCCCGCCCGGAGCGCATCCGCGCGGCGGTCGAGCAGAGACCGAAAGGCCGCCGCCGGCCGTGACAACCCCTGATCATCACGGTCGGCGGCGGCCGGTCCGCTCCCGGTGACCAATCATACCGGTGTTATAGAACGCTGTCATGCTAGCTTGGCGCGGGTGGTCAGGCCCAAGACGTACGACGACGAGCTACGCGCCGCGCTCGTGGCGCAGACGGCGGAGCGGATCGCGACCGTCGGGCACGACGGACTCTCGCTGCGCGAGATCGCCGCGGCGACGGGCACGTCGACCAATGCGATCTACACGATCTTCGGCGGCAAGACCGAGCTCGTCGACGCCGTCGTGCGGCACGCCGACACGAGCCTGGCGGCCGTGCAGGCCCGGGCCGCCCGCGACGGCCGCACCGTCGCCGACCTGCGGCGCCTCGGCTACTCCTATCGCGCCTGGTCCCTGGCCAACCCCGCGCTCTACGAGATCATGTTCGGCCACCGCAGCCTGGCGCGCGGGCGCGCGGCGCTGCCGCCGCACAGCGCCGAGCCGCCGGAGTCGATGCGGCCCGCGCTGCGTGTCGTCGGCAACCTCATCGCCAGCGGGCACGTGCGCGACGCCGGCGGTCCCCTGCCCGTCGCGACGAGCATCTGGGCCACGACCCACGGCATCGTCAGCCTCGAGATCGCCGTGTGGGCGGGCACACCGATGGCCGACGCGATGTTCACCGTGCAGATGGACGCCATCGAGCGGGGCTGGCACACCCCGCTCGGGCAGCAGCAGGCGCTGGAGCTGCGCGCCGCCGGCGACTACGACGCCATCCCCCTGGAGGCCGGGCCCGGCGTCGTCGTGCAGGTCCCGGCGCCCGACCCGAGCTCCGCCTCCGGCCCAGGTGCCGCGCCCGCCGCGCTGGACCACCCCGCCCAGGACGCCTCGTGACCACGGCGCCTCGACCGCTGCACCTCGTCGGGATCGGCGCCGACGGTTGGGCCGGACTGACCGACGCCGCCCGCGGCGCCCTGACCTGCGCAGACGTCATCATCGGGGCCGGGCGCCAGCTCGACCTGCTGCCCGCCGACGTCACCGCGACCCGGGTGCCGTGGCCCTCGCCGCTGCCGCCCGCGGTGCCCGGGCTCCTCGCCCGGCACGCCGACGCGGCTCTGGCGGTGCTCGCCTCGGGCGACCCGCTGCACTACGGGATCGGGAGGTTGGTGGCCCGACACGTCGGGGATCGCCCACTTCTCGTGCACAGCCACCCCTCGTCGATCGCGCTGGCGTGCGCCCAGCTGCGGTGGCCGGTCGAGGACGTCGACGTCGTCTCTGCGGTCGGGCGCGACGTGCGGACCCTCGCCGCGCTGCTCTATCCGGGGCGGCGGATCCTCGTGCTCTCCTCCGGGGCCCAGACCCCCGCGCAGGTCGCGGCCCTGCTCGTGGCGCGCGGCCACCCCGCGAGCCGGATGACGGTGCTCGCCGACCTCGGCGGGCCCGAGCAGACGCAGGTCACCGGCCGCGCCGCGAGGTGGGCGAGCGAGCACCCCGAGCCCGGATCACCCCTCAACATCGTCGCCATCGACGTGGCAGGCCACGAGAAGGCGCCGCCGGCCGAGCACCGCGCGCCGCTGCACCTCGTGCCCGGGCTGCCCGACGACGCCTACGACAGCGACGGGCAGCTGACGAAATGGGAGGTCCGCGCCCTGACGCTCGCCGCGCTCGCGCCCGCCCCCGGAGAGCTGCTGTGGGACATCGGCGGCGGCACCGGCACCATCGGCATCGAGTGGATGCGCGCCCACCGCACCTGCCGGGCCGCGGCGCTGGAGCGTCGCGAGGACCGCGCGGCGCGGATCGAGCGCAACGCCGCCGCCCTGGGCGTGCCCGGGCTGCGCGTCGTGCGGGGAGCCGCGCCCGAGGCGATCGGCGAGCTCGGCGGCCGGCCGGACGCGGTCTTCGTCGGCGGCGGACTGGGTGCGCCGGGGGTCTTCGAGGCGTGCTGGCGCGCGCTGCGCCCGGGCGGACGCTTCGTCGCCAACACCGTGACCCTGGAATCCGAGGCGCTGCTCGTGCGGCTGCACGAGCGGCACGGCGGGCGACTGACCCGGCTCGAGGTCTCCCGCGCCGAACCCATCGGTGGTTTCACCGGCTGGGTGCCCGCCCGGCCCGTGACGCAGTGGAGCGTCGTCCGCGACGCCGACCCGACCGATCCCGACCCGAGCGATGCCCACCCAAGCGATGCCGACCCGACCGACGCCCACCCGACCGATGCCGACCATGTCGACGCGCAGCCCGATCGGCCGCGCGTCACCCCAGGAGGACCCGCGTGACCGTCTACTTCATCGGGGCCGGGCCCGGCGCCGCGGACCTCATCACCGTGCGCGGCCAACGACTCGTGCAGACCTGCCCCGTCATCCTGTATGCCGGGGCGCTGGTGCCGCCGGAGCTGCTCGCCCACGCCGCGCCGGACGCACGGCTCGTCGACACCGCCGACCTCACGCTCGACGAGATCGTCGCGCAGCTGCAGCGCGCGCACGCCGCCGGTCACGACGTGGCGCGCCTGCAGTCCGGTGACCTGTCGATCTACAGCGCGGTCGCCGAGCAGCTGCGGCGGCTCGACGCCCTCGGCATCGACTACGAGCTCGTGCCCGGTGTGCCGGCCTTCGCGGCCGCGGCGGCGTCGCTGCGGCGCGAGCTGACCGTGCCGACCCTCGGGCAGTCGGTCGTGCTGACGCGCTATGCGCGGCGCGCGACGCCGATGCCGGCGGGGGAGCAGCTCGAGGCCTTCGCGGCGACGGGTGCGCTGCTCGTGCTGCACCTGGCGACGCAGGCCGCCGACGAGGTCGCCGAGAGGCTCGCGCCGATCTACGGGTCCGACTGCCCGGCCGCGGTCGTGGCCTATGCCAGCCAGGAGCGGGAGGTCGTGCTGCGCGGCACCCTGGCGGACATCGCCGACCAGGTGCGCGACGCCGGGCTGCGGCGCAGCGCCGTCATCCTCGTGGGGCGCGTGCTCGCGGCGCAGTCGTTCCCCGACAGCCACCTGTATTCGCCCCTGCGGGAGCGGCACGACTGCGCCGCGAGCGGCGCCGGATCCGACTGACCCGACCGCCGCGCGGGGCGGGTGGCTGCCTGTGTGTGCCTCTTGTGCCTCCTGTGCCGCTCACGGGCGGCTGATGGGCGGCCCGGTGGGCGGGCCCGGTGCACGTTGCGCAGTTTCGACGATGTCGAGGTGTTGCGCATTGAGAATTCCCAGCTCAGGGGCCTGAGGGCGCGCCGTCGGGTGCGTCGACATCGTCGAAACTGCGCTACGTCCGGTCGCACGGCCCGTCGCACGGCCTGTCGTGGACGACGGCACGTCACGGCTCGGGCGGATCTGGGGGGCATCGAGGCCGTGACGAGCGGCCGCGCCGACGGCGGTGCGGTCAGCTGCGGCCGACGACCGTGCCGCCCCGATCGATGCAGACGACATCGACGGTGACGTCGGCGTCGCGCAGCACGGCCTGGGCCTCGTCGCGGGCGGCGCGGGCGACGGTGTCACCCAACGGGATCCCGGCGGCCTGGGCGAGTTGGAGCGCCCCGAGCCCGGTCGTCGCCGCACCGATCTGCTCGACGAGGGCCTCGTCGCCTCCGGCGTCGCGGGCCAGCCGCGCGAGCAGCGCCAGGTCCACCTGCGAGCGCCCCGAGTGCAGGTCGAGATGGCCGGCGGCGAGCTTGCTGAGCTTGGCGAAACCCCCGCAGATCGTCAGGCGCGGCACCGGGTGCCGCCGCAGGTGCTTGAGGACCGCGCCGGCGAAGTCGCCCATGTCGAGCAGGCTTGTCTCGGGCAGCTGATACAACTGCGTGACGACGCGCTCGCTCGTCGATCCCGTGCAGCCCGCGACGTGCGCGTGGCCCAGCGCGCGCGCCACGTCGATGCCGCGATGGATGGAGTCGATCCAGGCCGCGCACGAGTAGGGGACGACGATCCCGGTCGTGCCGAGCACCGACAGGCCACCCAGGATGCCCAGGCGCGGGTTCCAGGTGTGGGTGGCGATCTCCTCGCCGTCGTCGATGCCGACGGTGACCAGCACGTCCGGCGGCACGCCGTGCGTGGCGGCGACGCCGTGGAGGTGCTCGGTGATCAGCCGACGCGGCACCGGGTTGATCGCCGGCTCGCCGACCGCGAGCGGCAGCCCCGGCAGGGTCACCGTGCCCACCCCCGGCCCGGCCGCGAACCGCACCCCCGTGCCCGGCGCGCCCCGCCGCACGACGACCCGGATCACCGCTCCGTGCGTGACGTCAGGGTCGTCGCCGGCGTCCTTCGTGACCGCCGCCATCGCCCACTGATGTGTGCGATCAGGGTCGGCCGGGTCGGCGTCGGAGGCCGGCGCGTCGGAGCCCGGTGCGTCGGAGCCCGGTGCGTCGGAGCCCGGTGCGTCGATGTCCGGGGCATCGCCGTCGGCCGGCGAGTCGCCGTCGACGCCCAGCGCCTCGGCGGTGAGCGCGAAGGCCGGCGTCTGCCCCTTGGGCAGCGTGATCGTCACCGGATCGGGGAAATCTGCGGTCAGCAACGCCGTGTAGGCCGACGTCGCCGCAGCCGTCGCACACGCACCGGTCGTCCATCCCGGGCGAAGTCCGGTGTGGGCCAACGCAGCTGAGCGACCACCTCGAGGCTGACCCTCATCGGCGGGGGGGTGCGGCGTGTCGGTCGACGCGGTCGGGCTCATCGGGTCATGGTGTCACCATCGCTCCGGGGGGACCTGTCCGGTCAGCTGAAGGGACCCGCTCCGATGACTCGCGCCCACCTGCCTGCCCTCCTGCCTGCCTTCGTGGCGCAGCCACGGCCCGACCGCGTCGCTGCCGGCGACATGAGCAGGCGCCGCGCCGACGACCCGAGACCCCACCGCGCCGGGGCCACCACGACGGTCCGCGGTGGCGCAGCGGCCCTGCGCGGCGCGCTCGGGCTGGCGCTGGCTGCGGCCGGCGTCGGGGCCGCCCCTGCGCAGGCCTGGGCGGGGCCACCCCCCGCCGCCGGGCCGTCGTCGGCGACGGCCATGACCGCTGCGGCAAGCGTGACCGCTGCGGCGGGCGCGAGGACTGCGGCCGGCGCGACGACTGCGTCCGGCCCGACCACTGCGGCGGGCGCGAGGACTGCGTCCGGCGCGAGGACTGCGTCCGGCCCGGCCACTGCGTCCGGCCCGGCCACTGCGGCCGGCGCGACGACTGCGTCACACGCGGCGC
>JAVTVZ010000224.1:0-2863 GCA_032229625.1 Dermatophilaceae bacterium | reverse complement strand
ACTGCGTCCGGCCCGGCCACTGCGGCCGGCGCGACGACTGCGTCACACGCGGCGCGCGCGACCACTGCGACTGCCGACGGCGATGTCGTCGCTCGGCCCGGCAGCGTCGGGGCGATCGTGGCGAGCATCGACACCGCGCTGCGCGCCTCGGAGGTGCGCAACCACGGCAAGGCGGCACGCTCGGGCGCCCCGGCCGTCTACTTCGGCCCGGAGACGACGGCCCGCGTCAAGTCCTTCCAGAAGCGCAACAAGGTGCCCGTCACCGGCGTCGTCGACGAGGCGACGGAGCGGCTGCTGCGGCCCCGGCTCCGGCTCGGCACCGGCCGCACGACGATCGGCCGGTCCGTGCAGGGCCGCCCGCTGACGGTGCAGGTCATCGGCGATCTGGCGACCGCCCGGCGTCGGGTCGTCGTGCTCGGCTGCGTCCATGGCAACGAGTGCGAGGGGGTGCCGATCGTCGACGCCGTCGCGAAGTCCGCGCCGCCCGCGGGCGTCGCCTACGTGCTCTATCGGCACCCGAACCCGGACGGCGCCGCCGCCGACACGCGGCACAACGCCCGCGGCGTCGACCTCAACCGCAACTCCATCGGCTGGAAGCGCGCCCACAAGCGGGGCGACGTCTACTACCCGGGTCCGGGGGCGCTGAGCGAGCCGGAGTCGGTCGCGCTGCGCGACCTCGTGCGCAGCGTGCGGCCGACGGCCTTCGTCACCTACCACCAGGCGATCAACTGCGTCGACTACGCGGGGCGCGGCGGGCCGTGGGCGACGCAGTATGCGCGGATCACGGGGATGCCCGTCAAGGTCCTGCCCGCCTATCCGGGCAGCACCGCGACGTGGCTGGGCACGCGATACCCCGACATCGTGTCGCTGACCGTCGAGCTGCCGCGCCCGGTCTCCGCCTCGCTGATGAAGGCCAACGTCGTCGCGCTGAAGCGGGTCGCGGCTCGGCACTGAGCCCGCCGGGGCGCCGCTGCGCGGGGCGAGCCGTCAGGGGTGCGGGGTCAGGGGTGCGGGGTCAAGGGGGCGCGGTCAGTGCCAGCGCGCCCAGGCGGCCTGCCTGGTCGTGCCCGCATGCTCGGCGACCTGGCTCCACGAGCCGTGGGTGGCGAGCGTGCGGGCGGAGGCGCCGAGCGCGACACCGACCTGCTCGGACAGGCTGAGCAGGGCGGCGAACGCGTCGGGATCGGGGCTGGTGGCCAGCGCCGCGATCCGCTCCCCGGCCTCGCGCGCGAGGGCGCCCACCTCGACCGACCCCGCGCCGCCCGACCCCGCGCCGCCCGACCCTGCGCCGCCCGACCCCGCGCCGACGGGCCCCGTCCCGACGGGCCCCGCCTCGACGGGCCCCGTCTCGAGGGAGCCCGCCCCGATCGGCTCCGCGGGGGTGGCGCTGCGGGTCGCCGGCGAGGTCAGCGGATCGCTCGGTCCTGGCTCACCCATGTCTCGAACTCGCTCTCCTCGTCCGCGCCGCCCTCGAAGCCGCGCTCCCACCGCGCGTCCGGCCAATGGTAGGTGAGCGTGCCGAGCGCGGGCCGATACACCGCGGTGTAGAGGGTGCCGAAGCCTGCGTCGTAGTCCGCCCGCCGCAGTGGCGGCCGGGTCAGCGCCTCGGCGAGACGCGCACCCGCGTCGCCGGCCCCGGCTGCGGGCCGATCTGCCGACCCCACGCTCGCGAGGCAGTGTTGCAGCGCCCGCTGGCGCCCGAGGCTGTCGAGGCGCTCGGCGCCGGCGTGGTCCTCGACGACGTCGAGGCGGTGGTTCGTCGTGACGGCCAGCCGCGACACGATCGGGGTCTGGCCGGGAGCGACGAAGACCGAGGCATGCCCGCCGCGGCAGTCGACGAGGGCGAGGTTGTACGCCTGGGCGACCGGCACCCGGCGCAGCCGCGCCACTGCGCTGTCGACGTCGTCACACGTCTGCAGCAGCGCGCGCAGCACGAGCGGGATCGCGAAGCCCGGCGCGGCGTCGCGCGGGGTGCGTCGCCCGCCGTAGGTCAGGCTCACCGCGAGCCCGCCCCGTCCGCCCTCGCGGCGATTCATGCCGTCGAGCAGCCCCCACAGCATGTCGCTCGTGCCGAGCACCCGCCGCCCGCCGTAGCCGGTGGACGCCACGACCCCCTCGAAGAGCGCCGGGTCGTAGTCGTAGTTGCGCGCGAGCACCGGCTCCGCGCCGGACACGACGACCTGGGAGCAGCCGGTGGCGAAGAGCGGCGCCCGCCACATCGTCAGCATCGCCGCCGCGACCGGGTCGTCGCCGGTCAGCGCGACGAGCCGCTCGTAGGTGGGGACCAGCTCGGGCATGTGCTCGCGCAGCGCGCCCACCGCCTCGCGCACGGTGGGTCGCGCGGCGAGGCCCTCGTGGCAGTACCACGCCCGGTAGGCCGGCCACGTCGCCTCGAAGAGCCGCTGCCAGCGGGGTCCCGGCTCGTCCTCGCGATAGCCGACGAGCCGCAGGCGCCGGGCCGCGCTCGCGCGCTCGTCGAAGCCCGGGGTCCGAGGGCGGGTCCGAGCCGGGGCGGCCCACCGATCCACACGCCGCTGGTCATCGAGTCCCTGGTGATCGAGCTGCTGGTCATCGGGGCGCGTCCGACCGCCGTCCGACGTCGGGGCGAGGCCCGCCCACGCGAGCCCGTAGGCGATCCACGCCTCCCAGTCCTGGCTCTGCGCCGGCAACCGCGGAGTCGGCGCCGCGTGTGCACCGACCGCGGATCGGCGGCAGGTCGGTCGCTGGGCCGGTCGTTGGGTCGGTCGTTGGGTCGGTCGGTGGGCCGGTGCGTGGGCCGGTGCGTGGTCGACGGGGGGGTGGGCGGGGCAGCGGGGAAGGCGTCGAGTCGTCGTCATGCCGTCAAGACTTCCTTGACGCGATC
>JAVTVZ010000223.1:23987-25960 GCA_032229625.1 Dermatophilaceae bacterium | reverse complement strand
ACCTCGAAGAGGTCACCGACGACGCCGAAGTCGACGAGCTCGAAGATCGGCGCCTCCTCGTCCTTGTTCACCGCGATGATCGTCTTGGAGGTCTGCATGCCGGCCCGGTGCTGGATCGCGCCGGAGATCCCACACGCGATGTAGAGCTGCGGGGAGACCTGCTTGCCGGTCTGGCCGACCTGGCTCGTGTGCGGATACCAGCCCGCGTCGACCGCGGCGCGCGAGGCGCCGACCGCGGCGCCGAGTGAGTCCGCGAGCGCCTCGACGGGCGCGAAGTCGCCGCTCGTGCCGCGCCCCCCGGAGACGACGATCGCGGCCTCGGTGAGCTCGGGGCGGCCGCTGGCCTGCTTCTCCCGACGCTCGATGATCGTGGCGCTCTTGGCGGCGTCGGAGATCTGCGGCGTCACCTCCTGGACCGTGCCGGCGCCCGGCTGCGCCTGCGGCGTCACCGAATTCGGCTTGACCGTGACGACCGGCGTGCCACGCGTGACGACGGAGTCGACGGTGTAGGAGCCGGCGAAGACGCTCTGGGTCGTCTCCACGCCCCGCTCCCCCGCGCGCACGTCGACGGCGTCGGTGATCAGGCCCGAGTCGGTCTTGATCGCCAGCCGGGCGGCGATCTCCTTGCCGTGGGCCGAGCTCGACAGCAGCACGGCGGCCGGTGACGCCGACTCCACGAGCTGGGCGAGCACCTCGGCGACCGGCACGACGAGGTAGTCGGACAGGTCACCGCCGGAGACGGCATAGATGGTCTGGGCGCCGGCCTGCGCCAGGGCAGGCGTCGCGGCGTCGAGGCCGTCGCCGATGAAGACGGCGGCCGGCTCCCCGAGGCGGGCGGCGAGGGTCAGCAGCTCGGCGGTGGTCTTGCGGACGGCTCCGTCGACGTGGTCGACGAGCACGAGAACTTCGGTCATGGTGGGCTCTCCTTGCCTCTCGTCGACTCAGATGAACTTCTGCAGGGCCAGATACTGGGCAAAGACGGCGCCGCCGTTGCCGTCGTCGGTGACGATGAGCCCCTGCTGGCGCGGCGGCCGCTTCGTCACGTCGAGCACCGCGGTCCAGGCCGCGTCGAGCCCGACCTGGTCGGGCGCCACGTCGATGTCGGCGAGCGACCACGTCTCGACGGGCTTCTTCTTGGCGGCCATGATCCCCTTGAACGAGGGGTAGCGCGGCTCGTTGATCTGGTCGGTGACCGAGACGACCGCGGGCAGCGTCGCGCGTACGACCTCGGTGGCGACGTCGCCGTCGCGGCGGATCGTCACCGAGCCACCTCCGAGGTCGACCTCGGAGGCGAAGGTCACCTGCGGCAGGCCGAGGCGCTCGGCGAGCATCGCGGGGACGACCGACATCGTGCCGTCGGTGGAGGCCATGCCGGTGAGCACGAGGTCGACCGAGCCGAGCTTCTTGATCGCCTGCGCGAGCACGAGCGAGGTCGCGATGGCGTCGGAGCCGGCGAGGGCGTCGTCGCTGATGTGGACGCCCTTGTCGGCGCCCATCTGCAGGCTCTTCTTCACCGCGTCGGCGGCCTTGGCGGGGCCCATCGTCAGGACGGTCAACTCGCCGCCCTGGGCCTCCTTAATCTTCAGCGCCTCTTCGACCGCATATTCGTCGAGCTCGGACAGGAGTCCGTCGATCGAGACCCGGTCGGTGGTGTGGTCACCGGCTTCGAATGTGCGATCCGACTGCGCGTCGGGCACGTGCTTGACACAGACGACGATGTTCATGTCCGCCCTTCGTGGGGTGTGATGGCGGCCTGTCGACCGCGCTTCGGTCCTATATTACCGGCCGGTAGCTTGTGGCCCGCCCGGCGGTGGCGCTGCGTGGCCCGGGCATCGCGGACGGCCCCGCGAAATGCCACACCCCGCCGACCGGTGACACCGGCGGCGGGGCGAGGCGATGCGCCTAGCGTGCCTCGAACTGTGCCTTGCCCGGGCCCTGTTCGACAAACGAGGTCATGCCGATCGTGCGGTCCG
>JAVTVZ010000223.1:16764-23887 GCA_032229625.1 Dermatophilaceae bacterium | reverse complement strand
AGGTCCTTGGCCTTGGCAGGGCCGACGAGCCGGGCCAGCCGCTGCGTGCCGCCGGCGCCGGGGATGACGCCGAGCAGCACCTCGGGCTGGCCGAAGGTCGCGTCGCTCGCCGCGATGCGGAAGTCGCAGCACAGCGTCAGCTCGCACCCCGCGCCGAGCGCGTAGCCGGCGACGGCCGCGACGGTCGGCTTGGGGATGCGGGCGACCGCGGTGAAGCACGCCGACAGCGCCGTGGCCCGGTCGACCATGTCCGTATAGGACATCGTCGCCATCTCCTTGATGTCGGCGCCGGCGGCGAAGACCTTCTCGCCGCCGTAGACGATCACGGCCCGCACGTCACGATCGGCCGACGCCTCGAGCGCGGCGAGCCGCAGCTCCTCCTGCACCTGGGCGTTGAGCGGGTTCATCTTCGGCCGGTCGATGCGGATCGTGCCGATGCCGTCGCTGACGTCGAGCGTGACGAAGTCGGACATGGCTCAGAGCGATTCGGGAGCGCGGCCGCTGCCGTCGCCGAAGACGTCCTCGCCCAGCATGAGCTGGTGCCACATCTGCACGGCGGTGAGCACGAGCTGGTAGCTCAGCTGGACGAGCTGACGCACGTCGGCACCCGGCATGACGATGTGCTCGCACGTCACGACGAGCGTGCCGGCGTTGATGCCGGCCTTGACGATGTTCAGGCGCAGCGACAGGTCGTTGGCGGCCTGCAGCTGGGTGAGCAGGTCGGTGGGCAGGGTGTCGGCGATCTGCCACTGGCCGAAGACGCGGATGACGGGCAGCTCGCCCTCGGTGACGTGCACGAAGAGCTGCTGGCCCTCGACCTTGAAGCTGACGTCGCCGTCGTCGTCGAGCTCGGGTCGGAAGCCGTCGTCCTGCAGCACATCGAGCACGAGACCGCGCAGCGGCGCCTCGTCGGCAGGCGGGGGGAAGTTGGGCAGACTGGTGGGATCCGTCATACACCCACGGTATCGACTCGGGCCGACGCTCGTCGTACCGACGCCCGAGGCGGGGTCAGCGAACCTTGTAGATCTGCAACGAGGTCGCCGCGAGCGTCACGTCCTGCTCCGGGGAGACCAGGCCTCCGCCGCGCGGGTCGGGCCGCTCCCAGCTCGTGTCCCACAGCAGCTCGTAGGAGTGCTCGCGGTCGGAGAAGCGCGGCAGCGTCACCGTCTGCTCGCGGCTCTTGCCGGAGAAGACGAGCAGCAGCGAGTCGGCCGCGACGTCGTCGCCGATGAGCAGCATCTGCAGCACCCGCAGGCGCGGGTCCTCCCACGCCTCCCACGTCATCGGCGTCCCACGCCGCCCGAACCACAGCAGGTCGGCCCGCCCGTCGCCCGGGTTGGGGTGGGAGGAGAAGAACGTGCCCTGTCGCAGCACGCGGTAGCTGCGCCGCAGCTCCAGCAGGTAGCGGGTCGTCTCCAGGAGGTCCTCCTGCCACGGCTCGCGGTCCCAGTGGATCCACGACGTCTCGTTGTCCTGGCAGTAGGCGTTGTTGTTGCCGCCCTGGGTGCGACCGAACTCGTCGCCGGCCAGCAGCATCGGCGTACCGGTCGACAGGATCGTCGTGGCGAGCAGGTTGCGCAGGCTGCGGCGCCGGCGGGCGAGGATCTCCTCGTCCTGGGTCGGGCCCTCGTGGCCGTGATTCCACGAGCGGTTGTCGCCGTGACCGTCGCGGTTCTGCTCACCGTTGGCCATGTTGTGCTTCTGCTCGTAGCTGACGGCGTCGGCCAGGGTGTAGCCGTCGTGCGAGGCGACGTAGTTGATCGAGGCCAGGGGCCCGCGGTCGTCGGTGCCGAAGAGGTCCTGGGAGCCGGCCAGGCGCGTGGCCAGCTCGCGCACGCCGTGCCCGGGGGCGCCGAACGCGGCGAGGTCGGCGAGCCAGAACGTGCGCACGGTGTCGCGGAAGCGGTCGTTCCACTCCCCGAAGGGCGGCGGGAACTGCCCCGTGCGCCAGCCGTGGATCCCGACGTCCCACGGCTCGGCGATGAGCTTGACCCGGGCGAGCACCGGGTCGGTGCGCAGCGCCATGTGGAAGTGGTGGTCGCGGTCGTAGTCCTCGGAGCGCCCGCGGGCCAGGGCGACGGCGAGGTCGAAGCGGAAGCCGTCGACGTGCATCTCCTCCACCCAGTAGCGCAGCGAGTCCAGCACCATGGCCAGAGTCGTCGCGTTGCGGGTGTCGAGGGTGTTGCCGCAGCCGGTGACGTCGATGTCGTGGCCGCGCCCGTCGAGCCGGTAGTAGGTGCCGGCGTCGATCCCCCGCCAGCTCAGCGTCGGCCCCGAGCTCGACTGCTCGGCGGTGTGGTTGTAGACGACGTCGAGGATCACCTCGATACCCGCGGCGTGCAGCGCCCGCACCATCGACTTGAACTCCTCGACGGCACCGACCGGGTCGGCGCACGCGGCGTACCGCAGGTGCGGGGCGAAGAAGTCGAGCGTGTTGTAGCCCCAGTAGTTGCGCCGGTCGTGGCGCGAGAGCGCGGGCTCGTCGGCGAAGGCCTGCACCGGCAGCAGCTCCAGCGTCGTGACGCCCAGGTGCTTCAGGTGCCCGATGAAGGCCGGGTGGGCGATGCCGGCATAGGTGCCGCGCAGCGGCTCCGGCACCGCCTCCATGAGCATCGTCGCGCCGCGCACGTGGGTCTCGTAGACGACGGTGTCGACCCAGGCGACGCGCCGCTCGTCCAGGGGCAACTCCTGCGGGCCCCAG
Source organism: Dermatophilaceae bacterium (assembly GCA_032229625.1). Lineage (GTDB taxonomy): Bacteria > Actinomycetota > Actinomycetes > Actinomycetales > Dermatophilaceae > Kineosphaera. The sequence goes on along the minus strand of JAVTVZ010000223.1, from coordinate 21,186 downwards.
TCGAAGTCGTCCGGGCCGACGACGACCGAACGCGGCACGAAGGGCGCGCTGTCGCGGTCGTCGGCGACGCTGGGGTCACCGCCGAGCTGGTCCCCGACCGCGTGCCCGTAGATCTGCGGCACGTAGCTGATCGTGCCCTCGATGGCCCGCGCGTACGGGTCGAGCACCAGCTTGGCCGGGTTGTGCCGCAGTCCCTCGTCGGGGCGCCACGGCCCGTGCACCCGGTAGCCGTAGCGCTGCCCGGCGACGACGCCGGGCACGTGGTCGAACCAGATGCCGTGCACCCGCTGGCTCAGCGGGATCCGGCGCTCCGGCCCCTGCGGGTCGTCGGCGTCGCCGAAGAGACACAGCTCCACACCCGTGGCGTGCAGCGCCGCGACGGCGAACGTCGCGCCCTGGTCATCGACGTGGGCTCCGAGCGGGGGCGGCAGATCGAGCGTTCGCGGCATCCGTCCAGGGTAGGAGTACACCCCGACCTCTCGGCCCCATACCCCCCGCACTGCACCCCCCGCACTGCGCAAAGTCGCTCACCGCACGATGCTCAGCAGGATCCCGCCGACGGCGACGAGGCCCGCGACCGTGACGAAGACGTTCGACATCCGCCCGCGGTAGGGCGCGAGCGCCGGGACGCGGTGGATCGCATACATCGGCAGCAGGTAGAGGACCGAGGCGATGACCGGGCCGGCGAGGGTCTCGATGAGGCCCAGGATGCTCGGGTTGGCGATGGCCGCGGCCCACGTGGTGAGGAAGATGAAGACCGCGACGACGCGGCGCAGGCGGGTCTCGTCGACGCGGCGGCCCCGGGAGTCGGCGGTGCAGCGCACGATGCCGGCCGCGCCCTCGGCGGCGCCGAGGTAGTGCCCGAAGAACGACGAGACGATGGCGACGATCGCGACGACCGGGCCGAGGTAGGAGATGAAGGGGCTGCCGTTGACGTTCGCCAGGTAGGACAGCACCGGCAGGTTGGCCTCGCGGGCCGCGGCCAGGCCGGAGGGGCCGAGCGCGAGCACGCAGGACCACACGAAGCCCATCGCGAAGACGACGAGCAGGATCGTCGTGCGGGCCAGGATCCGCGACGCCTGCGGCGCCGCCTGCTCGCCGTAGTGGGCGCGCATCGCCAGGGAGAACTGCGAGATCGCCGGCGAGAAGTTGAACGCGAAGACCAGCACGGGGATGACCATCCACACCGACATCGCCAGGTCACCGGCGGCCGGCACCGCGAGCAGCCCGTCGAACTGCCACGACGGCACGAGGTAGAGGGTGACGCCCGCGAGGATCGCGATGAGCGGGTAGACCAGGGCCTGGGTGACGCGGATCATCACGGCCTGGCCGGCGATCATCACCGACATCATGAGGGCCACGAGCACCCCCGAGAGCAGCCAGCGCGGCGCGGACGGCAACCCGAGCTGGTTGACCATGAGGCTGTCGACGGTGTTGGTGATGCCGACGCCGTAGATCAGGACGATGGGGTAGATCGCCAGGAAGTACAGGACGGTGATGAGCTGCCCGGCGCGCTCGCCGAAGTAGTCGCGCACGACGACCGTGATGTCGCCGCCCGAGCGCGGGGCCGAGCACACCAGACGGGACAGGCCGCGGTGGGCCAGGTAGGTCATCGGGCCGATGAGGGCGGTGACGATGAGCAGCGGCCACAGGCCGCCGGCGCCCGCGTTGATCGGCAGGAAGAGGATGCCCGCGCCGATCGCGGTGCCGAAGAGGCTCAGCGTCCAGCCCATGTCGAAGCCGCTCCAGGGGGCGAGCGGCGCGCCGCCCTCACCTCGCGCGGCACTGGTCGTGGTCGTGGATGGTGACACCGTTGTCCGTCCCTTTCGAGCCTCGCCCGGGATCTCCGGGCCGAATCTGTGTTGACTTCTGTGTTGACATCTGTGGTGACATCTGTGGTGCGGCACTGCGCGTCGCGCAGGTCAGCAGGCGACGTGCACGGCGAGACCGCCGCGCGAGGTCTCCTTGTAGTCGGCGGCCATGTCGGCGCCCGTCTGTCGCATCGTCGCGATGGCGGTGTCGAGGCTCACCGTGTGCCGGCCGTCGCCGCACAGGCTCATCCGGGCCGCGTTGATCGCCTTGGCGCTGGCGACGGCGTTGCGCTCGATGCACGGGATCTGCACGAGGCCGCCGACGGGGTCGCACGTCAGGCCGAGGTTGTGCTCGATACCGATCTCCGCGGCGTTCTCGACCTGCGCGGGCGTGCCGCCGAGCACCTCGCACAACGCCCCGGAGGCCATCGAGCAGGCCGAGCCGACCTCGCCCTGGCAGCCGACCTCGGCGCCGGAGATCGAGGCGTTGCGCTTGAAGAGCATGCCGATCGCGGCGGCCGTCAGCAGGAAGCGCACGACGCCGTCCTCGTCGGCCCCCGGCACGAAGCGCACGTAGTAGTGCAGGACGGCGGGGATGATGCCCGCGGCGCCGTTGGTCGGGGCCGTGACGATGCGCCCGCCGGAGGCGTTCTCCTCGTTGACGGCCAGCGCGAAGAGCGCGACCCAGTCCAGCGCGGACAGCGGGTCGAGGTCGGCGTCGCGGGCGCGCAGCCGCGCATACAGCTGCGGCGCGCGGCGACGCACCCGCAGCCCGCCCGGCAGCTCCCCGTCGGGTCGGTGGCAGCCGGTCTCGACGCAGTCGCGCATGACGCCCCAGATCGCCAGGAGCTGCGCGCGCACGGTCGCGGCCGGGCGCAGGGCCGTCTCGTTGGCCAGCATGACGTCGCTGATCGACAGGTCGTGCCGGGCGCACTGGGCGAGCAGCTCCTCGCCGGTCGCGAAGGGGTAGGGCAGCGGGGTCTCCTGCGGCGCGACGCCGGAGCGCTCGCGCTCCCGCTGGGCCGCCAGCTCGGGCCCGGAGAGGATGAAGCCGCCCCCGACGGAGTAGAAGGTCTGCTCGCTGAGCAGCTCGCCGGCCGCGTCGAAGGCCGCGCACGTCATCGCGTTGGGGTGGCCCGGCAGGCTCGCCCGCAGGTGCAGCACGACGTCGCGGGCGCGGTCGAAGCCGACGCGGTGGGTGCCGCCGAGCAGCAGCTCGCCGGTCTGCGTGGCCCGCGCCACGACGTCGTCGGCGGCGTCGGTGTCGCAGGTCTGGGGGCTCTGGCCGAGCAGGCCGAGGATGACGGCCTTGTCGGAGGCGTGGCCGCGGCCCGTCGCGCCGAGGGAGCCGAGCAGATCGACCTGCACGCGGGCGGTGCTCCCCAGCAGCCCGGCCTCGTCGAGTTCGCGGACGAAGCGGTGCGCCGCGCGCATCGGGCCGACCGTGTGCGAGGACGACGGGCCGATGCCGATCGAGAAGAGATCCAGCGCGCTGAGCGTCACGACTACCTCCGGTGCCTGGGTGTGCCTGGTGGGCATGCCGCGGCGCGGGGTGTGCGCATCGTTGCGGCAGTCAGATGGGGCCGACGACACCGGCGGCTCCACGGATGCGGGCCGCTCTCGCGTCGTCTCTTCCAGGGTAGGAAGAGCCTTGTCGCGGCGTCTATCTCGACTTCGTGGACGTGCTGTGCAGCGCCGCTTAACGATCCGCGGGCAGCGGCCCGACGAGACGCTGCGCCCGCTGCGTCGAGGCCGGCGGCAGCGCGCTGCGGTGGCCGCGGGCGGCGCGCTGCAGCGCCCGGACGACGGCCCGCACGGACGGGGCCTGCCGGGCGGAGGCGCGCGTCGCGACGAGCACGGTGCGGTGCAGGGCCGGGTCGACGCGGCGCACGGTCAGGTCGGCCGTGGCGGGGCCGAGGTTGAGCTCGCTCATGAGCGCCACGCCGTAGCCGGCGCGCACGAGCCCCAGTGAGGTCACCAGGTTGCGGCACGACGCGACCACACGCGGCTCGAAGCCGGCGTCGCGGCAGGCCAGCCGCACGACCTGAGCGAAGGTGCTGCCGTCCGCGTCCAGCACCCACGGGCTGTCGGCGTAGGCGCCCAGTGACACGACGGGGCCCGGTGGTGTCGGCGCGTCGGGCGCCAGGCACAGGACGATCTCGTCGCGGGCCAGGACGGTGGTGACGATGCCGTCGCCGCCGATCTCCTCCAGGTCGTCGACGACGGCGATGTCGACGGCGCCGGCGCGCAACTCGGCGACGCTCTCGGCCGGCTCGGCGTCGCGCACGGACGTCTCCAACCGCGGATGGGCGCGGCGCAGCGCCATGAGCGCCTCCGGCAGCACCGCACCGGCGAAGCTGGGGAAGGTGCTGATGGCGATCGTGCCGCGGACGTCGGTGTGGAAGGTCCGCAGGTGCGCTTCGGCCTCCTCGACGGCCTGGCTGATCGCGCCGTAATGCTCGACGAGCGCGTGCCCGGCCTCGGCCAGCACGACGTTGCGGCCGCTGCGCACGAGCAGCGGCAGCCCGACCTCCCGCTCCAGCAGCGCGAGTTGCTGGCTGACCGCGGACGTCGTCAGGTGCAGCCGCGCGGCCGTGGCCGTCATCGTGCC
>JAVTVZ010000223.1:0-16664 GCA_032229625.1 Dermatophilaceae bacterium | reverse complement strand
CGCCGGCGATCCTCACGCGGTGACGACGAGCCCCAGCTCGACGACGTCGGACAGTCCGCGGTGGTGCGGCACGACGCGCACGGTGTAGCCCATCGACCCCGTCCGGTGCAGGTCGAGCGCGACCTCGAAGGAGTGCCGCCCGCCCTCGTAGGACTGGCTGACCGCCATGTCGCGGGAGGCGACCTCGGAGAGCTCGTCGTTGTCCGCGGCGTGCCCGTAGAGGACCTGGACCCGCACCATGTCGGGGCTCAGCGTGCCGAGCGAGACGAACGCGCGCACGTGCAGGTGGTCGCCGATCTGGGGCTGGTCGGAGATGCCGGAGGAGTCGACGTGGTCGACGCGGACGTGCGACCACTGCCCGCGCAGCCGCTCGACATACGCCGCGAGGTCGATCGCGGCCGCATAGCCGTCGGACACCATGAGCCGGTGCGACTGCGCCGCCGGGGTATACAGCCGCTGGGTGTATTCACGCACCATCCGGCGCGCGAGCACCTGGGGACCGGTGTGGGTCAGGGTGTGCCGCATCATCGCCAGCCAGCGCTGCGGCAGCCCCTCCTCGTCGCGGTCGTAGAAGCCCGGCACGACGTTGTGCTCGAGGAGGTCGTAGAGGGCGGCGGCCTCCAGCTCGTCGCGCCGGTGGGGGTCGTGGACGCCGTCGGCCGTCGGGATCGACCAGCCGTTCTGCCCGTCGAACCACTCGTCCCACCAGCCGTCGAGGATCGAGAGGTTGAGGCCGCCGTTGAGCGCCGCCTTCATCCCCGAGGTGCCGCACGCTTCCATCGGGCGCAGCGGGTTGTTGAGCCACACGTCGCAGCCCGGATAGAGGGTACGGGCCATACCGATGTCGTAGTTGGGCAGGAAGACGATGCGGTGCCGCAGCCTCGGGTCGTCGGCGAACTGCACGATCTGCTGGATGAGGCTCTTGCCCATGTCGTCGGCGGGGTGGGACTTGCCGGCGATGACGAGCTGCACGGGGCGCTGCGGATCCAGCAGCAACGCCCGGAAGCGCGGCTCGTCGGCGATCATCAGCGTGAGCCGCTTGTAGGTCGCGGCCCGGCGCGCGAAGCCGATCATCAGGACGTCGGGGTCGAAGACCGAGTCGGTCCAGCCGAGCTCGGCGCGGCTCGCGCCGCGGTCGAGCCACGACTGGCGCAGCCGGCCGCGGATCATCGCCACGAGACGCTCGCGCAGCTCGCGCTTGAGGCCCCACAGCTCGTGGGCCGGGATCGCGTCGGCGTGCTCCGGGACGTCGTCGGCCGTCTCGACGTGGCGCGGCGCGGCGCGGCGCGCGGCGACGAGCAGCCCCTGATCGATCCACGTCGGGGCGTGGACACCGTTGGTGACGCTCGTGATCGGCACCTCCTCGACGTCGAATCCCGGCCACAGCCCGGCGAACATCTCGCGGCTGACGGCGCCGTGCAGCCGGGCGACACCGTTGGCGCGCTGCGCGAGTCGCAGCCCCATGACGGCCATGTTGAAGACGCTTCGGTCGCCGCCGGCGTAGGTCTCGGCGCCGAGCTCGAGCAGCCGGTCGATCGGCACGCCCGGCACGGCGCAGTCGCCCCCGAGGTAGTGCCGCACGAGGTCGACCCCGAAGCGGTCGATGCCCGCCGGCACGGGCGTGTGCGTCGTGAAGACCGTGCCGGCCCGCACCACGCGCAGCGCCTGGTCGAGGGTCAGCGCGTCCTGCGTGACGAGCTCGCGCAGACGCTCGACGCCGAGGAAGCCGGCGTGCCCCTCGTTGGCGTGGAAGACGTCCGGGGTGGGGCCGCCGGTCAGGCGCGTGAACGCCCGCAGCGCCTTGACCCCGCCCATGCCCAGGAGCAGCTCCTGCTGCAGTCGCAGCTCGCTGCCGCCGCCGTAGAGCCCCCGGGTGATGCCGCGCACGGCCGGATCGTTGTCGTGCACGTCGGAGTCGAGCAGCAGCAGCGGGACCCGACCCACCTGGGCCCGCCACACGTAGGCCCGCAGCCGCACCTGGTCCGGCAGCGGCAGCTCGACGACGACCGGCGTGCCGTCGGCCTCGCGCAGCTGCGACAGCGGCAGGCCGTCGGGGTCCAGCACCGGGTAGGTCTCCTGCTGCCAGCCGTCCCGATCGAGGGACTGCGCGAAATACCCCGTCTGGTAGAAGAGCCCGACGCCGATGATCGGGATGCCGGAGTCCGAGGCGGCCTTGAGATGGTCGCCGGCGAGGACCCCCCAGGCCGCCCGAATACTGCGGGAGCACCTCGGTGAGGCCGAACTCGGCGGAGAAGTAGGCGATCGCCCGCGGTGGGTCGCCCGCGCTGCCCGGCCCGCGCTCCTGCTCCCCCCAGCGCTGGAACCAGCGATCCTGCTCCAGGTAGGCGCGCAGGGACTCGGACGCGTCGCGGACGCGGGCGACGAAGGCCTCGTCGGCGGCCAGGTCGCTCAGCTCCCCGGCGGACAGGCTCGAGAGCAGCGCGACCGGATCGTGCTTGACCTTCTCCCACCGCAGCGGCGCCATCGTCGCGAAGAGGTGTCGGGTCGGCTCGTGCCACGACCAGTGCAGGTTGCCGGCCAGCTGGGCCAGCGGCGCGATCGGCTCGGGCAGGACGGTGCGCACGTGGAATCGTCTGATCGCCTTCACGGCCTCAGTCTCGCGGACGACGCGACGCGCTCGGCGGAGAACGAGACAGGTCGGTCGCGCCCGCCACGCCCGACCGACCGACCGACCGACCAGCGAGACAGCGCGCCGACCACGGCGGATGGGCGGGGTCCACGGTGTCATGGGGGCGGTGGACCCGATAGCGTCGGGTGCCGTGACCACGACATCGCAGTCTGCTGCAGAGCACGTCTCCCAGTCGCCCGTGCAGCCCACGGCGGGCACCGCGCACAACGACGCCACCGACCCACCGACGAGGCCGGCCGACCTGTCCCCCGCCTCGACCCAGGGGGCCACGTGGGCGCCCCAGCGACCGATGGGCCGCATCCCCGTCCTGGCGGTCTCCCCCGTCGTCGAGGGCGGGGACTTCCCGCTGAAGTCGGTCGTCGGCGAGCGGGTGCCGCTGTCGGCGCGGGTCTTTCGCGAGGGCCACGACGCCGTCAACGCCACCGTGGTGCTCACCGACCCGACCGGCGGGCAGCACACGCGGCCGCTGACCCGCACCAACGAGGGCCTGAGCCTGTGGGAGGGCGAGATCAGCGCCGATCGCGTCGGGGTGTGGCGCTATCGGGTCGAGGGCTGGTCGGACCCCTACGGCACGTGGGTGCACGACGCGACGATCAAGGTCGAGGCCGGCGTCGATGTCGACCTCATGCTCGAGGAGGGCGCCCGCGTCCTGACGCGCGCCCTGGACGACACCTGCGGCGAGGCTCGCCCCGAGGCCGCCCGGCGGCTGCTGGGCGACGCGATCACCGCGCTGCGCGACGCACAGCGCCCCGCGCAGGTGCGGCTGGCGGCGGGGACCGCGCCGGAGGTCGCCTACGAGCTGACGGCCCGGCCGCTGCGTGACTACGTCAGCCCGAGCCCGGACTACCAGTGGCTCGTCGAGCGCCAGCGCGCGCTCTACGGGGCGTGGTACGAGTTCTTCCCGCGCTCCGAGGGCTGCTACCGCGACGAGGAGACCGGCGACTGGGTCACCGGCACCCTGCGCACGGCTGCGAAGCGTCTGCCCGCGGTCGCCGACATGGGCTTCGACGTCATCTACCTCACGCCGATCCACCCGATCGGCACGGTCAACCGCAAGGGCCCGAACAACACGTTGAACGCCGGCCCCAAGGATCCGGGCTCGCCGTATGCCATCGGCAGCAAGGACGGCGGGCACGACGCGATCGAGCCGACGCTGGGCACCTTCGAGGACTTCGACTTCTTCGTCGGCGAGGCGCAGCGGCTGGGCCTGGAGGTCGCGCTCGACATCGCGCTGCAGTGCGCGCCGGACCACCCGTGGGTCACCTCGCACCCGGAGTGGTTCACGACGCGCGCTGACGGCACGATCGCGTATGCGGAGAACCCGCCGAAGAAGTACCAGGACATCTACCCGCTGAATTTCGACAACGACCCGGCGGGCATCTACGCCGAGATGCGTCGCGTGATTCAGGTCTGGATCGACCACGGCGTCAAGATCTTCCGCGTCGACAACCCGCACACCAAGCCGGTCGAATTCTGGCAGTGGCTCATCGCTGACGTCGCCCAGAGCCACCCCGACGTCATCTGGCTCGCCGAGGCGTTCACGAAGCCCGCGATGATGGCGACGCTGGCCAAGGTCGGCTTCCAGCAGAGCTACACCTACTACGCCTGGCGCAACCAGAAGTGGGAGCTCGAGGAATACATGGAGGAGCTGTCGACCCAGACCGCGGACTTCATGCGGCCCAGCTTCTGGCCGACGACGCACGACATCCTCACGCCGTACATGCAGTACGGCGGCCCGACGGCCTGGAAGATCCGCGCGGCCCTCGCCGCGACGCTCGTGCCGACCTACGGCATCTACACCGGCTACGAGCTGCTTGAATCGGTGCCGCGGCCGGGCGTCGAGGAGCAGATCGACAACGAGAAGTACGAGTTCAAGAATCGGCACTGGGAGGACTACGCTCCCGGCGGCGACAAGGCCGGCGAGCTGTGGATGGCCGACTACCTGCGCCACCTCAACGAGATCCGGCGCGCACACAAGGCGCTGCACTGGCTGCGCAACTGGCGCCGCCACTCCACCGACGACGAGAACGTCATGTGCTTCTCCAAGCGCTACAAGAACGGCGGCGCCGACGACACGATCATCGTCGTGGCCAATCTCGACCCGCACACGACCCGCGAGACCTACGTGCACCTGGACATGCCCGAGCTCGGGCTGGACTGGCACGACGGTTTCGTCGCCAAGGACCTCATCACGGGGGCCTCGTGGCATTGGGGCGCGCACAACTTCGTCCGCGTCGGACGCGACGCGGAGCCCGTGCACATCATCCAGGCGAGGAGGTTCTAGGTGCAGGGGCTCAATCTGTCCCAGCCCGGCCTGAAGTACGACCCGAACTGGTTCAAGACCGCGGTCTTCTACGAGGTGCTCGTGCGCGCCTTCGCGGATTCCAAGGGCACCGGCTCGGGTGATTTCACCGGACTCATCGGCAAGCTCGACTATCTGCAGTGGCTCGGCGTCGACTGCCTGTGGATCCCGCCGTTCTATGCCTCGCCGCTGCGCGACGGTGGCTACGACATCGCGGACTACACGGCGGTGCTGCCCGAATTCGGCACGCTCGTGGACTTCACCGAGCTCGTCAGCCAGGCGCACGCCCGCGGCATCCGGATCATCACCGACCTGGTGATGAACCACACGAGCGATCAGCACCCGTGGTTCCAGGCGAGCCGCTCGGATCCCGAGGGGCCGTTCGGCGACTTCTACGTGTGGTCCGACGACGACACCAAGTACGGCGAGGCGCGCATCATCTTCGTCGACACCGAGGTCAGCAACTGGACCTTCGACCCGGTGCGCCGGCAGTTCTTCTGGCACCGCTTCTTCTCCCACCAGCCGGATCTGAACTTCGAGAACCCGGCCGTGGCCGAGGCGATGTTCGACGTCGTCCGCTTCTGGATGGACCTGGGGATCGACGGTTTCCGGCTCGACGCGGTGCCCTACCTCTTCGAGGAGGAGGGGCACAACGGCGAGAACCACCCCAAGACGCACGAGTTCCTCGCGCAGCTGCGGGCGATGGTCGACAAGGAATACCCGGGCCGCATCCTGCTCGCCGAGGCCAACCAGATGCCGCACGAGGTCGTCGACTATTTCGGCACGCCGCAGGCGCCCGAATGTCAGATGTGCTTCCACTTCCCGGTCATGCCGCGGCTCTACGCCGCGCTGCGCGAGGAGAAGGCGACGCCGATCCGGCGCGCCCTGGAGGACACGCCGCCGATCCCCGCCGGCACCCAATGGGGCACCTTCCTGCGCAACCACGACGAGTTGACGCTCGAGATGGTGACGCCGGAGGAGCGCTCGGCGATGTACGGCTGGTATGCCTCCGACCCGCGCATGCGCGCGAACGTCGGGATCCGGCGCCGCCTGGCGACGCTGCTCGACAATTCCCGCGCCGAGATCGAGCTCATCCACGCGCTCGTGCTCTCGCTGCCCGGCAGCCCCTGCCTCTATTACGGCGACGAGATCGGGATGGGCGACAACATCTGGCTCGCCGACCGCGACGCGGTCCGCACCCCGATGCAGTGGACCCCGGACCGCAACGCCGGGTTCTCCAGCTCCGACCCCGGCAAGCTGTATCTGCCGGTCATCCAGTCGCTCGTCTATCACCACAACAACGTCAACGTCGAGGCCCAGATGGCCAGCGGCTCCTCGCTGCTGCACTGGGTGCGGGCGATGCTGCAGGTGCGGGCCCGACACCCGGTCTTCGGGCTGGGCACCTTCGAGCTGCTGCCCGGCGACAACGACACGATGCTGTCGTTCCTGCGGGTTCTCTCGGCGCAGGACTCGCCGCAGGGTGAGGACGGCGTCGAGGCGGTGCTGTGCGTCAACAACCTGTCGTCGCGCTCGCAGTCGGGCACGCTGACGCTGCCCGCGCGCTTCGCGGGGGCGCGGATGCGTGACCTCTTCGGCGGCTCGTGGTTCCCCACCGTCGGCGCGGACGGCACGGTGACGCTGACCGTCGGCTCGCGCGACTTCTTCTGGCTGCGCGTCGAGCCGGTCCCCGAGCCGGCGCCTGCGGCGCAGATCGACGCCGCGGCCGCCGCCACTCCCACGGCCACCGCCACGCCCACGCCCACGGCCACACCCGCCGCCGAGTCGTCGGCGGTGGCGACGGGTGCCGCGGCGGCCGGCGCGGCACCGGTCGGCGCGGCACCGCCGGTCATCGAGCCGGTGGAGGACGACGTGCCGCCACCGCACGTCACCGAGACCCCGACGGGCCGCTTCCGCTCCGTCATGTCGCACTGGGGCGCCGGTCGCCCCCGCTCGGTGGAGTCGACGGAGGCCGCACAGGCAGGGCACGCCGAGCAACCCGCCGGGTCGGACGCCGGCCCGGCCGCCAGCCCGGCCGCCAGCCCGGCCGCCAAGGACGCGGCGCCCGCACCGGACGCGGCGAAGAATGCGGCAGCAAAGCAGGGGGATCACGATGGCTGAGATCTACGCGACGACCCTGTCCCCCACCAAGTTCGAGCTGCTCACCGGCTGGATGGGCGCCCAGCGCTGGTATTCGACGAAGGGCGTCACGCCGGCGCTGAGTCGCCTCGGCGGCTTCCGGCTCGACGACCCCGACGGCGAGGTCGGCGTCGAGACGCTCATCGTCCGCGACGACGGCCCCGCCGGCGATCCGGTCGTCTACCAGGTGCCGCTGACCTACCGGGCGGCGCCGCTGGCCGGCGCCGAGCACGCGCTCGTCGGCACCCTCGAGCACGGGGTCCTGGGCACCCGCTACGTCTACGACGGGCCGCACGACCCCGTCTACGCCCGGGAGCTGCTGCGGCTCGTGCGCGGCCGGGCCCAGGCCCAGCACGCCTCGACGAGCCACACCCCCGACCCGGCGGTCACCGGCCACCCGCACCCGGCCTCCGGGGACGTCGACTACGTCTCCTCCGCGGTGCTCTCCGGCGAGCAGTCGAACACCTCGATCATCTACGAGGCGACGGGCGGTGACGGCCGCCCCGCCCCGGTCGTCGTCAAGGTCTTCCGGATGCTGCACGCCGGCGAGAATCCCGACGTCGTGCTGCAGTCGGCGCTGGCCGCCGACGGGTCGCCGCTCGTGCCGCGGCCCCTCGGCCACGTCGTCGGCGACTGGGCCGACGCGACGACGGGCTCGGCGACGGGCGCGACGGCGGGCGACGCAGACCGCTGCGTCGGGCACCTGGCCTTCGCCCAGGAGTTCCTGCCCGGCACCCGCGACGCCTGGCGGGTCGCCCTGGAGTCGGCCCGGGCCGGTGCGGACTTCTCCGGTCCCGCGCGCGACCTGGGCGTGGCGACGGCCCAGATGCACGAGACCCTGGCCCGAGTCCTGCCGACCGCGGTCGCCGTGCCCGCCCAGCAGGAGGCGCTCGCCGCGGGATGGCGCTCGCGCCTGGTCGCCGCGCTCGGCGAGGCGCCGGCGCTGGAGGCGCACGCCGAGCGCATCGAGGCGACCTTCGCGCGCGCGGCCGCCGGCACCTGGCCGGTGCTGCAGCGCGTGCACGGCGACTATCACCTGGGGCAGGTGCTGCACGTGCCCGGCCACGGCGAGACCGGCTGGGTGCTGCTCGACTTCGAGGGCGAGCCGCTGCGTTCGCTGACCGAGCGCAGCGCCCCCGACCTCGCGCTGCGCGACGTCGCCGGGATGCTGCGGTCCTTCGACTACGCCGCCGGCTCCGTCGAGCGTGAGCAGGGCAGCGGCCCGGGCGCGGCCGACGGCCCGACCTCCGGCGCCGTCGCCTCACCGGCGCGGGCGTGGGCGCAGGCCGCGTCGCAGGCCTTCCTCGACGGGTATGCCTCCGTCGTCGGGGGCGGCGGTACTGCCCGGTCCACAGGCCTCCTTTCCGACCCCGACACGACTACGCTTCTCGACGCGCTACTGCTCGACAAGGCCCTCTACGAGGTCGTCTACGAGGCGCGGAATCGCCCCACCTGGCTCGGCATCCCCATCGCCGCGGTCGAGCGGCTCTGCGATCCGCAACCCACACCGGCCGACGCGTCGGTGCTCTCCCCCGTCCCTCCGGCAGCACCGCATCACCCGACGGCTCCGCCGCCGGCCCACCCCGACGAGAGGAGCTCCTCGCTCATGGCCACCTCGAAGAAGCCCAGTCCCGCCCCCGACCCCGCTCCCGCCGAAGCCGCCGAATTCGTCGAGGTGACCGAGCCCGTGGCGGCCCCGGCCGCCCCTGCCACCCCTGTCGCCGAGGCTTCCCAGGCTTCCCCTGCCGCCGAGGCGGCGCCGAGCTACCACTCCGCGCCGCTGCCGGTCGACCCGCACACCCTCGACCTGCTCGTGCGTGGCGGTCACGGCGACCCGCACAGCGTGCTCGGCGCCCACCCGTTCGAGGGCGGCGTGACGATCCGCGCGCTGCGGCCGCTGGCCCAGACCGTCCAGATCGAGCTGCCGGACGGCTCGGTCCACGACATGGACCACGACTACGAGGGCGTCTGGGTCCGTCAGCTCGACGACGTGCAGGTCAGCGACTACCGGCTGCTCGTCACCTACGGCGACGGCATCACCCACCGCCAGGACGACGCCTACCGCTTCCTGCCCTCGCTCGGCGAGATGGACCTCTACCTCATCGGTGAGGGTCGCCACGAGGAGCTGTGGAAGGTCCTCGGCTCGCACGTGCACACCTACGAGGGTCAGATGGGCCCGGTGCAGGGCACGTCGTTCGCGGTGTGGGCGCCCAACGCGCGCGCGATCCGCCTCGTCGGCGACTTCAACCGCTGGGACGGCCAGGCCTACCCGATGCGCGCGCTCGGCTCGACCGGCGTGTGGGAGCTCTTCGTGCCGGACATCGGCGCGAACACCCCGTACAAGTACGAGATCCTCGGCGCCGACGGCTACTGGCGCGGCAAGGCCGACCCGCTGGCCCGGCACACCGAGTGCCCGCCGGCGACCGCCTCGGTCGTCGACGAGTCCCACTACACGTGGGCCGACGAGGAGTGGATGGCCGAGCGCGCCAAGAACATCGAGCCGCACAACCGGCCGATGAGCGTCTACGAGTGCCACCTCGGCTCCTGGCGCCAGGGCAGCTCGTACGTCGACCTCGCCGAGCACCTCGTCAACTACGTCACCGACCTGGGCTTCACGCACGTGGAGTTCCTGCCGGTGATGGAGCACCCGTACGGTCCGTCGTGGGGCTACCAGGTGACCGGCTACTACGCGCCGACGTCGCGCTTCGGCTCACCGGACGAGTTCCGCTACCTCGTCGACCGGCTCCACCAGGCCGGCGTCGGCGTCATCCTCGACTGGGTGCCGGGCCACTTCCCCAAGGACGCGTTCGCCCTGGCGAAGTTCGACGGCCAGGCGCTGTACGAGCACCCGGACCCGCGACGCGGCGACCAGCCCGACTGGGGCACGCACGTCTTCGACTTCGGGCGCCCGCAGGTGCGCAACTTCCTCGTCGCCAACGCCTCGTACTGGATCGAGGAGTTCCACATCGACGGGCTGCGCGTCGACGCGGTCGCCTCGATGCTCTACCTGGACTACTCGCGCGAGGACGGCGAGTGGATCCCCAACCAGTACGGCGGCCGCGAGCACCTCGAGGCCGTGCAGCTGCTGCAGGAGATGAACGCGACGGTCTACCGCCGCTACCCCGGCGTCGTGACGATCGCCGAGGAGTCCACGAGCTGGCCGGGCATCACGAAGCCGACCTACATGGGCGGCCTCGGCTTCGGGCTGAAGTGGAACATGGGCTGGATGCACGACACGCTCGAATACGCGTCGCTGTCGCCGATCTACCGGCAGTACCACCACCACGAGATGACCTTCTCGATGGTCTACGCCTACAGCGAGAACTTCTGCCTGCCGATCAGCCACGACGAGGTCGTCTACGGCAAGGGCTCGATGCTGCGCAAGATGCCCGGCGATCGCTGGGAGCAGCTCGCGGGCCTGCGGGTCTACTACTCCTTCATGTGGAGCCACCCGGGCAAGCAGCTGCTCTTCATGGGTCAGGAATTCGCGCAGGAGAGCGAGTGGGCCGACGCCCGCAGCCTCGACTGGTGGCTGCTGGACCACGAGCCGCACTGGCGCATGCACAAGCTCGTCAAGGACCTCAACCACCTGTACGCCTCGCGGCCGGCGCTGTGGGAGCTGGACAACGACTGGCAGGGCTTCAGCTGGATCGACGCCAACGACGCCAGCGGCAACACCTACTCCTACCTGCGGTTCGGGCACCCCGACGAGTCCGGTGAGCGGCCGGTCATCGCGGCGGTGGCGAACTTCTCGGGCTCGGAGCACCACCACTACCGGCTCGGCCTGCCCCGCAAGGGCGTGTGGCACGAGGTGCTCAACACCGACTCGGTCGACTACGGCGGCGCGGGCGTGGGCAACCTCGGCCAGGTCGTCGCCGAGGAGGTGCCGTGGCACGGGCAGCCGTATTCGGCGCTCGTGACGCTGCCCAAGCTCGGTGGCGTGTGGTTCGAGCCGGCGGACGAGTCCGCGGGGCCGGCCGACACCGCGGTGGCGGCCGAGCCGGCGACCGGCCCGAGCACCGGCAGCCTGCGCGCGCAGACCCCCGGCCAGAAGCGGCCCGAGCTCTCGGGCAGCCCGGCCACCCAGGACGAGGGCACGCACTCCGGCATCGACGAGGCCGACCTCGCCGCGCCGCGGGTCGGCACCTCCGGCGGGCACGACAAGCCCGCCGAGGGCGGCGGCACCGCCTGACGGATCCAGGAGCGCGACAGCGCGACGCGAGAGGGGCCACACCGGTCGGTGTGGCCCCTCTCGTCATCGGTCGCGGGTCGTCGGACCGTCGTGCGTGTCGCCGGCGTGTCGCGCGTGTCGCCGACGGGGGTCGGCGGCTCAGACCGTGAAGCCGGCGACGGTGGCCTGCAGCTCCCCGGCCACCCGGGACAGGCTCTCGGCGGAGCGGCGCACGGCCTCGGCCTCGCGTTGCGCCGCCGACACCGACGCGGCGCTGGAGGACGTGCTCGTGACGATCTCCGAGGAGCCGCGGGCGGCATTGTCCATGTGGTGCACGATCTGCGACGTCGTCGCGCTCTGCTCCTCGACGGCTCCGGCGACGGCGGACGTGGCGTCCTGCACCTCGCGGGTCGCGATGCTCACGGTCGAGGCATGGGTGCGGACCTCGCCGAGCATGCCGGCGATCTCCTCGGTCGCCTGCTGGGTCTGGCGAGCCAGCTTGTTGACCTCGTCGGCGACGACGCTGAAGCCACGCCCGGCGTCGCCGGCGCGGGCCGCCTCGATGGCGGCGTTGAGCGCGAGCAGGTTGGTCTGCGAGGCGATCCGGGCGATCATCGCGACGATCTCGTCGGCCCGCTCGGCCGCGGCCGTCATCGAGTCGACGGCCTGGGAGGCGCCACCGGCCATCGTCGAGATCGCGGACGTCTGCAGCGAGATCTCCCGCACGGTCGCGGCCATCTCCTGCGCCGACGTCGCCACGGTCTGGATGCCGTCGTTGACGACCTGCACGGAGTCCGCGGCGCTGCGGGTGTCCTGCGCCGCGGCTCCGGCGCTGCGGTCGAGCCGGCCGCTCGTGGCGTCGAGGTCGTGAGAGGCGCCGACGAGCTCGCCGGCACCGGCACCGATCGCGCGGACGCTGCGCTGCAGGTTGGCGAGCATGCCGGTGAACGCGTGGCCCATCGCGTCGTCGTCGCCGCGCGGCCGGACCTGGCGGCGCAGGTCGCCGGCGGCGATGCCCTGAGCCGCCGCCGCCATGTCACGCAGATACTCCGACGTCTCGTGCACGGCCCGCTCGGCGACGCCGATCTCGTCGCGCCGGGGTGCGGGAGCGGGCTGCTCGTCGATCCGCCCCTCGGCGAGGCGCCGCAGATCGCCGGCCATGCGGCGCAGCGGCAGCGCGAGCGAGAGGAGCAGCACGATGAGCGAGGCGACGGAGATCGCGGCCGCGGTGATGACGGCGACGCGCAGCGCCGTCCGGCTCTCGGAGATCGACCCCACGACACTGTCGACGCCGCCGGCGGCCTCCTGGGCGTTCGTCGCGATCATCGACTGCATGAGCTGCTGGATCTCGCCGTAGAGGGCGGTGTAGGCCGCCATCGTCTGCTGGATCTCGGCGTTGGAGCCGCCGCGGGCGACGACGTCACGGGTCTTGCCGACCCAGCCCCAATACTCCTCGAGCTTGCCCTGCAGGGTCGTGAAGGACGCCCGGTCCGCCTCGGAGCCCAGGACGCTCTCGTAGTGCGACAGGTCGCCCTGGATCGCGGCGTAGGTCTCGTTGAGCTCGGTGTTGATCTTCGCCCGCCGCGCGGGGTCGGTGAAGAAGGCGTAGCGGTAGATGTGCACGCGCATGAGCGGCACGTGGTAGCTCAGGCCGGCCATGTATTCCAGGCTCGGCACGGACCGTGCGCCGAGCTGCTGCGTCACCTGCGTCTCCACCGCTTGGAACTGTCGCTCGACGACGACGACGGAGGAGACGAGTGCCACCATGATGAGGCCGAAGGCTGCGGAGAGCTTCAGCAGGACCGGCCAGTGCCGGAAGGCCATGCGCATACCGACTCGGTCGGCCCGCGCACGCACAAGCTGAGAGTTCACCGAATGCCCGCCGGAGGCGTGAGATCGCCGCCCCAGACGGCCCGACGGACGGCCCGACGGGGCGCCGACGGGGGGCGCCGACGGGGCGCCGACGAGGGCGCCGGCCCGATATCGACGCCGACGCCGAGGGGCCACGTCGCGGACGTAGGCGCAGACGTGGCCCCTGGGTCGTCAGCCGCTCAGCGCGGGGTCAGCGTCGGGTCAGCGTCCGTCGCGCCGCTCGTCGGTCAGCCCGTCGCGGCGCTCGTCGATCCGCTCCTGGACACCTCGATCCGCGGTGCCCCGTCCGCGGTCGTCGAGGACGTCCTGCTCCTGACCCGGCTCCGGCTCGATCGTGTAGACCTCCCGCTGCACCGGCACGGTCACCGTCTCCTGCTCGGTGACGATGTGCTTGCGCAGCCGCAGCCGACGCTCGGAGTGGCCCGACGCCGCCCCGACGCGCGCGTCCCCGTCGCCCCGATCGACCGGGGCTGCCTCGTCGTGCCCGCCGCGGACGGGAGCCACACCGATGGGCGCGCGACCGTCCGCCTCGAGGTCGTGCTCCCGGTGCTGCCGGTCGTGACGGTCGTGATCGTGACGGTCGTGACGGTCGTGATCGTGACGGTCCTGGTCGCGAGGGTCGAGGTCGTGCCGGTCATGGTCGCGACGGTCATGGTCGCGACGGTCATGGTCGTGACGGTCATGGTCGCGAGGGTCGAGGCCGTGACGCTCACGGTCGTGGTCGTGATCGCGAGGGTCGTGATCGTGCCGGTCGTGGTCGTGCCGGTCGTGGTCGAGACCGGCGGCGTGCTCGCGGTGGTCGCCCCGCTCCGCGGCGCCCGGGCCGGCGGCGTCGTCGTCGTAGGACTTGGAGTAGTAGCGATACAGCTGCGCTTCCTCGGTGCCGTCCAGGTGCAATTCGGCGTCGATATTCGGCGCATCCTTGACGAATTCCTTCGTATAGGGGACGTCGATGCGGTCGCCCTCGATCCGCGCGTCGTCCAGGGGCACGAAGGTCTCCTTGGTGCCGAACCATCCGGTCGACACCGTCGCCCACGAGGGCTCCCCCGAGCGGTCGTCGAGATAGACCTGCGAGACGCGGCCGATCTTGTGTCCACCCTCGCCGTAGACGGTCGCGTCGTAGAGCGGGCGCAGCCGGTCGACCTGGTCCTGATTGACCCGACCTGCGTCGACCCGATCTGCGTCGACCCGATCCGTGTCGACCCGATCCGTGTCGCGACGATCGTGGTCGAGGTGCTCGCGGTCGGCGTGATCCTGGTCGATACGCTGCCGGTCGACGTGATCCCGGTCGGTGTGATCCTGGTCGAATCGCTGGTCAGCCATGGTGTGCTCCTTGTCGTCCGCTGCCACTCCTCGTCGAGCGGCACGTCGCGAGGGCGCCGCCGGCTCCTGCGCACCGGCCGCGACTGCGCGCACCGGCGCCCTGCACCGTTCGCGGGCGCAGCCGACGTCGACCCTCACCGGGCCATTGCCCGGGCACGAGAGCACCAAACGACGTGGCACCGAACTTCTTCCATGATGAGACCGCCGGCGACCATTCTGTGAAGAGCGCCGCTACCGGCATATGTCGCACCCCCGGGCGCTGCGCACAATGGGCCTGATCAGGGCCGATCATCGGATTCACTCGTCGCAAACCGAGCCGATTACTATGTCGCCGAGTCGAATTCACTCCTGCCTTCCGCGACGCGGAGCACCGGTGGCCGACGGACCGGCCCGCCCCTCGTCGCGGCGCAGGCCGGCATTACCCGCTGGTAACCTCGTCGCTCGAGACGGCATCGCCGGCGGACGTCACCGACAGGGGGTTGCAGACAGATGTGGACGCAGGACCGCACGTGGCAGCGATACGTCGCCCTCGGCGACTCCTTCACCGAGGGGCTCATGGACGCCTCGAGCGCCGACCCCGACGTCTACGTCGGCTGGGCCGACCGGCTCGCCGCCCGCCTCGCGCGGCGCAACACCGAGGCGGGTCTCGACTTCGGCTACGCCAATCTCGCCGTCCGCGGCCGGTTGCTCGCCGACATCGCGGGCCCCCAACTGGAGGCCGCCCTCGACCTCACCCCCGACCTGGTGAGCATCTCCGCCGGCGGCAACGACCTGCTGCGCCCGCGGGTGAGCATCCTCGAGGTCGCCGACGGTCTCGAGGCGGCGGTCGCGCGACTGCGCGAGACGGGCGCGGACGTGCTCATGGTGTCCGCGCCGGACATCGGCTGGGCGCCGCTCGTCGGCCGCGTCAACCCGCGGATGGCCGAGCTCACTGCGCACGTCTGGGGCATCGCCCAGCGACACGGTGCCCGGGTCGTCGACCTGTGGACCTCGCGCGACCTGCAGGATGCGCGGATGTGGGCGCCGGACCGGATCCACTTCTCGACCCGCGGGCACCGGCTCGTCGCCGATCAGGCGGCGTGGACGCTCGGCTTCGACGTCGAGGGCGCCGACCACACGCTGCCGCCGGCGCAGCCGCTGACCCGCCTGGGCACCCTGGCCGCCAACCGGGAATGGGCCGCCGAGCACCTCGCGCCCTGGATCCGCCGCCACCTGACCGGCCGCAGCTCCGGCGACGGACGCACGGCCAAGCGCCCGAGGGTCGAGGCCGTCGACCTGCAGACCTTCGTGCCGAGCGTCGAGCCGGCGGCGGGCGCTGAGGTCGCTGCGGCGGCAGCCCGTGCGGTGGCGGCCACGACGGCGGGCCGTGCGGCGGATGCCGGGGCAGCCACTGCGGCGGACGCGGCGGCGGACGCGGCGGCAGACGCGGCGGCAGCCACTGCGGCGGACGCGGCGGCGCGCACGTCCGGGCGGCCCGCGAGCGCGCCGGACGAGCAGGCCTGAGCCGCACCGCGCGCCCTCGGCTGGGGGCATCGTTAGGGTGAGTCGATGGCGAGCCCCACCGTGACCCTGCTGCCCCACGAGGCCTACCTGCGGTCCCTGCGCGCCGACGTCGAGCGACTGAGCGACCTCGCGGCGCGGATCGCGCCGGACACGCCGGTGCCCACCCGCCCGGGGCGACGCCTCGAGGATCTGTTGAGCCGGGTGCGGGAGACGCTGGACGCCGCGGCGCAACCGCCCCGCGGTGCCGCCGGCGCCTCGCCCGCGGCTGCCGCACCGGCGACCGCCACGCTCCCGGCCGGCGCCCCGGCGACCGCCGAAGCCTTGGCCACCGAACCGGCGACCGCCACACCCCCGACTAGCGAACCAGCCTCCCCCGAAGTGCCGGCCGGCGCGCCCGTCGACCTGGTCGCCGCCGTCCGATCGGCGGGCGCGCGAGCGGTGGACACGCTCGCGCGGGCCGCGACCACGGCGTCAGAGCCGAACGCCGCGCGGCGACTCGCCCACACGCTGTGCATGAGCCGACTGGACGTGGAGCTCACCGCGGCCCCCGACGGCAGCGCGCGCACGCCGATCGACTCCGAACTCGCGACCGACGGCGTCGACGAGGTGCTGCGGGTGCTGATCCCCGCCGAGGAGGCGGCCGGCGGCGCGCCGGTCGTCCCGCGCCCGGGGCGCACGGTGCGGCTCGTGGCCACCGACACCGGCGC
>JAVTVZ010000222.1:3029-4219 GCA_032229625.1 Dermatophilaceae bacterium | reverse complement strand
CTTCTGGGCTGTGTGCCGCACGGTGACGACGCCTTTGCCATCGGTTGCGCGATCGGTGACGACGCCGGGGAATGGGTGTGGCGGATCGAGGTGGAGGTCACCCCCCGCGTCCGGATCCGCAGCGAGTCCCTCTGGGGTCCTGCTCCGGCAGTCGAGTCAGGTGTCGTGGAGGATCGCTGGTTGTACCAGACGTGCCCCGCCGAACCGGACAGCGTCGGTCTGACGACGGAGATCCACAACGGACGCAGAGGGCGCAATCCCAGGTATCAGCTGCGTGATAACAGGGCACTTCTGGGGCAGGTGCAGGCATTCGTCCACGACGAGGAGCCCGCCGGGCGGGCTGTGCTCGCGGGAGTGCTCGCCGTCAGGGAATGCCTCGGCGGTGTCTTCCATCTCGACCCGGTCCCCCAACTCATGCGCGGTTATGCCCTCGGCCGCGACGTCGAATTGCGGCGCTCCGGTGAGAATCTCTCTGCCGCGCTTCACCGGCTGCAGCAGTCAGATCCTGCAGGGTTCGAGCGTGTGGTGCGTCTCGTGGCGGCGGTCGCCGGTCAGGCCATCACGGGGATCGACTTCGTGACGTCGAGCCTCGGTGACGTCATGTTCGGTCTCGTCGAGGGACCGGCCGATCGGTCGCACTTCACACCGGCCCGCGAGATGAGCGATGGCATGCTGCGTTTCACCGCTATCGCCACGGCTCTGCTCACGGCCCGACGGGGTCTTGATGTCGATCACTCCCCGGCGACAGTGCCGGTGGTCGATGTGCCCGGTCCGATCTGCATCGTCATCGAAGAGCTCGAGAACGGCCTGCATCCGTCGCAGGCCGAGCGCGTCCTCGAGCTCATCCGCACGGCAGCTCAGGACGAAGGGACGCAGGTGGTGGTGACGACGCACAGTCCCGCGCTCTTGGACGCCGCCGAAGGCGAACTCAACGAGCGCGTGTACGTCGCCTTCAGGGGCGACGACGGCAGGAGTCGGATCGAGCGGTTGTCGCGGCTGAGTGGCTATGAGCAGGCCATGGCGCGCGGGACGTTGGGACAGGCGGTGACGAAGGACGAGCTCACTCGTCCGGCACCGGCACCCGACGACTCCGACTTCTCCGAATTCCGGCGCCTGTTGGGCATCGACTGATGGCCGTCCACTTCATCGACACAAGCGTCCTGTGCAACCTCATCCCGGTGCCCGGTCGC
>JAVTVZ010000222.1:0-2929 GCA_032229625.1 Dermatophilaceae bacterium | reverse complement strand
CGGCGCCAGGACGTCCATCTCTGGACGCTGGACCAGGGGCTGGCGGCCCGCGCGTAGCCCGACGTGGCGCCCGGCCGTGCGCCACGCTCGACGCGGACCGGCCTGTCACCCCGTCGTCTCGGCGGGCTCCCAGGGGCGGGGCCCGCCGTGGTCGTAGCGCGCCAGCGCCTCCTCGGTGAAGACGGACAGCCCGAGGCTCGGGCGGTAGCCGTGGATCTCGTGCACGTCGAGGCCGATGAGGAAGTCGACGATCTCCGCGGACAGTGCCTGCCCGGGCACGAGCACGGGGAAGCCGGGCGGATACGGCACGACGAAGGTCGCCGACACGAGCCGACGCCCCTCGCGCACCCGCATCGCCGCCTCGCTCAGCGGCACGTATTCGCGGTCCTCGTCGGTGTAGCCGGCGTAGAACGCGCGGCGGATGTCGCCGTCGCGGGATCCGGGGCAGGGCTGGAAGGCCGGGTCGAACGAGCTGAAGTCCGGCAGTGCCGGCAGGTCGCGGGTGAGCCGGTGCACCTGCCGCTCGAAGAGCGCCCGCTCGGCGCGGCTCGCGGCGAGCTGCTCGCGCTCGAGGTCCTCGCAGACCCGGCGCAGCACGTCGAGCAGGAAGCGCACACTCGACCACGTGACGCCGATCGTGAAGATCAGCAGCACCGAATTGATCGACGTCTTGTTGATCTGGATGCCGAAGCGCCCCATGAGCACGTCCTCGCGGAAGTCGTAGCCGCTCATGCCGGTGCGCCCGATGTCGAGGGTGACGCGGGTGGGGTCGAGGACGAATTCGTCGTGCTGCAACGCCTCGTTCCACCGGCCGATCTCGGTGCCGTGCCGCCGGCCCGGCTGCATCGAGGCCCGGTATTCGGTCGGGACGAGCTCGCTCTCGGGCACGATCGAGAACCACGTGCTGATGAGGGGATCGGCGGCGACCCGCTGCCGGAAGGCCAGGGCCATCTTGTAGGCGCGCCGCACCATGAGGAATCCCTCGATGTCGACCTGCCGCCGCGCCAGATCCAGCGAGGCGAGCAGCTGCTGATTCGGCGACGTCGAGGTGTGCGTGAGGAACGCCTCGTCGAAGGCGTCGGCCGCGAGCCGATTGAAGTCCTCGTCGCGCACGTGGATCATCGACGCCTGCCGCAGCGCCGACAGCGACTTGTGTGTCGAATGCGTCGCATAGACCCGCACGCGCGCGGTCTGCGGATCGGGCAGCAGGCGGTGCCGGGCCCATTCGCTGCGCGGCACATCCTGCATCGACTCGCGCCACAGCTCGTATTCGCGGGCATATCCCGGGCTGGCGAGCCGCTCCTCCAGGCGCTGCGCGGAGACCATCGCGGTGCGCTGGCGCATCCACGGCACGGCCACCGCATAGGCGAACCACGCCTCGTCCCAGAGGAAGCAGATGTCCGGCTTGATCGCGAGGATCTCCTCCATCACCCGCAGCGGGTTGTAGACGACGCCGTCGAACGTGCAGTTCGTCAACAGCAGCATCCGGACCTTGTCGAGGCGGCCCTCGGCCTCCAGGTCGAGCAGCACCTGCTTGATCTTCGGCAGCGGCACCGCCCCGTAGATCGCGTAGTCCGGCAGCGGGTAGGCATCCAGATAGACGGGTTGGGCGCCGGCGAGCACGAGCCCGTAATGGTGACTCTTGTGGCAGTTGCGGTCGATGAGCACGATGTCGCCGGGTCGCGTCAGCGATTGCACGACGATCTTGTTGGCCGTCGACGTGCCGTTGGTGACGAAATACGTGGCGTGCGAATTCCACGTGACGGCGGCCTTGTCCATCGCCTCCTTGAGCGCCCCGTGCGGCGCGAGCAGCGAATCGAGCCCGCCGGACGTCGACGAGGTCTCGGCCATGAAGATGTTGCGCCCGTAGAACGCGCCCATGTCCTGCAGCGTCTTGGAATTGAAGATGCTCGCCCCCCGCGCCACCGGCAGCGCGTGGAACTGCCCGACCGGTGAGGCGGCATAGGCCCGCAGCGCGTCGAAGAACGGCGCCCGGTAGCGCGAGCGGATCCCCGCGATCACCGTCGAATGCAGGTCGGTGACGTCGTTGAGCCGGTAGAACGTGCGGTCGTAGAGGTCGGCCCCCTCCTGATCACTGACGACGAACGACTCGTCGGTCAGCAGATACAGGTCGATCCGGGGCCGCAATTCGCGGATCCACTGTCCGCATTCGACCCAGTCGTAGGTGCGGTCGGTGAGCACCTCCATCGTCTCGACGCCGAGCAGCTGGGTCATGATCGGCAGCCGATCTCGTGAGCGCAGCGGCAGGTCGTGGCGGATGATCGCGGCCTGGATCTCGCCGTTGAGCGCGACGGCGGTGATCGCGTCCTCGACGCTGGGCACGACGAGGATCTCGTAGAACGTCGTGTCCTCCGGCCGGCGCAGCGCCCGCAGCGCGCCTGCGAGGCCCTCGGGGGCCGTCACGGGGGAGTCGTCGGCGAGCAGCACGGTGAAGAACTGCTGGCTGGCCGCGCGGGCCACGAGCTCCTGGTCCTCGAGGTTGCGCTCGGGGTCGAAGAGCGCGGCGCGGTCGCCGTATTCGGCGAGCAGCCGCACCGCCTTGGAGGTCTTGGCCGACAGCCACGCCGTGTCCATCGTGCGCAGCAGCCCGCGCAGCTCGTCGAGGGTCTTCATGCCCGGATACAGCCAGAAGCGCTCGTAGGAGCCGAGCCGCTCCATGAGGCGCTCGACGCGGGCCTTCTCCTTCGTGATGTCCAGGCCGGCGCGGTGGACGGCGGCGAGCTGCTGGGTCGCGTCGTCCAGCAGGTGCCAGTTGTCCAGCCGTTGTGACGACGGGTTGGCCATCGCGGCCAGCATCGACACGTGCATCCTGCGGGGACGGTCGGGGTGGGTCACCATCGGTGTCTCCTGAAGTCCGTCGGCGCGTCCGCTCGCACGCCGCTGCGCTCGGGGCCGGCCCAGGAGCCCC
>JAVTVZ010000221.1:0-4316 GCA_032229625.1 Dermatophilaceae bacterium | reverse complement strand
GACCGGCGACATGACCGGCGACATGACCGGCGACATGACCGACGGCAGCGGGCGCCCGGCCCCGGCCGTGCAGGTCTTCCGCGTCTACATCGAGGCGCCCGCACAGCGGGTGTGGGACGCGATCACGAGCCCGGAGTTCAGCACCAAGTACGGCTACGGCGGTGAGGTCTTCTACGACCTCGTCGCGGACGGGGACTACCGCAGCGAGACGACCGCGCAGATGAGGGAGATGGGCATGGGCGACGTCGCGGTCACGGGCCGCGTGATCGAGGCCGATCCGCCGCGGCGGCTCGTGCACACGTGGGTCGCCGCCTGGCACTCCGAGGAGACGACGCTGACCTGGGAACTCACCGAATACGACGGCCCGCTCACCGGCCTGACCCTGACCCACGACTGCACCGGCGCGCGGCACACCGCGGGCGACGTCGAGGGCTCCGGCGACGCCACGCAGGGTGGCGGCGGCTGGCCGTGGGTGCTCGCGGGGATGAAGACGTATCTCGAGACCGGGCGCCAGATGGCCGGCTCCGGCGCCTGACCGGCGTCCCGCTCCGGCCATCGGTCAACAGAGCCGTCGGTCAACAGACCCGGGCCCATCGACCCGACACCCGCAGGGACGCGGGGGCGCGGACGACCTCACGTCGCCCGCGCCCTTGCGCTGCGCCGCCATCGACAGGCGCCGCCATGGACAGGCATTGAAGGGACGATCTAGCTAGTTTAAACTGCCAAGACCGTGTATTCATGGTCGTCCCCTTCAGAGGAGGAACCCCTCGTGACCTATGTGATCGCGCAGCCCTGCGTCGACGTCAAGGACCGCGCCTGCGTCGACGAGTGCCCCGTCGACTGCATCTACGAGGGCGGGCGCTCCCTCTACATCCATCCCGACGAGTGCGTCGACTGCGGCGCCTGCGAGCCGGTGTGCCCGGTCGAGGCGATCTACTACGAGGACGACCTGCCGGGGCAGTGGAGCGGCTACCTGCGGGACAACGCGGACTTCTTCGAGGAGGCCCTGCCCGGGCAGGACCGCCCCCTGGGCTCACCGGGCGGTGCCGCCGTCGTCGGGCCGCTCACCGGTGACGCGCCCCTGGTCGCTTCACAGCCGGCGGCCGACTGAGCGCACCGACCGAGCGCAGCCCGCACGAGGCCGGCGCGACGCCCGCGCGTCAGGAGCGACGCGGATTCAGGCGAGCGACGCAGGTCAACGGGTCGACGAAGGGGTCGAGCGACGTCGCGCACAGCGGCGCGCGCACCTCCTCCAGGGCGCCCTGCAGCATGCCCAGGTGGAGCCCGCAGACGACGTCCGGATGCTCGAGGGCGACCTCGCGGAAGGGGCAGTTGTGCAGCCGCACCTCGACCCCGTCCTCGGCGGGCCGGACCTCGGGGCGGAAGCCGAGGTCGTCGAGCATGGCGCCGAGCCGGGCGACGGCCTCGTCGTCGTCGACCTGCCGCGACGGCGGGGGCCGCTCGATGAGGTGCCGACCCCAGGATCGGCCGGTCTCGAGGGCCAGCGCCTCCCCGTCGCCGAGGCCCGACACGAGCCCGGTGAGCATCTGCGCGAGGATGCGGAAGCCGCGGCGACCTCCGACGTCCGGGCCCTGTGCCGAATACAGCATCTTGGGGCGGCCGGGCGTCGCGCGCGGCTCGCTGGCGCGCTCGGCGAGACCGTCGCCGGTCAGCGCGTCCAGGTGCATGCGCGCGGTGTTCTTGTGGATGCCCAGCGACTGCGCGACATCGACCACCGACAGCGCCCGGTCGCTGCCCCGCAAGAGCTGCAACACCTCCAGGCGACGATCGCCCAAGGGCAGGCTCTCGGGATCGGAGACGAGCGAGGTCCTCATCGCTCCATTATTACGTAGATCCATGGACAAACTCCGTCCGACCGGGCGCCCGCGCGTCGCGACTCCGGCGCCTACCGGCCCTGGCGCGCAGCTGCTCGACGCGGCCGGCTCCGCCGCCACCCGAAACTGCCGGGCGCGGTCCGGATGAGCGTACCGCAGAGTCTAGTAAAAATTGTGATAAATAGGTAGAATGTGGACGCGGGGGGTGGCCGAAGGAGGAGTCGTCATGGCACTGGATCCGAAGGAAGAGCGCACCCTGCGACAGATCGAGCTGGCGCTGGAGCGGGCCGACCCGCACCTGGCCGAGCGGATGCACGACCCGTGGTCGCGCAGACGACTCTGCCGTCTCGTCGGCGTCTGCCTGCTGGCGTGCGCCATCGCGCTGGCCTGCGTGCGCACCGAGACGGCCGTGGTGGCCCACACGATGGCCGGCGCGCTGTTTTTCGCGGCGGGCCTGTGCTTCGGCCAGGGCGCACCGGACGAGCACGGCCCCCTGTGGCGTCGCCTCGCCCAGCAGATCCGACTCTGACGCCGCCGCCGCCCCGAGCACTCGACGACCCACCGCAGAACTCCCGCGGTGGGTCGCCTCATGCCCGGAGGGGGCGGTGCTCACGTCTCCTCGAGCAGGACGGCGTCGACCTCGATGTGCGCTCCGGCGAAGAGCCGTGACACCGGGCAGAGCTCGATCGCCTCGTCGAGGATCTGTCGGAAGTTGGCGTAGTCCAGTCCGTCGACACGGGCCATGACGGTCAGATGCGAGCTGACGATCGTCGGCAGGCCGTCGACCCCGTCGAGCGTGGTCTCGCCGGTGACCTCGAGGCGCTGCGGCGGGCGTTGCGCCTCACTCAGGCGCAGGGCGAGGGCCATCGCGAAGCACGACGAATGCGCCGCCGCCGCCAACTCCTCCGGACTGGTCTTGCCCTCCGGCGCCGCGGTGCGACCGGCCCACGTGACGTCGAGGTCGCGCAGCGCCCCCGTCTGCCCGGTGATCGTGCCGGTGCCGCGGCTCAGCGAGCCTTCCCAGATAGTCGTCGCACTGCGTTGGGCGATGCTCATGGCTAGGTCCTTCCTGGTGACCTGCGGTGATCGCATGAGGAGCGGGTGCGGAGGGCAGAAGGTCCGCGCGGCGAGCGAGGCCTGCCGGGCGGTCGTCGCCGAGGTCGCGTCCGGACGGTTCGCCGGGCGTCGCCGCGGCTCCCGCGACACCATTTATTTATACAGTTTGACTGTTTTAAAGTAACATATCCGTATTTACTGGACAAGGGTCGTCACCGGTCCGGGCCCACGCGGGCCCCATGAGGGGCTACGACCGCGGAGCGCGACCGTCCCGACGTGGACGGCCCCCGCACGCCGGCGGGGTGCGAGCATGCTGCGATGGAGCCCGACGAGCCCGGCCCGCTCTCCCGCCGCGCCGAGGTGTCGATCGCCCTGGGATTCCTCGTGGCTGGCGCCTTCTGTCTGACGATGCCGGGCCTCTTATATGCCGCGGCAGCCGTCCTGGCCTTCGCCCTGGGAGCCGTCGGCCTGCTCGCGCCGTGGATCCGGCGCCGACAGCGCGCCCGAGCGACCGCGCCACCCGAGACCGCGATGGACCCCGCGGCGACGGCGGACCCACCCCCACCGCCCCCGATCACCTCACCGGCACTCACCTCACCAGCACCCACCTCGACAGCACTGAGCTCGACAGCACGGAGCTCAATGGCACTGAGCGCCGACGAGCGGACCACGGCACTGCGTCACGTCGAGGCCCTGCGCGCGGCCGGGGTATGGGGCACGGACGAGCCGGACGAGCCAGGGCTGGACGCCGTCCTGCACGCGCTCGCCGAGACCCCGGGCCCGGTCGATCACACGGCGGTGCTGATGAGCAGCCTGGAGGCCGGCACGCCGCGCGCACTCACCTGCGTCGAGGGCCAGATCGAGCAGGACGCCGACGCGGTCCGGGCCCAGGTCGCCGAGTGCGCCCGCATCACGGGCCGCGACATCACCGTGGCGGACCTCGCCGTGGAGGACCTCGTAGTGGAGGACCTCGCCGTGGAGGACCTCACCGGCGAGTCGGTGCGCGAGACGCCGGCCGCGGCCGCCCGAGAGGTCACCGTCCGGGCGAGCCTGCGTGTCGACGGGGAGCCGTTGACGCTCACCTACGCCT
Source organism: Dermatophilaceae bacterium (assembly GCA_032229625.1). Classification (GTDB taxonomy): domain Bacteria; phylum Actinomycetota; class Actinomycetes; order Actinomycetales; family Dermatophilaceae; genus Kineosphaera. Next base: position 335 of record JAVTVZ010000221.1, on the reverse strand, counting down.
CCGCCGCGAAGTATCCGGCCCCCGACCTGCTGCTCGCCCTGGCTCGGCAGCTGCGCCGCGGCGGCGCACCGCGGCGCCTCGCGGCCCTCGACAGCGGCGACGGCGACATCTACCTCGCGGCCCTTCACCCCGAGACCGACCTGAGGCCACTGACCGACCGTGCGCTGGAGGAGGGGTGGCGATCGCCCGAGGACGGCTGGCGCTGGCTCGACGAGACCGCCCCCGACCGCGACGGCGACGCGTAGCTGCGGCACCGACTCGGTGGGCACGCCCCCGGGGCGAACATGCAAAGACTCCCGGCCAGGATCTGGCCGGGAGTCTTCGGTGTGGTGGTG
>JAVTVZ010000220.1:12965-26793 GCA_032229625.1 Dermatophilaceae bacterium | reverse complement strand
CCCGGGTCGGCGAACGCCACGACGTACCAACACGCCCACAATCGCCAGCGTGTCCGCACGCCGACGGGTGCGTCGTCGACGCGTCGGGGCGGGTCGCTCAGAGCTTGCGGGCGCGCGCGATCCGCGTCAGCGCCGGGGGCCCCTCGATGAGGTAGCGGCGCGCGAGCCTCCGCGGCTCCTGCCGCAGGCGGAAGGCCCACTCGAGGCCGTGGTCGCGCATCCATTCCGGCGCGCGGTCGACCTTGCCGGCCAGGAAGTCGGCGGACGCACCGAAGGCGAGCAGCACCTTCGCGCCGGACGCGCGACCGTAGCGTTGGATCCACAACTCCTGGCGGGGCTTGCCGAGGGAGACGACGAGCACGTCGACGCCCTTGTCGGCGATGTCGGCGGCGAGCTGCCGCGACCCGGACGGCGAGTCGACCTCGGAGCGCCGTGGCGCCCAGTAGTCCGCCTCGACCCCCGGGTAGTCCGCCGCGAGCACCTCGCGCAGCCCGTCGTGCACCTCGTGGGTGCCGCCGAGGAAGCCGAATCGCGCGCCGGTCCGCTGCGCGCAGCCGAGCAGCTCGGGCAGCAGGTCCGCGCCGGTCAGGCGCGGCCACGGCACACCCGTGGCCAGCTGCGCCCGGTAGGCGACGGGCGCCCCGTCGGCGAGCATGAGCCACTCGACCCCGGTGCGCGCGGGCTCGTTGCCCAGCGAGATCCGCCCGCGCCCGAAGTGGGTGAAGTGGTCGACGTTGATCGAGCCGATGGCGATGGCCGCGCTCGGCTGTGGATCCGCGAGTTGGGTCTCGACACGAGCCAGCAGGGGCTCCATCTCCCAGCGTTCGACGACGACGTCGTTGCTGCCGACGACCGCGTCGGGTCGTGGGTGGTGGATGTGGCGCCGACCGTGACGTCGCTGCACCGGCTTCGCGGAACTCATCCTCGCCGAACCCTCCCTCTCGAATCGCGCGCGCGGGCGTCATCCCCTCCCCGCGGCGTCAGTGCGGACGAGTCTACAGGACGGCTTTGAATTTCCTTCCCCTGCAAGTTAATTCATGAACGATCGTCCAGTTGGGTGCGGCCGGTCCGACAATCGGCCCAGACACGACAAACCCAGACACGACAAAGCGGCCCGCACCGATCCGGTGCGGGCCGCTCGACGAGCCGCCGGTTACTTCGCCAGCTCCTTGGCCTGTCGCTCGACGTCGTCCAGGCCACCACACATGAAGAACGCCTGCTCGGGCACGTCGTCGTAGTCGCCGTCGGCGATCTTCGTGAACGCCTCGACGGTCTCGGTCAGCGGCACGGTCGAGCCTTCGATGCCGGTGAACTGCTTGGCGACGTAGGTGTTCTGCGAGAGGAACCGCTGGATGCGGCGAGCGCGGTTGACGAGGATCTTGTCCTCTTCGGAGAGCTCGTCGATACCGAGGATCGCGATGATGTCCTGCAGTTCCTTGTTCTTCTGCAGGATCGACTTCACGCGCACGGCGGTGTCGTAGTGGTCCTGCGTGATGTAGCGCGGGTCGAGGATCCGCGACGTCGAGGTCAGCGGGTCCACGGCCGGGTAGATACCGAGCGAGGCGATCTCACGCGAGAGCTCGGTCGTCGCGTCGAGGTGCGCGAAGGTCGTCGCCGGCGCCGGGTCGGTGTAGTCGTCGGCGGGCACGTAGATCGCCTGCATCGAGGTGATCGAGTGACCACGCGTCGAGGTGATGCGCTCCTGGAGCACGCCCATCTCGTCGGCCAGGGTCGGCTGGTAGCCCACGGCGGACGGCATGCGGCCGAGCAGCGTGGAGACCTCCGAGCCGGCCTGGGTGAACCGGAAGATGTTGTCGATGAAGAGCAGCACGTCCTGGTTCTGCACGTCGCGGAAGTACTCCGCCATCGTCAGGGCCGACAGCGCGACGCGCAGGCGGGTGCCCGGCGGCTCGTCCATCTGGCCGAAGACGAGAGCGGTCTGGCCGAGGACCCCGGCCTCCTCCATCTCGACGATGAGGTCGTTGCCCTCACGGGTGCGCTCCCCCACGCCGGCGAAGACCGACACACCACCGTGGTCGCGGGCGACGCGCGCGATCATCTCCTGAATGAGGACGGTCTTGCCGACGCCCGCACCACCGAAGAGGCCGATCTTGCCACCCTGCACGTAGGGGGTGAGCAGGTCGATGACCTTGATGCCGGTCTCGAACATCTCGGTCTTGGACTCGAGCTGGTCGAAGGCGGGCGCCGGGCGGTGGATGCCCCAGCGCTCCTCGACCTCGAGCTTCTCGTCGCCCTCGAGGTTGAGGCAGTGGCCCGTCGCGTTGAAGACGTGGCCGAGCGTCGCGTCACCGACGGGCACCGAGATGGGGCCGCCGGTGTCGATGACGGTCGCGCCGCGCACGAGGCCGTCGGTCGGCTGCAGCGAGATGGCGCGCACGAGGTTGTCACCGATGTGCTGGGCGACCTCGAGGTTGATGCGCTTCTTGCCCTCGAACTCGGCGCCCTCGTCGGAGAGGTCGACCTCGGTGTAGAGCAGGTTGTAGAGGTCCGGCATCGAGTCGACGGGGAATTCCACGTCGACGACCGGGCCGATGATCCGGGAGAGCCGCCCCCGACCGGCGCCCTGGGTGGCGGCGTCGGTCTGCTCGGCGAATTGCGTGGTCATGTCGGCGATACTCCTTACTTCGCGTCCGCGAGGGCGTTGGCGCCGCCCACGATCTCGCTGATCTCCTGGGTGATCTCCGCCTGACGTGCCTGGTTGGCGAGGCGGGTGTAGGTCTTGATGAGTTCCTCGGCGTTGTCCGTCGCCGACTTCATCGCACGCTGACGCGCGGCGAGCTCGGAGGCGGCCGCCTGCAGGAGGCAGTTGTAGATCCGGTGGCGCAGATACTGCGGCAGGATCGCGTCGAGCACCTCTTCGGCGCTCGGCTCGAACTCGTACATCGGCATGAGGCCCTCGCCGCCGGTGTCGTCCGCCGCCGTCTCCCCGTCGTCCTTGACGATCTGGATCGGCAGCAGCCGCAGCACGCGCGGCTCCTGGGTGACCATCGAGACGAACTTGGTGTAGACGATGTGCACCTCGTCGACGCCGCCCTCCTCCTTCGGACGCAGGAAGGCCTCGACGAGTTCGTCCGCGATCTCGGCGGCACGCTCGTAGACGGGGGCGTCGGTGCCGCCCTCCCAGGACTGCTCGAAGTCGCGCCGCCGGAACTTGTAGAAGCCGACCGCCTTGCGCCCGTAGAGGTAGGGGACCGCTTCCTTGTCCTGCTCGCGCAGCCGCTGGACGAGCCGCTCGCTCTCCTTGAGGACCGACGCGGCGTAGGCGCCCGCGAGGCCGCGGTCGCTCGTGACGATGAGCACCGCCACCCGGCACGGCGCGTCGGCCTGGTGCGTCAGGGGGTGATCGACGTGGGCGTGGCTCGCCGTCTCCGACAGCGCCCGCTGGATCGCCTGCGCATACGGCGTCGTCGCCTCGACGCGCTGACGCGCCTTGACGACGCGCGACGCCGCCATGAGCTCCATGGCACGGGTGATCTTCTTGATCGAGCTCACGGAGCGGATGCGCTGCCGGTACTCCCGGATCTGCGCTCCCATATCGTTGCCGCCTCTCTGGCTGGGTCGTCACGTCGGTGCCGGAGGCGGTGAGCGGACACATCGTCCGCTCACCGCCGCCGAAGGTCACCGACGGGTGATCTGCTCCTGGTCGATGGAGTCGTCCTCGAGGGCCTCGTGCGACTCCTCGGTGGCGACGAGGTCACTGCCCTTGCCGGGGCGGAAGTGACCCTTGAAGGTGTCGATCGCGCTCTGCAGCGACTGGACGGTGTCGTCCTCGAGCTTCTGGGTCTCCCGGATCGTGCCGAGGATGCCGTCCTGCTCCCGCGAGAGGTAGTCGAGGAACTCCACCTCGAAGCGCTTGATGTCCTCGACCGCGACGTCGTCGAGCTGACCGGTGGTGCCGGCCCACACGGAGACGACCTGCTTCTCCACCGGCATCGGCGAGCTCTGCGGCTGCTTGAGCAGCTCGACGAGGCGCGCGCCCTTGGCGAGCTGCGCCCGGCTGGCCGGGTCGAGGTCGGAGGCGAACATCGCGAACGCCTCCATGGCGCGGAACTGCGCGAGGTCGAGCTTGAGGCGACCGGCGACCGACTTCATCGCCTTGATCTGCGCCGACCCACCGACTCGCGACACCGAGACACCCACGTCGATGGCGGGGCGCACGTTGGCGTTGAAGAGGTCGGCCTGCAGGTAGATCTGGCCGTCGGTGATCGAGATGACGTTCGTCGGGATGTAGGCCGACACGTCGCCGGCCTTCGTCTCGATGATCGGCAGGCCGGTCATCGAGCCGGCGCCCATCTCGTCGGACAGCTTCGCGCAGCGCTCCAGGAGCCGGCTGTGCAGGTAGAAGACGTCACCGGGGTAGGCCTCGCGGCCCGGCGGGCGACGCAGCAGCAGCGACACCGCACGGTAGGCCTCGGCCTGCTTGCTCAGGTCGTCGAAGACGATGAGGACGTGCTTGCCCTGGTACATCCAGTGCTGGCCGATGGCCGAGCCGGTGTAGGGCGCGAGGTACTTGAAGCCCGCCGCGTCGGAGGCGGGGGCCGCGACGATGGTCGTGTACTCCATCGCGCCGGCCTCCTCGAGGGTGCCGCGCACGGAGGCGATCGTCGAGCCCTTCTGGCCGATGGCGACGTAGATGCAGCGCACCTGCTTCGTCGGGTCGCCGGAGTCCCAGTTGCCCTTCTGGTTGATGATCGTGTCGATCGCGACCGTCGTCTTGCCGGTCTGGCGGTCGCCGATGATGAGCTGGCGCTGGCCACGCCCGATCGGGATCATCGCGTCGACGGCCTTGATGCCCGTCTGCAGCGGCTCGTGGACCGACTTGCGCATCATGACGTTGGGGGCCTGCAGCTCCAGCTCGCGGCGACCCTCGGAGTCGATGTCGCCGAGCCCGTCGATGGGCTGACCGAGCGGGTTCACCACGCGGCCCATGTAGGCGTCGCCGACCGGGACCGAGAGCACCTCGCCGGTGCGCTTGACCGTCTGGCCCTCTTCGATATGGCTGAAGTCGCCGAGGACGACGACACCGATCTCGTGCACGTCGAGGTTCAACGCGATCCCCAGCGTGCCGTCCTCGAACTCCAGGAGCTCGTTGGTCATCGCCGACGGCAGGCCCTCGACGTGCGCGATGCCGTCACCCGCGTCGACGACGCGGCCGATCTCCTCGTGGGAGGCCGTCTGCGGGTCGTACGACTTCACGTACGCGTCCAGCGCGTCCCGGATCTCCTCGGGACGGATCGTCAACTCCGTCATCGTCCTTCGCTCTCCTCGTCTACGTCGGCGACCGCCGGCCGCGTCGACACGTGTTCGGTGCTTGGTGTCGACGCGTCGTGCGCCGGCCACTGCGGGTTGTGAAGTTGTGGTCAGGAGCCCATCAGGCGCCGGGCCTCGCCGAGTCGGCGCAGCACGGTGCCGTCGATGACCTCGTCGCCGACCTGCACCCGGATGCCGCCCAAGACCTGGGGGTCGAGGACCACCTTGAGGGCGACGGCGCGCCCGTAGATGCGCCCGAGGGCGGCGGCGAGCCGGTCGTGCTGAGTGGCGGTGAGGGCGTCGGCGACCGTGACGATCGCCGACAACTGCTCCCGGCGGGTCTGGGCCACGTCGAGGTAGCCCTCGATCGCGTGGGCGAAGCGCAGGCCTCGCGGATGCTCGATCGCCCGGACCGCCAGCCGCAGCGTCTCCCGCGTCACCTTGCCCTCGAGCAGGCGCACGACGAGGTCGCGCTTGCGCTCGACCGGCAGCAGGGGGTCGTTGATCGCCTCGCGCAGCTCGGCGTTGCCCGTGACGGCACGCTCGAAGCGGAACAGCTGCTCCTCGAGGTCGTCGGCGTAGGCCCCCGCGTCGGCGATCGCGACGAGGGTCTCGACCGCGGCCTGCTCCAACGCCGTGGGCAGGTCGCGCTCGTCGGCCCACCGCTGCGCGACCGCCTCGGATACGAGCGCGACCGTGGCGGGCTGAGCGCGACCGGCGAGCAGACGCTCGACGAGCGCGCGCTTGTCGCCGGGCCAGCGGCTCGGGTCACCGAGCGCCCGTCGCAGCATGGAGCTGGAGTCGAGGGCGTCGACGACACCGAAGAGTTCCTGCGACAGCTGCGCCCAGTCGACGCCGGAGTCCAGGGCCGACTGCAGGGAGGCGCGCACGTGCGCGTAGGCGGCGCGGGACGCGCCCTGCATCACGACGTCTCCGATCCGTCACGGCCCGCCGGGACCGGCTGCTGCCCGGCGCTGGGGCGGATGGTGCCCGACTCCAGCTCACCCAGGAAGCGGTCGACGATGCCGGTGCGTCGCGTCTCGTCCTCCAGGGACTCCCCGACGATGCGCCCGGCCAGGTCGGTCGAGAGGCGCCCGACCTCGGCGCGCAGCGAGACGTAGGCCTGCTGACGCTCGGCCTCGATCTGCTTGTGCGCGTTGGCCGTGATGCGGTTGGCCTCGGTCTGCGCCTGCTCGCGCATCTCGGCGATGATGACGGCGCCCTGCTCGCGCGCATCCTCACGGATGCGGGCGGACTCGTCGCGGGCGTCGGCGAGCTGGGCCTGGTACTGCTGCAGGACCGCCTCGGCCTCGCGCTGGGCGTCCTCCGCCTTGCTCATCCCGCCCTCGATGGCGGCCTTGCGCTCGCCGTACATCTTCTCCACCGCGGGGACGACGTACTTGGCGATGACCCAGAGGTAGAACAGGAAGATGAGCGTGCCGACGACCAGCTCCGGCGTGTACGGCAGGATCGGAAGCGCGGCGGCCTCCGGGTCGCCGGCGCCAGCGGCGGCGATCAAACCAGCGATTGGCTGCACAGTGGTGTCTCCTCGTGCGACGGCCTACCGGCCTAGTGGGTCGGTCAGCGCTTACTTGATGAAGAAGAGCACCAGGGCGAAGATCGCGAGGGCCTCCGCGAGCGCGAAGCCGAGGATCGCGATCGGACGCAGCAGGTTGCCGGCCTCGGGCTGGCGCGCGACGCCGTTGATGTAGGCGGCGAAGATCAGACCGACGGCGATGGCCGGGCCGATCGCAGCCAGACCGTAGCCGATGAGGGTGACGTCACCAGTCACGTTGTTGCCTCTTTCGTTCTCGTGATGTTCCGGCGGCCGGATGCCGCCAGGCACGTTGCGGGGTGGGTATTCAGTTGTGGCGCCACCACGCGCGGAGCGTGGAGATCTTGGGGTCGCCGATCAGTGATCGTCGGAGAGGGCACCGGCGATGTAGGACGCGGCGAGCAGGGTGAAGACGAAGGCCTGGAGCGCCTGGACGAGGACCTCGAAGGCCGTCATGACGGCCGCCATGATCCACGCGGGCACCGCGACGATCGCCAGGCCGATGTTGCCGGAGGTCAGCAACTCGTAGCCGCCGACGATGAAGACGACGAGCAGCATGTGGCCGGCGAACATGTTGCCGAAGAGTCGCAGCGCGAGCGTGAGCGGACGCGTGATGAAGAACGTCATGAGCTCGAGCGGGATGATCAGCGGCAGCAGCCAGCCCGGGATGCCCGGGGGGATCATCCACTTGAGGTAGGCCCCGAAGCCGCCCTGCTTCTTGATGCCGACCCAGTGGTAGACGAGGTAGACGATGATCGTCAGCGCGATGGGGAACGCGACGCGCGCGTTCACCGGCATCTGGATGAACGGGATGATGCCGGCGAGGTTGCTCAGCAGGATGAACGTGAAGAGCGCGAAGAGCAGCGGCACGAAGCGCAGGAAGTCCTTCGAGCCGATCATGTCGCGGGCGATTCCGTTGCGCACGAAGTCGTAGAGCTGCTCGAAGAGCCACTGACCCTTCGTCGGCACGACGCGCACGCGACGGGCGACCCCGACGAAGGTCACCGACAGCACGAGGAAGACGAGGGTCGCGACAACCATCGGCCGGGTCAGGACGATCGACTGGCCGCCGATCTCACCGATGCGCCACAGCGGCTGCCAGAAGTCCGACACCTTGGGCGGGAAGTGACTCTCGCCCTCGGTCGCCAGGGCCCCCAGCGATGCGCTCAGCATGATCGGGCTCACAGCTTCTCCTTGCAGATCGGTGAAAAATCAGCGTGTGTGTCCGCCGGTCCCCCGGCGCCGCACACGCGCGGTGCCGCTGGGGCCGCAACGGTGCGTGTCGCAAGGGGGCGTCCTGAACACCTGGCCAGGACAGTCACGGCTTACCGTACCGGAGCCAGACGACATACAAAGACATGGCCATGCCGGCCACGAGACCCACCGGCAGCAGGAAGCCCGTGCCGAAGTAGCGGTCGGCCAGCCAGCCCAACAGCGCATAGAGCACCGGCCCGGTCACCATGTAGGCCGTGACGGTCGCGCCCAGGCCGTCCGCGCTGGGCGCGATCTCGGGCTCGGAGGACGACGTGGACGAGGCGGGCGTCGGGTCGGGCACCGACGCCGAGCCCCCGGCACGACGGGTGTCGCGCCTCATCACAGCACCCCCTGGGCGTCGGCCGGGCGGCAGATCAGGGCGCGCGAGCGCAGGAAGCCGCCGATCTGCCCGACCTGCCAGGCGACGACGGCGCTCAGGCCCGCGATCGCGACGGCGGTGCGGTCGATCCACGGTTGGTCGTGCAGCACGAGCGCCAGGGCCGTCAGCGCGAGCAGCTGCCCGCCGTAGACGACGAAGGCGCCGATCATCGCGGTCGAGGAGGTCGCTCGCGGGTCACCCTCGCCGAGCACGGAGGCCAGCGCGAGGATGCCGAGCACGAAGGCGCCGATGACGATCGCGGTGACGCCGAGGGCATTGCCCGCGGCGGTGGCCCCGCGGGCCAGGCCCAACCCGGCGGCCAGGACAGCGCCGACCACGACGCTCACGCCGATCCCACCGCGCAGCATCGCTGGCAGCGGAGCGCGGGCACCGGTGGCCGTCATACTGCCCCTTTCGGGCGGAGAAGCTGAAGGTCTGCTGAGGTCGTCCAACGGGGAACATCCAACCACGTCGTGGCGGGCGACATGTCGCATTCCGGCGCCCCTCAGCGCTTGTGAACGCTATCACAAGCAGGTCACGGCGCGCGTCGGTCCAGCCATCCCGGCAGGTAGGCGGTGAGCACGATCGCCAGCGCCGTCGCCGCGGCGATGGCCACCACCGGCAGCAGCCCCTCGACGAAGGCGAACGACGTCACGCCGAAGGCGACGATCGCCGCCCACAGATACAGCAGCAGCACCGCACCGCGGTGGCTGTGCCCGATACCGATCATGCGGTGCTGCAGGTGCTGGGTGTCCGGCTGCCAGGGCCGCTGCCCGCGGCGGGTGCGGCGCACGACCGCGAGCGTCATGTCCAGCAGCGGGATGCTCATGATCGCCAGCGGCAGCACGACCGGCAGATAGAGCGCCACCTCGACGTTGCGGCTGACCTGCGCCGACGGGTCGATGTTGCCGACCATCGAGATCGTCGCCGCCGCGAGCAACAGCCCGAGCAGCAACGCTCCGGCATCACCCATGAAGAGCCGCGCCGGGTTGAAGTTGTGGGGCAGGAAGCCCAGGCACACCCCCAGCGTCGCGGCGGTGATGAAAGTCGCCGTCGAGATGACGTTCGGCGGATCGTAGGTGTAGGAGAGCTGGTAGGCGTAGAGGAAGAACGCCAGGGCCGCGATGGCCACGATGCCGGTCGCCAGCCCGTCGAGACCGTCGATGAAATTCACCGCGTTGGTCGTGACCAGCACGATGAGCACGGTCAGGCCCACCAGCACCGGGCCGGGCAGGATCGTCACGCCGAAGAGCGGCAGCGACAGCAGCTGCACCCCGAAGAACGCCATGGCGCCGGCCGCGATGATCTGCCCCGCGAGCTTGGTCAGCCAGTCCAGCTCGCGCACGTCGTCGATCGCCCCGACGAGGGTGACGAGCAGCGCACCGATGACGACCCCGCGGATCTCCGGCGACTCGAAGATCTGCGACAGGTGCGGCAGCCGACTGGCCACCGCGACCGACGCGACGAAGCCGGCGAGCATCGCCAGACCGCCCAGCCGCGGGATCGGATGGGTGTGGACGTCGCGGGCCCGCACGGGGGTCGCCGCGCCGAGGAGCACCGCCAGCGCGCGCACTCCCGGCGTGGCACCGTAGGTGACCACGGCCGCGACCACGCAGACCAGGAAGTACTCACGCACAGTCCGACACTAGAGGACTCACGGGTGCGTCCCACGCAACGCCGCAGGCAGGCGGGGCCTACGCCGAGGGCTGATCGGGCCGGGCGCCGGCGTCACCGCGCTCGGGCGCCGCGTCGGGAGTCGTCTCGGGGGTCTGCTCGGGGGTCGACTCGGGCGCTGCGACGGGCGACTCGGGCGTCGACCCGATGGCCGCCCTTGTGGCCGCCTCGGGGGCCTCGTCCGCGGCCGCGGCCGGGTCGGCGTCCTGCGGCGCGGCCGGGGCGACGGCGAGCACGTCGTCGTCGGGGATCGCGCCGCTGCGCAGGAGACGCGGGGCCTGACCGGTGCAGTCGACGATCGTCGAGGGCACTCCCCCGCGCGCGGGCCCGCCGTCGAGATAGACGGCGACCTCGTCGCCGAGCTGCTCGCGCGCCTCCTGCACGGTCATCGCCGGCGGCCCGCCGTGGGTGTTGGCGCTCGAGACCGCCAGCGGCCCGGTCTCGGCGAGCAGCGCGAGCGCCACCTCGTCGTCGGGCATCCGCACGGCGACCGTGCCGTTGGTCTCGCCGAGGTCCCACATGAGCGACGTCTGCGCCTGCAGCACGAGTGTCAGCGGCCCGGGCCAGAATTCGTCGACCAGCGCGCGGGCGTAGTCCGGCACCGCCATCGCCAGGCCGTCGAGGGTGCGCGGCGCCGGCACGAGCACCGGCGGCGGCACGTCGCGGCCCCGTCCCTTCGCCTCGAGCAGCGCGCGCACCGCCTGCGCGTCGAAGGCGTCCGCGCCCACGCCATACACGGTGTCGGTGGGGAGCACGACGATCTCGCCGCGCCGCAGCGCCGCGGCCGCGAAGCGCACCCCCTCGGCGAGCCTGTCGGGGCCGGAGCAGTCGATGACCGAACTCATGGCCCCGAGCTTAGGCGGGCTCGTCGCGACCCGGCGCGCGCCCGGCCCGCCGTCGCCGAACCCGACGAACCCGACGAACCCCACGACGAACGGACACGCCGGTGATCGCCGGCGTGTCCGCACGCCGACGCGGTCGGCGAGGCGGGGAGCGGGGTCAGCGGCGGGTGGCGGCGACGACGCGGGGGCGGTCGGTGGCGTCGCGGTGGTCCTGCACGTCGCGCCAGTCGCCGGCGGCGGTCAGGACCGCGACGAGCGCCTCGCCCTGGGCCTCGCCGTGCTCCATGAGCAACAGGCCGCCCGGCGCCAGCAGTGCCGCCGCATGGCGCAGCAGCGCCCGCGGCACCTGCAGCCCGTCGGGCCCGCCGCCGTAGAGGGCGACGCGCGGGTCGTGGTCGCGCACCTCGGGGTCGCGCGGCACCGCCCAGTCGGGGATGTAGGGCGGGTTGGTCGCGACGAGGTCGACGGTGCCGGCCCAGTCGGCGAAGGCCACCGCCGCCTCCCCCAGCCGTAGGTCGATCGGCGGGCTCCCCTGCGCGGCAAGCCGATCGGCGTGGACGGCGAGGTTGCGGGCGGCGTAGGCGTGCGCGTCCGGGCTCAGCTCGACCGCGCCGACGACGGCCCCGGGGTGCTCGTCGGCGATCGCCAGCGCGATCGCGCCGGAGCCGGTGCACAGGTCCACGACGCGCGGAGGCGGTGCGCAACGGCCCGTCGCGCCCGGCTCGCCCGGCTCGCCCGGCTCCGGATCGACCGATCCGGTCGACGCCGCGGGCTCCCCCGGCCGGGGGCCGACCCCGCGGCGCCGCAGATGGTCCAGCGCCCGCTCGACGAGGGTCTCGGTCTCGGGGCGCGGCACGAAGACCCCCGGCCCGACGGCCAGGTCGAGCCGGCGGAAGGCGGCGGTCCCGACGAGATGCTGCAACGGCTCGCGGGCGGCGCGCCGCGCGACGAGCGCATCGAGCCCCGCCGGCGTGGGCGCGCCCAGGATCGCGCGCCGTTCGACCTCGCCGGCGCCGACGCCGAGCAGGTGGGCGGCCAGCCGCGCCGCGTCGCCGCGCCCGCCCTCGACCCCCGCCGCCCGCAGCCGCGCCCCGGCCGCGCGCAGCGCAGCACCCAGATCCTGCGGCAGCCCGGCAGGCCGCTCAGCCATCGGTGCCGGACAGGGCGGCCATGCGCGCGGCCTCGTCGGCGTCGAGCGCCGACTGCACGACGGGGTCGAGCTCGCCGTCGAGCACGGTGTCGAGGTTGTAGGCCTTGAAGCCGGTGCGGTGGTCGGCGATGCGGTTCTCCGGGAAGTTGTAGGTGCGGATCCGCTCGCTGCGGTCGACGGTGCGCACCTGGCTGCGGCGGGCGGCGGAGGCCTGCGCGTCGGCCTCGTCGCGGGCGGCCTGCAGCAGCCGGGCGCGCAGCACCCGCAAGGCGGACTCCTTGTTCTGCAGCTGCGACTTCTCGTTCTGGCAGGAGACGACGATGCCGGTGGGCAGGTGGGTGATCCGCACCGCGGAGTCGGTCGTGTTGACCGACTGCCCGCCCGGCCCCGACGACCGGTAGACGTCGATGCGCAGGTCGTTCGGGCCGATCTCGACCTCGTCGGGGTCGTCGACCTCGGGCAGCACGAGCACCCCGGCGGCGGAGGTGTGGATGCGGCCCTGGCTCTCGGTGACGGGCACGCGCTGCACGCGGTGCACGCCGCCCTCGTATTTCAGGCGCGCCCACGGCGCCTGCCCCGGCCCGAGCGCGCCGCGGGCCTTGACGGCGACCCGCGCGTCCTTGTAGCCCCCGAGGTCGGAGTCGGTGGCCTCGAGCACCTCGACCGACCAGCCGCGGCGCTCGGCATACCGCAGGTACATCCGCACGAGATCTCCGGCGAAGAGCGCCGATTCCTCGCCGCCCTCCCCTGCCTTGACCTCGAGGATCACGTCGCGGTCGTCGTCGGGGTCGCGCGGCAGCAGCAGCCGGCGCAGATGCTCCGAGGCGGCGTCGAGCTGCTCGCTGAGCACGGGGACCTCGGCGGCGAACGACGCGTCCTGCGCGCCGAGCTCACGGGCCGCGCCCAGGTCGTCGGTGAGCCGCTCGACCTCGCGGGCGGCGGCGACCGTCGGGGCCAGCGCCGCATACCGCTTGTTGACCCTGCGCAGCGCGGTCGCGTCGGCGAGCACCGCGGGGTCGGCGAGCTGGGCCTCGAGCCGGCCGTGCTCGGCGACCAGGGCGCGGGCCGGCTCGAGGGTGGGGTCGGTGGCACGCTGCGACATGGGGGCTCGGCTCCTGACACATGGTCGGCGAGTGGGGGGACGGGGACTGGCGGCGGCGAGCGCGCGAGGCACTGGGCGCGGGGCGCGCCGGACAGCAACGACGCCGGCCCACCACCTCAGGTCAGGTGGTGGGCCGGCGCGGCGGGCTGGCTACTTGGCGGCCTTGTTGCCGTAGCGGGCCTGGAAGCGGGCGACGCGGCCACCGGTGTCGAGGATCTTCTGCTTGCCCGTGTAGAACGGGTGGCACTGGCTGCACACGTCGGCGTTGATCTTGCCGGACGTCGCAGTGCTGCGGGTCTCGAAGGTGTTGCCGCAGGTGCACGTCACCGTCGTGACGACGTAGTCGGGGTGGATGTTCTTCTGCACGGGATCTCCTCGGAAGTGGACGCGGTCCTCCGGGTCGCTGCTGCCCCGCACCGACGGGGAGCTGGTCTCTGCACCGATCACCTGCCGACACACCACGGCAGCGTGCGCGCGGCGGGACGTCGATCAGGTGGGCGATACGGGAACTGCGTGATGCGTGAACCGGAAGCCGACCCTCGATTATTCCACCGCGACCCACGTCGCCCAAATCCGCCCCGAATCCGCCGCAGGCCGCCGC
>JAVTVZ010000220.1:0-12865 GCA_032229625.1 Dermatophilaceae bacterium | reverse complement strand
CGCCGCGGGCCGCCGCAGGACGCCGAGCCCAGGACGGCACGAGCGAGCGTCAGATGCGCCGGGCGGGGGCGGGCGCGGGCGCCGGGGCGGGGTTGCGCGCGGCGCCGAAGGGCGAGTACGCCGGCCGCGTCCGGGTGTCGTGCACGGAGCACGTGCCGATCTCGGACGACAGGGGCAGGATCATCGTGAAGGTCGCGCCACGGCCTTCGTCGGAGGAGACCTCCATGCGCCCGCCGTGTCGCTCGACGATGTCGCGGACGATGACCAGACCCAGGCCGGTGCCCTGGATCTGGGCGCGGGCGGCGTTGCTCGCGCGGAAGAAGCGGGTGAAGAGGTGCTTGGTCTCCTCCGCGGGGATGCCCATGCCCGAGTCGACGCAGCGGATCTCGACGTGGGTGCCGTCGATCGACGGCTTGCACGAGAGGGAGACCTTGCCGCCGGTCGGGGTGAACTTCACGGCGTTGGAGGCGAGGTTGGACAGGGCCCGCTGCAGTTGCACCTGGTCGGCGCGGATCCACGAGCCCTCGCGCTCGGTGTGCGTCACCGACACCCCGGCGCGCGCCGCGACGGGCGCCAGCTCCTCGGCGACATCCCGCACGATCTCGCATACCGAGATGACGGGGGTGTCGGCGGGCAGCCCGGTCGCCTCGAGCTGGTTGAGCACGAGCAGGTCCTCGATGAGGCCGCGCAGGCGCTGGGTGTTGCGACCGACGACGTCGAGCATCTGCCGCTGCGCGTGCGACAGGTCGCCAGCGTCACCGTCCTCGAGCATCTCCAGGTAGCCGGAGATGCTGGTCAGCGGTGTGCGCAGCTCGTGGCTGACGGTCGACATGAAGTCGTCCTTCTGCCGGTCGAGCTCCTCGAGCCGGGCGACGTGCTCGGCCTGCTGCCGCTCGCTGGTCTCCTTGACGACGAGGCGGGTGATCTCACCGACGATGTGCGAGACGAAGGCGATCTCGTTGTCCGTCCAGGCGCGGGGCTCGCTCGTGCGGATCGACGCGACCCCGATCGCGGTGTCACCGAGGCCGAAGGGCACGACGAGCAGCGCGCCGGTGCCCAGCGGCCCGCGCAGGTCGGACCACCAGTCGTCGCCCTCGGGCCCGACCGGCAGGGTCGAGACGTCGTCGACGACGAGCTGACGCTCCCCCTCCCAGATGCGCTCGGCCTGCTCGGCGATCTCCTGCCGCAGCTCCCAGGGGTTGTCCAGCCCCGCGTCGGCGCCCGGGGCGGTCCACACGACCGCGTCGTCGAACTTGCGGCGGTCGTTGAAGACGCCGCAGACGACCCGGTCGACACGCAGGCTCTCGCCGATGCCGTCGGCGGCGCGCCGCAGCGCCGCCCCGAGACTCTCGCTGCCGTGCACGGTGCGGCTGAGCTGGCTCTGGGCGCGCAGGATGTCCAGCGACGCGTTCTGCCGGTCGGTGAGCTCGTGGTGGGCGGCGGTCAGCGCGTTGACGTCGCCGGCGAGCTCGCGCACCTCGGCGGCGCCGATGTCGGTGGCGGCCCACGCCGTCCGGTCGCCGTGCCGCTGACGCCGCACGATGTCGCGCAACCGCTGCAGCGGCTTGGTCAGGGCGCTCGTCGTGCGCCACCCCATGGTCACCGCCAGCGCGAGCGCCAGGATCGTCGCGCCGACGACCGCCAGGCTGGCCCACACGATCGCCTCGCGCAGCGAGGTGCGCAGTGTCGTGCGCTCCGCGGCGATCGTGTCGGCGAGCGCGGCGTTCGCCCGCTCCACGGCCCCGAAGAGCCGCAGTCCCTGCGTGAGGTCGGCGCTGTCGGAGCCTCCGTCGGCGCGCACGCGCGCGGCGTTCTGCCACCACGCGCTGATCGCCTGACGCTGCGCCTGCTCCTGGGCGTAGGCCTGGGCGCGGCGCGCGTCGTCACGGGCGAAGCCCTCGGAGGAGATCAGCCCCGCGAGGGTCGCGATCTCGGTGTCGATGCGCTCCTCCGCGGAGTTGTAGGCGTCGAGCACCTCCTTGACCTGGCTGTCGGCGCCGGTCGTCTGCTGCACCCGGGTATAGACGGCGTATCCGCGCAGCGCGCTCTGGGCGTCGGTCATCGTCACGGCGATCTGCCGGTTGGCGTCGTAGGCGGGCTCGACGACGAGGGTGCTGCGCTCGGCCTCACCGCGCTGGAAGTCCAGCGCCACCAGCGCGATCCCGCTGATCGCCAGGATCAGGCAGGACATCACGAAGGAGAGCAGACCCAGGCGCCAGCGCACCGTGCGCGGCGCACGCACCCGCCGTCCGGTCATCGCGGTCCTCCGGTCGTCACACTCTGCTTGTCGGCCGACGCGGCCCCGGTGTTACCGTCCGGGCCGGTCTCGAATCCGGAGCGGGTCATCGTGCCCCACACGTGCGCCCGGCCACGCAGGCCCTGCCACAGCCCCTCGGCGCGCCACAGCGCCGTCAGCTGGCGATAGCCGAAGTTCTCCAGGAACGAGGCGATGATCGCCCGCGCGAGGTCCGACCACTTCGGATACTTGTGGAAGGTCAGCTCCTCGATGGTCAGCGAGGCGATGTTGACGAGGAAGGCATAGCCGTAGGCGACGGCCATGAAGAGCCCGGCGTAGCCGAGGTTGACGACGCCGAGGGACAGGCCCGCGACGAGCAGCACGAGCCCGGCGAGCTCGAAGATCGGGGCGAGCAGCTCGAACAGCCAGAACCACGGCAGCACCAGCCACCCGATGCGCCCGTAGCGCGGCCGGAAGAGCATGCCGCGGTATTTCCACAGCACCTCCCACAGGCCCCGATGCCAGCGGCGGCGCTGGGCCCGCAGCACCTTCGTCGTCGTCGGCACCTCGGTCCACGCGATCGGCTCGGCGACGAACTCGATGCGGTAGTCGCGGTCGGAGTCGCGCATGAGCTTGTGCATCCGCATGACGAGCTCGAAGTCCTCGCCGATGCTGCCGACGTCCAGCCCGCCGAGGCGCACGAGGATGTCGCGGCGGAACATCCCGAACGCCCCGGAGATGAGGATGAGGCAGCGCAGCCGCGACCAGCCGGAGCGGCCCAGCAGGAAGGCCCGCAGGTATTCGATGATCTGGATCCGCGCGAGGTGACTGCGCGGCATACCGATGGAGACGACGCGGCCGTCGATGACGCGGCAGCCGTTGGCCGCGCGCACGACCCCGCCGGTGGCGATGACGCGCACCGGGTCCTCGGCGAAGGGCTCGGCGACGGCCACGAGGGCGTCCGGGTCGAGGATCGAGTCGGCGTCGACGATGGCGACGAGCGGCTCCGACGCGGCGTTGATGCCGGTGTTGACGGCGTCGGTCTTGCCCGAGTTGACCTTGCGCACCACGGTCAGGCGGGTGCGGCCGTCCTCGGGCACGTAGACGCCGAGGATCTCGGCGGCCACCGGGATGTCCGCGGGCACCTCCCGGTCGACGCCGACGAGCTCGAACGCCGTGCACAGCCGCTGGAACGTCTGGTCGGTGGAGCCGTCGTCGACGACGACGATCTCGTGGCGGGGGTGGCGCAGGCTGAGCATCGACTGCACCGCCGGCACGATGCCCGCCTCCTCGTTGTAGGCCGGGACGATGAGCGTCACCCCCGGCGCGAGCCGGTGCGAGACGGCCTCGGCGCGCCCGATGTGCTCCTGGCGGCGCAGGTGCCGGCTGAAGTCGAGCGCCGCGCACACCATGAGCACGAGGTAGGAGGAGTTGATGAGCAGGAAGTAGACGAGGACCGGGACGGCCAGGACCTCGAAGATCGAGCCGACGACGACGGCGAGCTGATCGCGCACGGCTACACCTGCGCATTCTCGCGCAGCCGCGCCAGGTGCAGCGCGGCGGCGGCGATCCGGCCGGCGTCGCGGCCCTGGGCGCGTGCGGCGTGCAGCAGCTCGACCCCGACGGCGCCCAGGCGCGCCAACGCCTCGGCGGCCACGGCGGCCAGGCGGCGGTCCTCATCGGCGAGCAGCGGGCGCAGTGCCGGTGCGGCGCCGGCGTCTCCGAGCTCGCCGAGCGCGCCCGCCGCCGCGCGGCGCAGCGCCGGCGGCGTGTCACCGCCCAGGTAGCCGGACAGGATCGCGACGTCCTCGACGTCGCCGACCCGACCCAGGGCCGTGATCATCGTGACCTGCACGTCCTCGTGGGTCTCCTGCGGCAGGGCGCGGCGCAGGGCGGCGATGGCGGCGGGCAGCGTCGAGTGCGTCACGACGGTGACGACGACCTCGCGCACGCCGGGGTCTGCGTGGCCGAGGGCGTCCAGGAGCGCCGGCTCGACGCCGCTGCCCATCGACAGCAGCGACTCGGCGGCCACCCACGCGGGCACGCCGACGCGCCCACCGGATCCGGGGACGGCGGCGAGCACCGCGGCCGCCGCGGACGGGTCGCCGATGGCGCCGAGGCTGCGGGTGGCGACGAGTCGCACGTCGTCGGCGGGGTCGGCGAGCAGCTCCAGGAGTCGCGGCACGCTGGCCTCGTCACGCACGAGGCCGAGCAGGTGCGCCGCGCGGGCGCGGTGCAGGGCGGTGCGGGCGTGCAGGCGCGCGCGGGCCGCGTCGACCTCGCCGTGCGCCGCGATGATGCCGACGATCTGCTCGGCGGGCAGCCCGCGGACCTTGGAGAGCATCGCGATGACGGCCGGGCGGATGCTGGCCCACTCCCGCGCGGGCAGCGCGGCCAGGGCGTCCGCGGCGACACTGTCCTCGTCCTCACCCGAGGCGACCTCGAGCAGCAGCAGGCGCTGCGGCGCCGCGAGGCGCGCCAGGGTGCGCGTGCGGCGTGTGCGGCGGATCTTGGCCAGGATCGTCGTCGCGACGAGCGCGAGACATACCAGGGCCAGGGCCGCCAGGCTGAGGAGGAGGAGAAGCCGGGGGGTCACGCCCCGCGGGCGAGCACCGAGGAGACCCGGTGCACGAGTTCGCGCGGCGAGAAGGGCTTGATGACGTAGTCGGTGGCGCCGGTGGCGAAGCCGGAGTCGACGTCGGAGTCGCGGCTGCGGGCCGTCAGCAGGATGACGGGAACACCCTTGGTGCGGTCGTCCTCGCGGACCTTGCGCAGCACGTCCAGGCCCGACAGGCCGGGCATCATGACGTCGAGCACGGCCAGGCGCGGCGGCGCCGCGCTGATCGTGGCCCACGCCTGAGCGCCGTCGGAGACGGCGTCGATCTCATAGCCGGCCTGCATGAGCTTGAACGTGACAAGCTCGCGGATGTCGGCGTCGTCGTCGGCGACGACGACGCGATTCGGATCGGCGCTCATCGGCCTTTCCCCCCTTTTGCCCGGGCCGGTCCATCGGCACGGGCACTGATGACGGATATACGACGGGGGGCGCACACCAGCGGTTTCGGCGCCGCCGACCGGCGGGATCGCCGAGTCGGTCGGATTCGAGGGGTGGGCGCGGAGAACCCGCCCGGGCGACTCCCGGGCGGGTTCAGGCAATCCGTGCCGAAGTCCGCGTCAGTCGTCGTCCATGTGGATATTCGACGTCTTCTGGACCGTCATGAGGAACTCGAGGTTGCTCTTGCTCTTCTTGAGCCGGTCGATGAGCAGCTCGATGCCCTGCTGCTGATCGAGCGCGGCGAGCACACGACGCAGCTTCCACATGATCTTCAGCTCCTCGGCCGCGAGCAGGATCTCCTCGCGCCGGGTGCCGGAGTTGTTGACGTCGACCGCGGGGAAGATGCGGCGGTTGGCGAGCTGCCGGTCGAGCTTGAGCTCCATGTTGCCGGTGCCCTTGAACTCCTCGAAGATCACCTCGTCCATCTTGCTGCCGGTCTCGACGAGGGCGGTCGCCAGGATCGTCAGCGAGCCGCCGTTCTCGATATTGCGGGCGGCGCCGAAGAAGCGCTTCGGCGGATAGAGCGCCGCGGAGTCGACACCACCGGAGAGGATGCGCCCGCTCGCCGGGGCGGCGAGGTTGTAGGCGCGGCCGAGCTTGGTGATCGAGTCGAGCAGCACGACGACGTCGTGGCCGAGCTCGACGAGCCGCTTGGCGCGCTCGATGGCCAGCTCGGCGACCGTCGTGTGGTCGTCGGCGGGGCGGTCGAAGGTCGAGGAGATGACCTCGCCCTTGACGGCCCGCTGCATGTCGGTGACCTCTTCGGGGCGCTCGTCGACGAGGACGACCATGAGGTGACACTCGGGGTTGTTCGTCGTGATCGCGTTGGCGATGGCCTGCACGACCATCGTCTTGCCGGCCTTGGCCGGAGCGACGATGAGCCCGCGCTGGCCCTTGCCGATGGGGCTGACCAGGTCGATGATCCGCGTCGTGAGGATGTTGGGCTCGGTCTCCAGCCGCAGCCGCTGCTGCGGGTAGAGCGGCGTGAGCTTGTTGAACTCCACGCGGTTGCGCGACTGCTCGGGCGCCGCGCCGTTGACGGTGTCGAGTCGCACGAGGGCGTTGAACTTCTGGCGCGCCGGCAGCTGCTCGCCCTCGCGCAGCGCGCGCACGGCCCCGGTCACGGCGTCGCCCTTGCGCAGGCCGTGCTTCTTGACCAGGCCCAACGGCACGTAGACGTCGCCCGGGCCCGGCAGGTAGCCGCTCGTGCGCACGAACGCGTAGTTGTCGAGGACGTCGAGGATGCCCGCGACCGGCACGAGCACGTCGTCGTCGGTGACGGTCTCGACCTGCTCGTTCTGGTAGTCCTGCTCGCCGCCGGTGCGGCCGCCGCGGCGCTTGCGGTCGCGGCTGCGCTGGCGGTTGCGGCGGCGCGTCGATCCGCGCTCGCCGTCGTCGTCGCGGCGACGGCTGTCGCGGCGGTCGGAGCGCTGGTCGCCCTCGTTGCCGTGCCGGTTGTCGCGGCTGCCGTGGTCGCGGCCGTTGTTGTCGCGGCTGCCGTGCTCGCGGCCGTTGTTGTCGCGGGTGTGGTTGTCACGACCGGCGTTGTCACGGTTGTCGCGGTTGTCGCGGCGGTACTGCTCGCGCGCGGGGCGCTGGTCCTGCTGGTCACGACCCTCGTGACGGGCAGAGCCGTCCTGGCGCTGGTCCCGCTGGTCCCGCTGGTCGCGCTGGTCACGGTGGTCCCGCTGCTCGCGACGCTCGGAGCGCTCGCCGGCTGCGTCCGCCGGGGCGGACTGGGCCTGCTCGGGGGCCTGCGCAGGCGCGGCGTCGGTCGCCGGCGTGGCTTCGGGGCTGGTCGCGCGGCGGCTGCGCCGCGGCGTCTGCTCCGGCGCGCCGTTGGCGGCGCCGCTCGACGCTCCGCCCGAGTCGCGCGACTTGATCGCCGTGATGAGGTCGCCCTTGCGCATCCCGGAGGTGCCGGAGATCCCCATCCCGGAGGCGAGGTCCTGCAGCTCCGCGAGGCGCATCGCGGTCAATCCGCGACGTCGCGCAGCGGTCGGCGCCAGCTCGGTGGTGTCTGTCACGAAGGATCCTTCCCCTCGTATGCGGTTCGGCAGCGTGCTCGAACCGAGGCTCTGTGGTCCGTTGTCAGTGGTGAGGCGTATGCCGTCCGGTCATCCTCCGGCGGAGGGTGACCGCTCACCGTGGGGCCGTGTCCCGGCCCGTCCGGCGGAGCCGCAGCGATCGTGAGGATCGTGCTGGACGAGTGGCGGGACGAGTCTGCGGGTCGCGTGGCGACTCGCGGATCTCGAGGTGATTCGCCCGCCTGACACCGTGATCGGCATCGGACACCGGTGAGGCAATGAGAACTGCCTGCCGCATTCGGTGCGCTAGCGGGGGGGTCCTGGCGAAGGATGCGAGCTCTGCAGTCTGTCCGCTCCGCACCCCGGTGGCGCCACACGTGCGTCACGTCGAACAAGGACGTGGCTGTAGCAGGCGTTGACTCGCCGGGAAGTCATTCCAATGTAACACGTTCCACGCAGACCCCCTGAGGCGGCGTCCCCGGGGCCAGGAGCTCCCAGCCGGGCGGCAGGAGCGCGGCGACGTCCGCGCGGCGCGCGCCCCGGTCGCCGGTCAGCACGAGGACGCTCGGGCCGGCGCCGGAGATCACCGCGGCGTGACCGTCGGCGCGCAGGGCGTCGACGAGCTCCATCGCGCCGCCGAACGAGGAACGGCGCTGCTCCTGGTGCAGCCAGTCGCGGGTCGCCGGGACGAGCAGGTCGGGGCGGCTCGACAGCGCGAGGACGAGCAGGCCGCCGCGCGCGGAGTTCAGCGCCGCCTCGCCGTGCGGCACCTGGGCCGGCAGCACGGCGCGCGCGGTCGCGGTCGGCAACTGCGTCTGCGGCAGCAGGACGAGCGGCTCGACGTCGGGATGCAGCGGGATCGACACCGAATGCACCCGGCCGGGGCCGTCCGCGGGCTCCGGCTGCGGGGCATCGTCGATCCACGAGAGCGTCGCGCCGCCGTAGACGCTCGCCGACGCATTGTCCGGGTGGCCCTCCAGTCGCCCCGCGAGATCGTTGACCGCCGCGAGGTCGAGGTCGATCACCGCGTCCGCGCCCGTGTGTCTCGACGGCGCGGTGTCGCCCTCCGGCGCGGCGACCAGGCCGTGCGCGGCCGCGACACCGGCGACGATGGCCGCCGCGGAGGAGCCCAGCCCGCGTCCTTGGCGGATCACGTTGCCGCAGCGCAGGAGCAGCCCCGCCGGGGGCGTCACGCCGAGCTGGGCCCACGCCGTGCGCATGCTCGCGTAGACGAGGTGCCGCTCGTCGCGCGGCACGCCCTGGGTGTCGTCGGCGAGCTCGATCCGCAGCCCCGGCTCGGCGGTGACGGCCGCGACGTACTCGTCCCAGACGCCCAGGGCCAGGCCCATCGAGTCGAATCCGGGGCCGAGGTTCGCGCTGCTCGCGGGCACCCGCACCCGGACCGCGCGTCCGGCCGGCAGCTCGGGCGACACGGGCGGCGCGAACCCGCCCACTCAGCCCTCCAGACCGAGGGCGGCGGCGATGCTCACCGCGTCCACGGGCACGCGGATCGGCACGATGTCCTCGCCGTCCGCCGAGCGCAGGGCCCACGACGGGTCCTTGAGACCGTGGCCGGTGACCGTGCACACGATCGTCGCGCCGGCAGGCACCCGACCCGCGGCGTGCATGGCCAGCAGCCCGGCGACGCTCGCGGCCGAGGCCGGCTCGACGAAGATGCCTTCGGTGCTGCTCAGGAGCCGGTGGGCGTCGAGGATCTGCTCGTCGGTGACCGCGTCGATGACGCCGCCGGAGGAGTCGCGGGCCTCGACGGCCTGCGCCCAGCTCGCCGGGTTGCCGATGCGGATCGCGGTCGCGATGGTCTCCGGCTCGTCGATGGGGTGCCCCTGGACGATCGGCGCGGACCCGGCGGCCTGGAATCCCCACATCTGCGGCAGCTTCGTCGCCGGACCCTCGTGCGCGGCGGCGCCGGTCGCGCCGGGCGTGCCCTCGCGATACTCGCGATAGCCCTTCCAGTAGGCCGTGATGTTGCCGGCGTTGCCGACCGGCAGGCAGTGGATGTCGGGGGCGTCGCCGAGCGCGTCGACGATCTCGAAGCTCGCGGTCTTCTGCCCCTCGATGCGCGCCGGGTTCACCGAGTTGACCAGCTCGATCGGGTAGACCTCGGCGAGCTTGCGCGCGACCGTCAGGCACGCGTCGAAGTTGCCGTCGACCTGCAACAGCGTCGCCCCGTGCGCGATCGCCTGGGACAGCTTGCCCATCGCGATCTTGCCGTCGGGCACGAGGACGCCGCAGGTCAGCCCGGCCTTCGTGGCGTAGGCCGCGGCCGAGGCGCTCGTGTTGCCCGTCGAGGCGCACAGCACGGCCTTCGCGCCGCCGCGGGCGGCGACGGACATCGCGGTCGTCATGCCGCGGTCCTTGAAGGAGCCGGTCGGGTTGAGCCCCTCGTACTTGATGTAGACCTGCGCGCCGACCCGCTGCGAGAGCTTCTCGGCGGTGATGAGCGGTGTGCCGCCCTCGTGCAGCGTCACGACGGGCGCGCCCGCCAGCATCGGCAACCGGTCGGCGTATTCGCGGATCACGCCCTGCCACTGGTGAGCCATCGCTCTACTCCCCTTCCACGCGCATGACGGAGGTGACGCCGCGCACGGCGTCGAGGTCGGCCAGTGCCTGCACGGTCGCGGCCAGCGCCGCGTCGCGCGCGGTGTGCGTGACGATGACGAGCTCGGCCCCGGCGGCGGCGCCGTCGACGCCCTCCTCGTCGACGTGCACGCTCTGGCGGACCTGCTGGATCGACACCTCGTGACGGGCGAACTCCGTCGCGACCGCCGCGAGCACGCCCGGCCGGTCGGCGACGTCGAGGCTGATGTAGTACCGCGTCAGGGCCCTGCCCATCGGCAGCACCGGCAGATCGGCGTAGGCCGACTCCTTGGGCCCGCGGCCGCCGACGACCCTGTGCCGGGCCACGGCCACGACGTCACCGAGCACCGCCGAGGCCGTCGGGTCACCGCCCGCCCCCGGCCCGTAGAACATGAGCTGACCTGCGGCGTCGGCCTCGACGAAGACGGCGTTGAACGCCTCGCGCACGCCCGCGAGCGGGTGGGTCCGCGGGATCATCGCCGGGTGCACGCGCACCGAGACGCCGCGCCCGCCGTCGCCCGTGGCGAGCTCGCAGATCGCGAGCAGCTTGACGACGCAGCCCATCTGGGCGGCCGCGCTGACGTCGGCGGCGCTGACCTCTGTGATGCCCTCGCGGTGCACGTCGGCTGCCGACACCCGGGTGTGGAATGCCAGCGAGGCGAGGATCGCGGCCTTGGCGGCCGCGTCGAAGCCCTCGACGTCGGCCGTCGGGTCGGCCTCGGCGTAGCCCAGCGCCTGGGCCTGCGCGACGGCCTCGGAGAAGCCCTGGCCGGTCGAATCCATCTTGTCGAGCACGTAGTTCGTCGTGCCGTTGACGATGCCGAGCACCCGGGTCACCTCGTCGCCGGCCAGCGACTCACGCATCGGCCGCAGCAGCGGGATCGCGCCGGCGACCGAGGCCTCGTAGTAGAGGTCCACACCGGCGGCGTCGGCCGCGGCATACAGCGTGGGGCCGTCCTGGGCGAGCAGCGCCTTGTTGGCCGTGACGACCGAGGCGCCGTGCTCGAAGGCGCGCAGGATGAGCGAGCGGGCCGGCTCGATGCCGCCGATCACCTCGATGACGACGTCGGCGCGCGTCACCAGATCCTCCGCGTCCGTGGTGAACAGCTCCGGCGGCACGCCCTCGCGGGCGCGGCCGAGGCGGCGCACCGCGATGCCGACGAGCTGCAGGGGGCGCCCGACGCGGGCCGCCAGGTCGTGGCCGTTGCTCAGCAGCAGGCGGGCGACGGACGAGCCGACGACCCCGCAACCGAGCAACGCCACGCGCAGTGGATCGCCGCCGGTGGTCAGGGCCGCAGGGGCCGGTCGGGTCTGCGTGTCGACCGTGTCGACGTGCGCGCTCACGCAATCTCCTCCATCATCACGATTTCCCCCGCGAACCATCCTGCCTGGCGTCCTGCCGCGCTCCCGGGCCGGGTCCGCATGACGGACCCGCTGTCTCGACCTGTGGGCCGTCGGGCGGTCCCGCAACGGCCCGCAACGGTCTCGCGGCGGCCCCGGCCGCTCCTGCTACGTCGCGACGTCGAGGGCGAGGATGTCCTCGATCGTCTCGCGCCGCACGATGACCCGCGCCACGCCGTCGCGGACCGCGACCACCGGGGGCCGCGGCACGTGGTTGTACTGGCTCGACAGAGCCCGGCAGTAGGCGCCCGTGCCGGGGACGGCGAGGAGGTCACCGGCCTGCACGTCTCGCGGCAGGTATTCGTCCATGACAACGATGTCACCGCTCTCGCAGTGCTTGCCGACGACACGCGCGAGCAGCGGGCCCGCGTCGCTGCGGCGACCCGCGAGCGTGCACGAATAGTCGGCGCCGTAGAGGGCGGTGCGCACGTTGTCGCTCATGCCGCCGTCGACGGAGACGTAGGTGCGCCGCGCTCCCCCGTCGAGCGCGACCTCCTTGACCGTGCCGACCTCGTACAGGGTGAAGGTGCTCGGGCCGGCGATGGCGCGGCCCGGCTCGATGCTCACCCGCGGTGTCGGCACACCCTGCTCGCGGCACTCGCGAGCGACGATCCGGGCCATCTGCTCGGCCAGGACCGCCGGGCTCAGCGGGTGGTGCTCGGAGGTGTAGGCGATGCCGAAGCCGCCGCCCAGGTCGAGCTCGGGCAGCTCGACGTCGTGCGCGCGGGACACCTGCGCGTGCAGCTCCAGCACGCGGCGCGCGGCGACCTCGAAGCCGGAGGTGTCGAAGATCTGGCTGCCGATGTGGCTGTGGAAGCCGAGGAGCCGCAGCTCCTCGGGCTGCCCGAGCACCAGGTCAGCGGCCTTGCGGGCGGCGCCGGAGGCGAGGCTGAAGCCGAACTTCTGGTCCTCGTGGGCCGTCGCGATGAACTCGTGGGTGTGCGCCTCGACGCCGGAGGTGACGCGGATCATCACCGGCGCGACGACGCCGAGCCGCTGCGCGATCGCGGCGACCCGGTCGATCTCATCGAAGCTGTCGAGCACGAGCCGCCCGACGCCGTAGTCCAGGGCCGCCTCGATCTCGGCGACGGACGTGTTGTTGCCGTGCATGCCCACGCGCGGGCCGGGGACTCCGGCGCGACGGGCCACCGCGAGCTCACCCCCGGAGCACACGTCCAGGCACAGGCCCTCGGCCTCGACCCACGTCGCGACCGCGGTGCACAGGAAGGCCTTGCCCGCGTAATAGACGTCGGCGCCGCCGGCGACCGGGCCGAACGCCGCGGACATCGCGTCGGCGAAGGCTCGCGCGCGGGCCCGGAAGTCGGCCTCGTCGACGATGTAGGCGGGGGTGCCGACGTCACGCGCGATCGTCTCGACGTCGACGCCGCCGACCTCGAGTCGACCCGCGGCGTCGCGGCGCACGGTCTGTGGCCACAGGATCTGCAGCAGCTCGTTGACATCGGTGGGGGTGGGCAGCCACTGCGGCGGTCCGCCGTAGCCCTCGGCGTGCAGGGCACCGGCCTCGTGTGCGCGCATGGGTCCTCTCCA
>JAVTVZ010000219.1:13921-27029 GCA_032229625.1 Dermatophilaceae bacterium | reverse complement strand
GATCGAGCCCGCCGGATCGAGCCCGCCTGATCGACCCAGCGCTACACCCCGCGCTCGGCGCTGCCCGACTCCGGGCCCGCCGAGCCGGGGGTGCGGCTCAGCACCGCGTGGATGCGTCGGCCCGTCTCGCGCAGGATCTCGCGGATCTCGCGGAGCTGGTCCGCGTCCGGGATCGACCCGCCGAGCAGGCTCTCCCATCCCGGGCCGTCGTCGGCGCCGCCACCTGGGCCGAAGCGCTCGTCCGCCGGGCCGACCGTCGGGACCGGCCCGCGCTCGCCGGCCCGCGGGCCCTCGCGGGTGTCGTCCTGCCGGGCCCCGCCCGAGGTAGCGGGTCCGGCCACCGTCTCCGGACCCTGCGCACCCGCCGCCGGGCCGTGAGGCATCGGCCCGGCGTGCGGGATGCCGATCAGCCCGGGCCAGCCGGTGCCGGTATCACGCGCAGAGGCGGGGTGAGTCGTGGCCGGGCCCGCGGTCGGCGCCGCGTCGCCCGACGAACCGCGCGGCGCCCCGTCGCCCGACGAAGCGCCGGACCCTGCGTCGCCGGACGACCCGCGCGACGCCGCGTCGCTCGACGCGGCCCACCTATCGGTCGAGCGCGCCCACACGTCCTGCGGCCCGGTGGCGTCGGCCCGCGTCTCACGGCCCGCGCGCGCCTCGTCCGGATCGTCGGAGCGGCCCGGGGCGCCGGGCGGACCGGCGTCGGCCGCATCGTGCCGCTGCGTCGACGGGTCGCCGCCGGAGCGGCCACGGGACGCTTCGGGCGATCGGCCGCCGCTCCACAGGTCGCGCAGTTCGTCGATCAGCTCGCGCGCGCCCTCGCCGAGCGCCGCCTCCCAGACCCCGGCACCGGGTGCGCCGCCGCCCGCACCCGCGGAGCGCGATCGCCGGTCACCGGCCCGATCGTCCCCCGGCCCCGCCGGCCCGCGCGCGTCATGCTCGTCGCGGGCGACGGACTCGTCCCGACCACCCGTCTCGCCGTAGCCCGCATCGCCGCGGCCCGGATCACCGCAGCCCGGATCGCCGTAGCTCGCACCGCCGCGGCCCGCATCGCTGTGCCCCTGCTCGCCGCGGCTCTCAGCGCCCTGGCGACGCTCGCCCTGCGGCCCGGGCCACCCGCCCCGCGCGCCGGGCGTCGGGGTGATCCCGAGCTCGGCGAGGAGACGCACGAGCTGGGCCCAGTCGGTCCCGCCGGGCCCGAAGGGCAACCCGCCCCCGAAGCCGGGCGGCACGAACGGCCCCGAGCCCCACCCGCTGCGACCCGCCCCGGCGTCCGCCGACCCGCCGGCCCCTCGACCAGCACCTGGCCCACCGGCGAAGGGCCCCGGCCACGTCACGTCCCACGCCGACACGCCACGAGGTACGCCACCGCGTCCATCACCGCGTCCATCACCGCGTCCGTCACCGCGGGCGTCGCCGCGTCCATCACGACGTTCATCTCCACGTCCATCACCACGCCCGCGGCTCGCGCGCTGGACCCAGTCGATGACCTCGGACCAGTCGGCCCCGGCCTCGGGCCGATCGCCCCACCGACCCTCGTCGTCGGCTCCCGCCCGCGCTCCCGCGCCGGACCCTCGGGGCGCTCCCCACGGGCTACCGGATCCGCGACCCGCCGCTCCCGCCTCAGACGATCCGCTCGCCGAGGACGTGCTGCGACCCGCGCCATCGCCCGACCCACCAGTGCCCGACCCACCATCGCCCGACCCACCAGCACCCGGCCCACGGTCGCCCGGCATGCCGTCACCCGGCATCGCGCCGGCGCTCTCCGGCTGCGCGGCGCGCTCCCGGGCGGCGCGAGCGGCCTCCTCGAGCCGGGCGCGCACGTCGGACGTGCCGCTGCGCACCCGCTCGCGCATCTGCTCGGCGAGGCGCTGCGCAGACTCCTCCAGGCTCGTCTCGAGCTGAGCGATCTCGTCCTGTCGCCGCGCGAACTCCGCCGCGCCGTCCTCCGTCAGGCTGTAGACCGAGCGCCGCCCCTCGTCGCTGCGCGCGACGAGCCCCTCCTCCTCCAGCTTGGCCAGCCGCGGATAGACGGTCCCGGCGCTGGGCGTATACAGCCCGGCGAAGCGGTCCTCCAGCCCGCGGATCACGTCGTAGCCGGTCCGCGGCCCGGCCGCGAGCACCGCGAGCAGATACAGCCGCAGCTGCCCGTGACCGAAGACCGGGCCCATCACTGCGCTCCCTGGCTGCCGGGCCACTGCGCCGAGCCCGCGGGTGCCCCCGCGGAGCCCGCGGACGACCCCGCCGACGACCCCGTCGAGGCCCCAGCCGGTCCGCCGGTCGCGGTGCCACCGTCCACGACGTCCCCCGCCACGACAGTCCCGTCGCCGGCCCCCCCGGCCCCCGGCCGCGTGTCCTGCACGTCGTCGCTGCCGGCCTCGCGCAGGAAGCCCGCGCCGGACCCGCCGACGCGGTCGAGCTCGTCGCCGTCGCGCAGCACGACGACGTTGCCGGACACGCAGCGCAGCTTCATCGCAAAGGCGCGGTCGCCGTCGGAGCGGTGCCCGCCCTTGTCGGCGTCGGCGCCGCCGGAGAGGGTCTGGCCGTCGACGACGACGTGGCCGCTCTGCGAGGCGGCGGTCACGTCATACCCGACCGTGCGGGGGATGCGCACGGTGATGTCGCCGGAGACGCCGTTGGCGGTGACGAGCCCGGCGCTGCCGATCAGGTCGAGCAGGATCGGCCCGGACACGGTGGCGAGCTTGGCCGAGCGCAGCGCGGACGCGTCGACGGTGACGCGCCCGGAGACCGACTTGCTCTTGAGCTCCCCGCGCAGCCCGGAGGCGTCGACGGCGCTGCTGACGGTCTTGACGTCGACGCGCCCGCCGAGCCGCGACAGGCTCACCGCGCCGGAGACCGTGTTGATCGAGACCTCGCCGTCGAGGCCGCCGACGAGCACGTCCGCCCCGACGGTGGTCACCGACACCCGCGTGCCGACGGGCACGGTCACCGTCAGCCGCGCCGAGGAGGTGCGGCTGTTGGCCAAGAACCCCTTGACCATGTCCAGGAAGGCCCCGCCCTGCTCCTTGTGATGCTCCAGCCGCAGCACCCCGCCCGCATACGACGCGCTCAGCGGCCGCCCCTGCACCTCGTGCACGTCGGCCCGCACGGCGCTCGCGTCGGCGTGGGCGACGATGTCGATGCGCCCCGAGACGAGCACGACCGCGAGCGTGCCGACGGGCTCACCCGGGCCGCCCACGTCGAGGGTCTGCGCTCGGTCGATCTGCCAGGTCTGCTCCATTGCCGGTCCCCTCCGAGTCACCTCCGGGCGTCGACCGACACCCGCTCGCAACTCACGATATATCGCGTCTCGGGGAGGCGGCAAGGGTCGACGGGAGCCGACCTGCGACCAGGCCGGATCCGCGACGAGCCTGGACCGCCACGAGCCTGACCCACGGAAAGCCCGACACGCCGAAGGCCCGATACGCGACGACGCCGGCCGCACCGTGGTGCAGCCGGCGTCGTCGGAGTCGTCCAGCGATGCTCGAGTCCTCGAGCGATGCTCAGGGGGCGATGTGCAGCCAGTTCTCCCAGCCGCCGTGCAGCACGAGCCACGCGAGCAGCCCGTATCCGGCCTGCCCGGGGTGCCGACCGTCGCGGGAGGAGGACAGCTCGGCGATCCACTGGTCGTGCTCGCTCAAGGGGTAGAAGCAGTCGACGAAGGGGATCGAGCGCCGCGAGCAGACGTCGGCCTGGGCCTCGACGACGATCTCGAGTCGCTCGTTGACCTCGGCGTCGAGGGTGGGCGGCGGCCCGACGACGAAGGGGGAGATGCCCCGGGCCGTCGCGTCGTCGAGCACGTTGGCCAGGTTGAGCCGGGAGCGCGCGGTGGTCAGGCCCTGCGTGAGGTCGGCCTGGCCGACGGCGACGACGAGGCGACGCTCGCGGCGGTCCTTCCAGCGCAGCAGGCCCTCGGTGCGCCAGCGCGCGAGCACGTCGGCCGAGGAGTCGCCCCGCACGCCGATGTTGTAGGCGGTGAGGTCGAGATCGGGGTGGTGGGTGCGCCCGACGACCCGCGACACCCAGCCGTGGCCCTTGGGGTCGCCGTATCCGGCCACGAACGAGTCACCGATGAAGACGATGCCGACGTCGCGCGGCCCGTCGTGGACCATCGACTCCGCGCTGGGAGTGAAGTGGGTCGGGATGTCCGTCTCCTCCGAGTAGTCCTCGGGGTAGTCGCTCCCGTAGCCGTCGTTGCTCACGCGTGATCAGTCCTCGTCGTCGTCAAGTCGTGCCAGCCAGGTCGCGAGCCGCTCGATGGGGGTCTCGAACTCGGGGTGCAGGTCCACGAACGTGCGCAGCTGTTCGGCCAGCCAGTCGAACGTGACCTCCTCGTCCCCCCGGCGCTTCTCGAGCTCCTCGATGCCGCGATCGGTGAAGTACACGACAGCTATTCTGCCTTACCGCGCGCCGCCGACCGTGCAGCGTCCGCATCCTCAGGCGATCCTGCGGCGTCGGGCGTGGGCGCGTCGCGGCCCGCGCGCAGACCCGGACGTCGCGCCGCGCGGGCGCCCCGCGCCGGGTGCGCGACTCGTCGCCCAGATGCGTTGGGCCGCATCGGATCCCGCCGACAGTCACCTGTCGGTGGGGCCCGATGCGGCCCGAGGTGCCCGGCGCGCGGCCGAGATCAGCGCGCGAAAGCCTGGTCCATGAGCTGCTGCTGCTGCGCCGCGTGGGCCTTGCTCGACCCGGTCGACGGCGCGGCCGACTCCGGTCGCGACACGACGCGCAGCGGCCGGGTCTCGCCCAGATGCGCGAGCGCGGTCGGCAGGTTGAGCGCGAGGAAGGGCCAGCCGCCCTGGTTGCGCGGCTCGTCCTGCACCCAGACGACGTCGGCCTGCGGGTAGCGGGCCAGCTCGCGGGCGATCTCGGCCGCGGGCAGCGGGTAGTACTGCTCGAGCCGGATGATCGCCGTCGCGGTGTCGTCGTCCTTGGCGCGCCGGGCCTCGAGGTCGTAGACGACGCGGCCGCTGGCGATGATCACGCGCGTCACGCCCGAGGGCGCCAGGTCGGCGTGGTCGGGCATGACCGGCTCGAAGCTGCCGTGGGTGAACGCCTCGACGGGGCTGACCGCGGCCTTGAGGCGCAGCAGCTGCTTGGGCGTGAAGACGACGAGCGGCCGGCGCGGTCGCGCGTAGGCCTGCCGGCGCAGCAGGTGGAAGTGGCTCGCCGGCGTCGAGGGGTGGGCGACGATCATGTTGTTCTGCGCGCACAGCTGCAGGTAGCGCTCGATGCGCGCCGAGCTGTGGTCCGGCCCCTGACCCTCGTAGCCGTGGGGGAGCAGCATCGTGATCGAGCTGCGCTGGTTCCACTTCTGCTCGGAGCTGGAGATGAACTCGTCGACGATCGTCTGGGCGCCGTTGGCGAAGTCGCCGAACTGCGCCTCCCACATGACGAGAGCGTCGGGCCGCTCGACGGAGTAGCCGTATTCGAAGCCGAGGGCGGCGAATTCGGACAGCAGCGAGTCGTAGACCCAGAAGCGCGCCTGGTTGCCCAGGTAGAGCAGCGGCGTCCACTCCTCGGCGGTCTCGCGGTCGATGAGCACCGCGTGGCGCTGGGTGAAGGTGCCGCGCCGGCTGTCCTGCCCCGCGAGGCGCACCGGGGTGCCCTCGGCGAGCAGCGACCCGAAGGCGAGCAGCTCGCCGGTCGCCCAGTCGACGCTGCCCTCGCGGGTCATCTTCGTGCGGTTCTCCAGCATCTTCGCCAGCTTGGGGTGCACGACGAAACCCTCGGGCCACGACGTCCACACGTCGCCGAGCCGGTGCAGCAGCTCGGTGGAGATCGCCGTCTCCTCGCCCGCGCGGTCGGGGGTGTGGTCGTCGGCCTGCTGGGCCATGGGCCGCTCGAGCCCGGCGGACTCGGCGCCGCTCGTCTCCTTCTTACGCAGCGCCTCCTTGGTCTCGACGAAGACCTGTTCGAGGCGCTTCTGGTAGTCGCGCATCGCCGAGTCGGCGTCCTCGGTCGTGATGTCGCCACGACCGATGAGGGCCTCGGTGTAGAGCTTGCGGACCGAGCGCTTGGCCTCGATGAGGTGGTACATCAGCGGCTGGGTCATCGACGGGTCGTCGCCCTCGTTGTGACCGCGGCGGCGGTAGCACACCATGTCGATGACGACGTCCTTGGCGAAGCGCTGCCGGAAGTCGTAGGCGATCTGCCCGACCCGCACGACGGCCTCGGGGTCGTCGCCGTTGACGTGGAAGATCGGCGCCTGCACGGTGCGGGCCAGGTCGGAGGAGTAGACCGAGGACCGCGACGACGAGGGTGCGGTCGTGAAGCCGACCTGGTTGTTGACGATGATGTGGATCGTGCCGCCGGTGCGGTATCCGCGCAGCTGGCTCAGCTGCAGCGTCTCCAGGACGACGCCCTGGCCGGCGAAGGCCGCGTCGCCGTGCAGCAGCACGGGCAGCACGGTGAACGCCTCGCCGCGGCGGTCGATGCGGTCCTGCTTGGCGCGCACGATGCCCTCGAGCACCGGGTCGACGGCCTCCAGGTGGGAGGGGTTGGCGGCCAGATACACCTTGGTGCTCGCCGAGCCGTCCTCGGTCTTGTATTCGCCCTCGGTGCCCAGGTGGTATTTCACGTCACCGGAGCCCTGCACGCTGCCCGGGTCGTACGCGCCCTCGAACTCGCGGAAGATCTGCCCGTAGGACTTGCCGGCGATGTTGGCGAGCACGTTGAGGCGCCCGCGGTGCGGCATCCCGATACAGACCTCGTCGAGCTCCTCCTTGGCGGCGGACTGCAGGATCTGGTCGAGCATCGCGATGACGGACTCGCCGCCCTCGAGGCTGAAGCGCTTCTGCCCGACGAACTTCGTCTGCAGGAAGGTCTCGAACGCCTCCGCGGAGTTCAGCCGGCGCAGGATCCGCATCTGCTCGTCGCGCGGGACGCGCGGCTGCGGCACCTCGAGCCGGTCCTGGAGCCATTCGCGCTGCTCCGGGTCCTGGATGTGCATGAATTCCGAGCCGATCGTGCGGCAGTACGCCGAGTGCAGCCGCTCGAGGATGTCCCGCAGCGTCGACATCGGGGAGCCGCCGAAGCCGCCGGTGGCGAACTCGCGGTCGAGGTCCCAGATCGTCAGGCCGTGGGTGCTCAGCTGCAGGTCGGGGTGCCGGCGCTGGCGATACTCCAGCGGGTCGGTGTCGGCCAGCAGGTGCCCGCGCACGCGGTAGGCGTGGATGAGCTTCTGCACGCGCACGGTCTTGGACAGGTCGTCGTCGTGCGTCGCCGAGACGTCCCGGCTCCAGCGGATCGGCTCATACGGGATCCGCAGCGACTCGTAGATGTCGTCGTAGAAGTCGTCCTCGCCCAGCAGCAGCTGGTGGATGATCCGCAGGAACTCGCCCGACCCGGCGCCCTGGATGATGCGGTGGTCGTAGGTCGAGGTGAGCGTCATGATCTTGCTGATGCCCTGGCGGGCGATGGTGTCGGCGGCGGCGCCCTGCCACTCCGCCGGATACTCCATCGCGCCGACGCCGATGATCGCGCCCTGGCCCTGCATGAGGCGCGGCACGGAGTGCACGGTGCCGATCGTGCCGGGGTTGGTCAGCGAGATCGTCGTGCCCATGAAGTCGTCCATCGTGAGCTTGTTGCCCCGGGCCTTGCGGACGATCTCCTCGTAGGCGTTCCAGAAGCCGAAGAAGTCGAGCTGCTCGGCGGCCTTGATCGACGGGACGACCAGCGAACGGGTGCCGTCGGACTTGGGGAGGTCGATCGCGAGGCCGAAGTTGACGTGCGCCGGCTGCACGTGCACGGGCTTGCCGTCCTTGAGCGTGAAGGACGCGTTCATCGACGGCATCGCCGTCAGCGCCCGCACGATGGCGTAGCCGATGATGTGGGTGAAGCTGACCTTGCCACCGCGGTTGCGGCGCAGGTGCTCGTTGATCGCCGTGCGGTTCTCGATGAGGGCCTTGGCCGGCACCGCGCGCACGCTCGTCGCGGTCGGCACCTGCAGGCTCGAGTCCATGTTGGCCACGAGGCGGGCGGCGGGCCCGCGCAGCGGCGTCACGGCCTCCGGCTCGGAGCCCTGCGCGGACTGCAGCGCCGGGGTGTCGCGCGGCTTGGGCATCTGGCGGCCCATCGGCTCGCGGCCGGGGCGCCCGCCCGGCGTCGGCAGCGCCAGCGTGGAGGCGGGGATGGTCCGAGCGTGCTCGGGCTCGCGGGGTGACTTCTTCGCGGCGGTCTCGGTCGTCATCGCGGCCTTCTTCTCATCGCGGGGCTTGGCGGCAGGCTTCTCAGCGGGCTTCGCGGCTGCGGGCTTCTGGCCTGCGGACTTCTCGGCCGCGGGCTTGCGAGCGGCGGCCTGAGCGGCGGGCGCGTCGTCGGCCGCGGGGGAGGCGGGTCTGCGCGACCGAGGTGCGGACTCGTCGGAACCCTGAGTCTGCTCGGACCCCTGGCCCTGCTCGGATCCCTGGCTCTGCTCGACGGCGCCGTTGCCGCCGGAGGCCCCGGGCCGGTAGTCCTCGAAGACGGGCCACCAGGAGCGGTCCACCGAATTCTTGTCCTGCTGATACTGCTCGTAGAGCTCGTCGACGAACCACGTGTTCGGGCCGAACGCGGTTGTCGGGTCTGCGTCCACTTCTGGGTCGGGCACGGCGCAACGCCTCTTTCGTCTCGTCGTCGGCGACGGCGGAAACCCCCCGCGGTGACCACCGCACACCCGCCTGGGCGTACTATTCGTCACCCTACATGCGCCGCGTCGCGACGACTGCCGGACCCGTACCATAGGCGGTCTATGACCGAGTGGCTCCTGACCGGCCTGGGCGTCCTCCTGACTCTCGGCACCGCTCTCTTCGTCGCAGCAGAATTCTCCCTCGTCGCCCTCGACAGATCGAGCGTCCAGCGCGCGGTCGACGCAGGTGACACCGCGGCCCGCACCGTGCTGGCGTCGTTGCGCCGCCTGTCGACCCAGTTGTCCGCCGCGCAGGTCGGGATCACCCTGACGACACTGCTGCTCGGCTTCCTCGCGACCCCGTCGGTGGGCCTGCTGCTCATGACGCCGCTGGAGGCCCTGGGCGTGCCGGAGGCGACCCGCCCCGCGGTCGCCTCCGCCGCCGCGCTCGTGCTCGCCTCCGCCTTTTCCATGGTCGTCGGCGAGCTCGTGCCGCAGTTCCTGGGGATCTCGGCGCCGATGGGCACGGCCAAGGTCGTCGCCGGCCCGGTGCAGGCGTTCGGTCTGGTCTTCAAGCCGCTCATCGTCGTGCTCAACGGCTCGGCCAACGCGATCATCGAGTCCTTCGGCGTCACCCCGACCGAGGAGCTGTCCGCGGCCCGCTCGCCGCAGGAGCTCGCCTCGATCGTGCGGCGCTCGGCGATGGCGGGCACGCTCGACGAGGACGTCGCCCGGAGGGTCGCGCGCTCGCTGGACTTCGGGGGGCGCACCGCCGCCGACGTCATGACGCCGCGCATGCGCTGCGTGCCGATCGAGCGCACCGCGACTGCGGCCGACGTCGTCGAGCTGGCCCGGAACACCGGGCATTCGCGCTTCCCCGTCATCGGCGACGACTGGGACGACATCGACGGGCTCGTGCACGTCAAGAAGGCGATCGCGGTGCCCCACGAGCGGCGCGCCGCCGTGCCGGTGTCGGCCTTGATGACGCAGGCCAAGCTCGTGCCCGAGACGCTGCGGCTCGACCCGCTGCTGCTCGTGCTGCGCCGCGGTCACCAGCTTGCGGTCGTCGTCGACGAATACGGCGGGACGAGCGGTGTGGTCACGCTCGAGGACGTGATCGAGGAGATCGTCGGCGAGGTCGCCGACGAGCACGACCCGCGGATCGCCGGTGGGGCGAGCCTGCCCGGCGGCGGCTGGACGGTGCCCGGTATGTGGCGCCCGGACGAGGTGCGCGACCGGATCGGCGTGCCGGTGCCGGACGGGCCGGCCCACGAGACCGTCGGGGGCTTCATGATGGCCGCGCTCGGCCGGGTGCCGACCATCGGAGATCGTGCCGAGGTGCTCGGCTGGTCGATCACCGTGCAGGCGATGGACGGCCGGCGCGTCGAGCGGCTGCGCATGATCCCGCTGGCGCCCGCGCAGCAGGCCGGCGACTCCCAGCCCGTCGCGGCCGGGCAGGCCGTGCCGCAGGGGCAGACCGTCGTCGTCGCCCCGCAGAGTCGTCCCGTGGGCGCCGCCACGGGCAGCCAACCGGCGATCGGCGGCCCGGCCGCGACAGGCGGCCAGCCTGCCGTGACCGGTAGCCGCCCGGTCGCGGGCGGCCGGCCGGTCCCTGGCGGGCGGCCGGCGACTGGCGGTCAGCCGCCGGTCGAGGGTCGGGCCGAGACCGGCGGGCGCCCCTCGCCGCCCGCCCCGCGGGGTGAGCGGTCATGAGTTCGACGGTGGCGCTGGTCTTCTCGGTCTTCCTCCTGGCGGGCAACGCATTCTTCGTCGGGGCGGAATTCGCGGTGATGGCGGCGCGACGCAGCCAGCTCGAGCCGCTCGCCGAGGCGGGCAGCCGCCGCGCGGCGATGAGCCTGGAGGCGCTCGAAAACGTCGCGTCGTTGCTGGCGTGCGCGCAGCTGGGCATCACGGTGTGCTCGGTGCTGCTCGGCGCGTTCGCCGAGGACGCGCTGCATCACCTCATCGAGCCGGTCTTCGAGCGGGTCGGCGTGGGGGAGTCGGGCAGCTACTGGGCGGCGCTGATCATCGCGCTGCTCGTCGTCGTCTACCTGCATGTGGTGCTCGGCGAGATGGTGCCCAAGAACATCGCGATCGCCGGCCCCGACTCCGCCGCGCTCCTGCTCGCGCCGGCGTTGCTGCTGATCACCAAGGCGCTGCGGCCGGTCATCACGCTGCTGGAGTGGATCGCCAAGGGCGTCGTGCGGCGCCTGGGTGTCGAGCCGAAGGACGAGATGACGTCGGCCTACACCGCCGCGGAGGTGCAGGAGATCGTCATCGAGTCCGCGCGCGAGGGGCTGCTGGAGGCCGAGCAGCACGGGCTGGCGACCCGCGCGCTGGAATTCAGCGACCGCGTCGCCGCCGACGTCGCCGTGCCTGCCGGGGAGCTGGTGACCGTGACCTTCGGCGTCACCCCCGCCGAGGTCGAGCGGCTCGTCGCGTCCAGCGGCTTCTCGCGCTTCCCGGTGCGTGGCGCGGGCGGTGACCTCGTCGGCTACCTGCACCTGAAGGACATCCTCTACGCCGACGACGTGCAGCGCGACGAGCCCGTGCCGCCGGGGCGCATCCGCCCCCTCGCGCTCGTGCGCCCCGGCGACGAGGTCGAGGACGTGCTCGCGACGATGCAACTCTCCGGCGCGCACCTCGCGCGCGTCGTGTCCGCCCCCGCCGAGCCCGGGGCGACCGCCGCGTCCGCCGCTGCGCCCGCCGCGGGGTCGGCCGCTGCGCCCCCCGCGGGTTCGGGTGCCACGAGGTCGGGAGCTGCGGGTTCGGGTGCTGCGGGCGCTGCTGGCTCGGGTGCCGCCCCTGCCGCTGCGTCGGCCACTGCTGCGTCGATCGCTGCCGGTGGCAGTGCCGTGCGGCCGCCGGCCGGGTCGGTCACCGGCGTCGTGTTCCTCGAGGACGTGCTCGAGGAGCTCGTCGGCGAGGTCACCGACGAGGCCCAGACCACAGGTCGCCGCCGCTCCTGACCCGGCGACCCGGCGACCCGGCCAAACCTCCCGCGCTGCCCCCTCCCGTGCTGCGCGACTACGCGCCCACGTGGGGGCACTGTCGGTCACTTCGGGGCACTTTCGGTCACTCGGGGGCGCTTGTGGTCACGTGGTGTCGCTCCGGAGCGACCCGAGGTGACCGGAACTGCCTCGAGGTGTCCGCACGTGCCCCCACGTGTCCGGGACTGCCTCGACGACGAGCGGGTGACCGGCAGGGCGCGGCGGGCGCGTCGCCGACGGCGGCGGGGCTCGCGGGCAGTAGCTCGGCCGCCCCGCCGGTAGCAGCGCGTCGCCGCCAGCAGCAGGGCAGCGCCGAAGGGTGGCCCCGACCGCGTCGGTCGGGGCCACCCTGGTGCCGCGCCGGCACACAACGGTCAGTGCCGGCACGCGCCCGTCAGCGCCGGCACACCCGGTCAGTGGCCGAACCACTCCTGCACGTGAGCGGTGAATTCGCGCTCGAAGGCGTCGTCGTCGTGGCGGGCGCGGATCCACGCGACGAAGGCGCCGTCGCCGCCGCCGACGCTGTCGTCGAGGGTGCGGCGGGCCGCGTCGGGGTCCGCCAGGGCGGCGCGCAGCAGGCGTTCGGCCCCGGCGGCGTCCTCGTAGAGGAAGGGGTAGTCCGGCGGCAGCAGCGCCCTGGCCCACGACCGGTCGGGCAGGATGCCGATGACGCCGGCGCCGAGCGCTTCGACATACGACAGGCCGTAGGACTCGTCGTCGGCGGTGGCGAGGAAGGCCGTGGTCCGCGCGAGGGCGTGCCAATAGCTCGACCGCGACGCGGTCAGCGGGCCGACCCAGATCCAGTCGCGGCGTGAGAGGTTCATCGCGCGCTCGGAGATCAGGTGCGACTCGTGCAGCCGCATCTCGACGGTCAGCGGCGTGTCGCGGTGCACGCGCTCGAGCACCTCGAGGAAGAGCTCGGGGCGCTTGCGCTTGGACAGGTAGATCGCCGGATACAGCACGACGGGGGTATCGGTGCGCTCGCGCGGCTGCACGTGCTCGACGCGGAAGCCGAGGTTGACCGACGCGAGGCGCGCCTGGTCGGCGAGCCGCTTGACGGTCCAGCGGTCGACGACCTCGCGGATCTCCGTCGCGGTCCGCTGGGAGTTCGCGAACGTCGGGAAGAGCGCGCACGACAGCGCCAGCGACGCGACGCGCACGTCGTCGGGCAGGACCGAGGTGTTCCACCACGCGAAGTTCATGATCCGCGGCCGCACGTCACCGGTCGCCAGCACGTCCCACAGGTAGGGCGAGTCGAGGACGTCCATGTTGATGACGACGGTCCGCGCGGGGTCGAGGAACTCCACGGGCGCGATGTCGAAGCCGTCGCAGCGCCGCGCGCCCGGCCCGATGACGACGGGGTCGGGGAAGAGCCGCAGCAGTCGCCGCACGAGGGTGGCGCCCGCGTCGTGACCGACGACGTGGCCGCGGTCGTCGACGAGGGTGTCGTCGCGCTTGATCGCGATGCGCAGGTCGCTGTCCCGCAACGCGTAGGAGGAGGTGCCGGTGGCCG
>JAVTVZ010000219.1:11638-13821 GCA_032229625.1 Dermatophilaceae bacterium | reverse complement strand
CTGCCGGATCCACCGCGGGGCGCGTCGTCGGGCTCGTCGAGGTCTTCCTCGACGCGGCCGGTCTGGATGCGCATGCCGTAGAAGGAGCGGTGGATGAAGAAGAGCGCGACGAGCAGGAAGAGCCCGGACAGGGCCGTGACGAGCGTGCCGAGGCCGGAGTGGCGCAGCGACACGGCGAGCTCGACGGCGAGGAGGCCGAAGAGGGTCGTGAATTTGATGACGGGGTTGAGCGCCACGGACGAGGTGTCCTTGAAGGGGTCGCCGACGGTGTCGCCGACGATCGACGCGTCGTGCAGCGCCGTGCCCTTCATGTGCAGGTCGACCTCGACGACCTTCTTCGCGTTGTCCCACGCGCCGCCGGCGTTGGCCATGTAGATCGCCTGGTAGAGACCGAAGATCGCGATCGACACGAGATACCCGATGAAGAAGTAGGGCTCGATGAAGGCGAAGGACAGGGTCGCGAAGAAGACGGCGAGGAAGATCGTCAGCATGCCCTGCTGGGCGTATTGCGTGCAGATCTCGACGACCCGTCGGGAGTCGGCCTCGCCGGCCTGCGTGGCGTCGGCGTCGAGGTGGATGGTCGCCTTGATGAATTCGACGGCGCGGTGGGCGCCGGTGGTGACGGCCTGGATGGAGGCGCCGGAGAACCAATAGATCATCGCGCCGCCGGTGATGAGGCCGAGCAGGAAGGGCGCGTGCATGATCGACAGGTTGCCCAGATCGGTCGTGAGCCGGTCGGTCAGGGAGATGATGATCGAGAAGATCATCGTCGTCGCGCCGACGACGGCGGTGCCGATGAGCACGGGCTTGGCGGTCGCCTTGAAGGTGTTGCCGGCGCCGTCGTTCTCCTCGAGCATCATCTTGGCGCGCGACCACTGCGGCTCGATGCCGAAGTCGTCGCGCACGGCGGCGTCGATGCCGGGGATCGATTCGATCCGCGAGAGCTCGTAGACGCTCTGGGCATTGTCGGTGACGGGGCCGTAGGAATCGACGGCGATCGTCACCGGGCCCATGCCCAGGAATCCGAAGGCGACGAGCCCGAAGGCGAAGACCGCCGGGGCCAGCATGTAGTCGCCCAGACCGCGCTCGGCGATGAGATAGGCGCCGGACATGAGGCCGACGATCGCGCCGCCGAGCCAGAAGGCGGAGAAGTTGCCGGCGACAAGGCCGGAGAGGATGTCCAGGCTCGCGCCGCCCTCGCGGGAGGATTTGACGATCTCGCGCACGTGCCCCGAGGAGGTGGAGGTGAAGACCTTGACGAGCTCGGGGATGAGTGCCCCGGCGAGGGTGCCGCACGTGATGATCGACGCGAGCTCCCACCACAGGCCGCCGCCGGTGGGGGCGAGCACGAACCACGTGGTGACGTAGGTCAGGCCGATGCACAGCGCGCTGGTCAGCCACACCAGGGTCGTCAGCGGCGTCTCGAAGTTCATCCGGTCGGCGTCGCGGTAGCGCCCACGGGTCCAGGCGCCGTTGAGCATGTAGGCGGCCCACGCGGCGATGATCATGGCGGCGCGCACGGTGAAGAGCCACACGAGCAGCGTCGCCTGCAGGGTCGGGTCCTCGACGGCGAGCAGCACGAACGTCACGAGCGCGACGCCGGTGACGCCGTAGGTCTCGAAGCCGTCGGCGCTGGGGCCGACGGAGTCGCCGGCGTTGTCGCCGGTGCAGTCGGCGATGACGCCGGGATTGCGCGGGTCGTCCTCGTCGATCTTGAAGACGATCTTCATGAGGTCGGCGCCGATGTCGGCGATCTTGGTGAAGATCCCGCCGGCGATGCGCAGCGCCGAGGCGCCGAGGGATTCACCGATGGCGAATCCGATGAAGCAGGCACCGGCGACGTCGGCGGGCAGGAAGAGCAGGATGGCGACCATCATGACCAGCTCGAGGCTGATGAGGACCATGCCGATGCTCATGCCCGACTGCAGCGGGATGCGATGCACGTCATAGGGCTTGCCGCGCAGGGCCGCGAAGGCGGTGCGGGCGTTGGCGAAGGTGTTGACGCGGATGCCGAACCAGGCGACGGCATACGAGCCGGCCATGCCGAGCAGCGAGAACGTCACGATGATGCCCAGGCGCCCCCAGTCGAAGCCGACGAGGAACTTGTAATAGATGACGATCACCGCGGTGATGAAGACCCACAGGACGAGCAGGAATCGGCCTTGGCGCACGAGATACGCCTG
>JAVTVZ010000219.1:0-11538 GCA_032229625.1 Dermatophilaceae bacterium | reverse complement strand
GACGTGCGGCCAGGTGCTTTAGTGGTCCGACACCGGCAGGAAGGCAACGCAATGACGCGTGGCACGGCGGCGACCCCGCAGCGTGAGCAATGGACGAGCCAACGGGGGTTCATCCTCGCGGCGATCGGCTCGGCCGTCGGGCTGGGCAACATCTGGCGTTTCCCGGGAGTCGCGTACGAGAACGGCGGTGGGGCCTTCCTCATCCCCTATCTCGTGGCACTGATCACCGCGGGCATCCCGATCCTCTTCCTCGACTACGCGGTCGGGCATCGCTTCCGCGGCACCCCGCCGCTGGCGTTCCGACGGCTGACGCCCAAGGGTGAGGTGCTCGGCTGGTTCCAGATCCTCATCTCGTTCGTCATCTCGGTCTATTACGCGGCGGTCATCGCGTGGGCGGCGAGCTACTTCGTCTTCTCTTTCGACCTGCGCTGGGCCCGCGACCCGCTGGACTTCTTCGTCGGCGAATACCTGCAGGTCGGTGATCCGGTCATCTCGACGACCCTGGTCACCGGCGTCGGTGTGCCGCTGGTCCTCGTGTGGGTCGCGGTGCTCGTGACGCTCGCGTTGGGCGTCGCCAAGGGCGTGGAGCGGCTCAACACGATCTTCCTGCCGCTGCTCGTCATCACGTTCGTCGGGCTGGTCGTGCGGGCGTTGACGCTGCCCGGCGCCTTCGACGGCCTCGACGCCCTCTTCACCCCCAACTGGGCGGCCCTGGGCGACCCGGGTGTGTGGATCGCGGCCTACAGCCAGATCTTCTTCTCGCTGTCGATCGCCTTCGGCATCATGATCACCTATGCGTCGTATCAGCGCCGCAAGGCGAATATGACCAGCGCCGGCCTCGTCGTCGCCTTCTCCAACTCCTCCTTCGAGATCCTCGCGGGCATCGGTGTCTTCTCGGCGCTGGGCTTCCTCGCCCACCAGCAGCAGACGACGGTGGCCGCGCTCGAGGGTCTCACCGGGCCGATCCTGTCGTTCGTGACGTTCCCCGCGGTCATCGCGCAGATGCCCGGCGGCAGCTTCTTCGGGGTGCTCTTCTTCGGCTCTCTGGTCATGGCCGGATTCACGTCGATCATCTCGATCCTGCAGGTCGTCTCCGGCGCGATCCAGGACAAGTTCGGCCTGGGCGTGCGCTCCAGCGCCATCGCCGTGTCGCTCGTGTGCGGCGTCATCTCGATCGCGCTCTTCTCCACCACGAGCGGCCTGATCGCCCTCGACACCGTCGACCAGTGGGCCAACAACATCGGCGTCGTGTCCTCGGCGATCTTCGCGACGGTCCTGATCGTGTGGATCCTGCGGCGCACCGAGGAGCTGCGCTTCCACCTCAACGCGGTCTCGACCTTCAAGGTCGGGCGCTGGTGGTTCGTCTGCATCGGCATCCTCGCGCCGATCTTCCTGACCTACATGCTCGCGCAGCGGGTCATCACGCTCATCTCCGACGGCTACGAGGACCTGCCGCAGTGGTATCTGCTGACCCTGGGCTGGGGCACGATGGCGTTCATCATCGTCGGGGCACTCGTGCTGACGGCGCTGCCGTGGCGGGCGCACCGCGACGACGAGGGCTTCGAGCCGTGGCCGCCGTATGACGACGCGGGGCGTGTGAGCGCGACGCCGGGCCGGGCGGG
Organism: Dermatophilaceae bacterium; assembly: GCA_032229625.1. Lineage (GTDB taxonomy): Bacteria > Actinomycetota > Actinomycetes > Actinomycetales > Dermatophilaceae > Kineosphaera. Next base: position 9,916 of record JAVTVZ010000219.1, on the reverse strand, counting down.
CACCGCGCCCGCGCAGCACGGGCCTGGTCACACCCGCGCCGACCGCGCCGACCACGGCGACCACGCGCAGACCGATACCGATGCCGCCGGCGGCACCAGCGAGGGGAGCGGACGATGAGCGGAGCAGCGATCCTCATGATGATCGTCGCGATCGGCCTGGTCTGGGGCGGCCTGGTCGCCTCGATCCTCTTCCTGCGGGCCCGGCCCGAAGTCGTCGACGGCCCCTGGGTGCACGACCCCGACGGCGCGGGTGGCCCCGCCGCGGGCGACCATCCATCCTCGGACGCGCCGCTGCATCGCGACCTGTAGTCGAGCTGTCGACGACCTACCCGGCCGCCGGCTCACGCGCCCCTCAGGCGCGCGATCCGGCGGCCGTCTCGGTGTCCGTGGCGTTCGCGGTGTTCGTGGCGTTCGCCGTGTTCGGGAGACGTCAGTGGCCCGTGGGTGCCGACCCGTCGACGACCGGGTGGCGGCGGGCGTAGAGCGAGGCGACCAGCGGCGCGCCGAGGCCGTGCAGCACGAAGCTGCCGAGCACGACGAGGACCATCGCGGGCAGCACCGCGTCGTCCTGGGCGACCGGCAGGTCGGCGAAGGCGAGCAGGCAGAAGACGATGGTCGCAATGCCGCGCGGGCCGAGCAGCGCGACGAGCATCCGGTCGCGCCACGGCACGCGGCTGCCGAGCAGAGCGAGCAGCACGGGCACGATCCGCACGACGGTCAGCGCCGCGAGCGAGAAGACCAGGACGCGCCAGGAGAAGAGCACCGACACGGTGACGACCGAGAGGATCCCGAGCACGAACCACATGACGTCGGAGGCCAGGGTCGCGACGTCCTCGGTGAGTTCGACCTCGTGGTGGGCGATCTCGCCGCGGGCGGCGCGGAACGCCAGGCCGGCGACGAAGGCGGCGACGAAGCCGTTGCCGTGCCACAGCATCGCCGCGGCGTAGGTGATGAGCGGCAGCGCGACGACGCCGACGCGCAGCGCCGCCGACGAGGTGAGGCCGCGGTGCACGGCGCCGCGCATGGCCCATCCGCCGAGCGCGCCGACGGCCACCCCGACGGCGATCGCCTTCAGGGAGGCCGGGAGGGCCTCTTCGAGGGCCTGGGCGGGGGTGCTCGCGTGCGAGGTGTTGCCGGCGAGGGTGAGCGCGAAGATGAAGACGGGCGCGACGATCCCGTCGTTGTAGCCGCTCTCGACGTTGAGCAGGTTGCGCACCCGCTCGGGCAGACGCTCGTCCTTGAGGATCGCGGCGGCCGGGGCGAAGTCGGTCGGCGCGACGGCGCAGGCCAGCGCGAGGAGGGCGATGACGTCCATCGCCGGGAAGGTCCACGCCCCGACGACGACGGCGAGCACGATGCTCAGCGGCAGCGCGAGGAAGAGCAGCCGCAGCACCGGGCGGGGCTCGTGGCCGAGGATGCCGCGGCGGATCTCGAAGGAGTCGACGAAGAGGACGAGCGCGAGGATGACCTCGGCGATCTTCTGCGCCTGCGGGTGGGCGAGCACGGTCTCGGCGACCTGGAGGTCGAGGTCGACGGGCCCGATGCCGGCGCCGCTGGCGACGCCGACGGCGATGCCGCCGAGGACCATGATCATCGGCGCGGTGACGCGCAGGCGCCGCAGCCGATCGGCGAAGAGCGCCCACAGCAGCAGCACGCTCGTGCAGCACAAGATGGCAGCCGTCACGGCCCCGTCCCTCCCTGTCGACCCCCGACATCCCTCCCTCACGGTAACCGGGGGCGCCGGTGGCCCGGACGGGACCGCGACGGCGGACGCGTCAGTGCGGACGCGTCAGTGGCTCAGCTTGAGGCCGATCGCGCCGCCGACGATCATCGCGACGAAGAGCAACTTGGCCGGCGAGGCGGTCTCGGCGCCGGTGACCATCGCGTAGACGACGGTGAGCATCGCGCCGATGCCGACCCAGATCGCGTAGGACGTGCCGACCGGCAATTCGCGCATCGCGTAGGCGAGCCCGCCCATACTGGCGACGAGCGCGACGCCGAAGACGAGCGAGGGGCCCAGGCGGGTGAAGCCCTCGGAGCGGCCGAGCGCGGTGGCCCAGACGGCTTCGAGGATGCCCGAGAGGACGAGGACGATCCACGACATGACATGACCCTTCCGGGCCGTCTTGTCGCTGTCCGGGTACGGCACCCCTCGTCCGGGAGCCCGGGCGACGGGCTCAGGCCTCCACCGTCTCACGTGGGACAGGCCGGTGGCCAGCAGCGCAGGTCGGGCCGGGGAGCGCCGAAGCCCGGACGCGGCGCGGGCGACGTCGGTAGGTTGGGCAGGCAGCAGATGGCAGCGACGTCGCCCGTCCGGGTCGTCGCGCTCGCCGTCCGGGAGGGAAGCCCATGGTGTCGTCCTCCGGTGACCTGACAGGTCGCGAGGAACTGGCTCGTCGCCGCGAGGTGGCGCGCGGCGACGACGCGGCCGACGCCGTGCGCCGCCGTCGCGGCCCCGGCGTGCTGACGGCGCGGGAGCGGATCGAGGCGCTCACGGAGCCCGGCACCTTCGGTGAGGCCGGGATGCACGTGCGGCCCGGTGCCGGTGAGGGCGGCGGCAGCGGGGCCGCGGACGGCGTGATCACGGGCACGGGATATGTGCGGCAGCGGCTGGTGGCGACGTTCGCGCAGGATTTCGCGGTGGCGGCCGGGACGCTCGGGCAGCGGCACGCCCACAAGATCGTCGAACTCATGAAGCAGGCGATCCACCTGGGGATCCCGCTCGTGGCGTTCCAGGATTCGGCCGGTGCGCGGATCCAGGAGGGGGTCGACGCGCTCTCCGGATACGGCGACGTCTTTTATCAGAACGTGCTCATGTCGGGGGTCGTCCCGCAGATCGCGGTCATCTGCGGGCCGTGCGCCGGAGGTGCGGCGTATTCGCCGGCGCTCATGGATTTCGTCATCATGACCGCCGAGCACGCCCACATGTTCATCACCGGCCCCGAGGTCATCAAGGCCGTCACGGGGCGGGCGACGACGATGGACGAGGTCGGCAGCGCCGCGATGCACGCGGCGGTGAGCGGCAACGTGCATTTCGTCGCTCCCGACGACGAGACGGCGGTGCGTCTGGTGCGTGAGCTGCTGTCCTATCTACCGGCGAACAACAGTGCCGACCCGCCGCACCACCTCGGCCATGAGCTCGTGCTGGGCCGCGACGAGGGCATGGCCCAGCTCGTGCCCGACGACCAGGCGACGCCGATGGATATGCGCTCGGTCATCGACCGGCTCGTCGACGAGGGGCGCTTCCTGGAGGTGCAGGAGCAGTTCGCGCGCAATATTCTCGTCGGTTTTGCGCGGATCGAGGGGATGGTCGTCGGGATCGTCGCGAATCAGCCGACGCACCTGGCGGGGACGCTCGACATCGACGCCTCCGACAAAGGGGCGCGGTTCATCCGCTTCTGCAACGCCTTCAATATCCCGCTCGTCACGCTCGTCGACGTGCCCGGATTCCTGCCGGGGGTCGAGCAGGAGCGCGGCGGCATCATCCGGCACGGCGCGAAGATGCTCTTCGCCTACGCCTCGGGCACGGTGCCGAAGCTGACCGTCATCACCCGCAAGGCGTACGGCGGCTCGTATCTGGCGATGTGCAGCAAGGAGATGGGCGCCGACGTCGTCTATGCGTGGCCGGACGCGGAGATCGCCGTCATGGGCGCCGAGGGCGCGGTCAACGTGCTGCATCGGCGTGAGATCCGCGAGTCGGCCGACCCGGTCGCGACCCGCGCGGAGCTCGCCGCGGCCTACCGGCGCGAGCATGCGACGCCCTACCGGTCGGCGGCCCGCGGCTATGTCACCGACGTCATCGACCCCGCGGAGACCCGCGCGGCGGTCGCACTGAGCCTGCGCAAGACCCTGACGAAGCGGGAGCTGCGGCCGGGCAAGAAGCACGGGAACATCCCGCTGTGAGGCCCACGTGCTGACGCAGACGCTGACCGTCGCGGCGATCCTCGTCGTCATCGCGATGACGGTGGCCGTGCTCATCAAGGTCATGGTGGTGCTCTTCGGGCGCTCCGCCGCGCGGGCCGAGCAGCGTCGCGCGGCAGCGGTCGCCGACTCGTCCGACGTGTCCGGTGCGTCCGGTGCGGTGGTCGCGTCGGGTGCGGCGGGTGGCGCGGCCGAGGGCCGTTTCGCGCCCGGGGCGACGGACGGGGTGCCGCCGCTGCACGTCGCGATCATCGCGGCGGCGGTCTCGTCGGTCTTCGACGACGCCGTCGTCGTGCGGATCGGCGCCGGGCCGGACGAGTCGGCCTGGGCGAGCCAGGGTCGCGCCGAGCATCACCACTCTCACAGCGTGCGCGGCTCGCAGTGACGCGCTCACTGCCGGGCACCACACACCACCACATGAGCGACGAAGGAGGGCGGCCTCGATGCGACGGCAGCTGCGGGTGACGATCGACGGGCAGAGCTACGACGTGACCGTCGAGGACCTGACGGTCACCGACAACGCGCTGTATCCGCGCCCGGGGTCGATGGCGATGCCGCCCCCGGGCCCACCGGTCGCGGCGGGCGCGGCACCCACGCCCCCGGCGGGGGCCGAGCCACCTGGTCCCAGCCCCCGCTCCAGCTTCAGCTCGGGCGCGTCTGAGCAGGGCAGCGGCCAGACGGCGGTGACGGCGCCGATGAGCGGGGTGCTGCAGGACGTGCCGGTGCGGGTCGGTGACGCGGTCGAGGCCGGGCAGGTCGTCGCGGTCATCGAGGCGATGAAGCTCAAGAGCCCGCTGGTGGCGACGGTCGCCGGCACGGTCGCCTCGATCGACGTGGCCGTCGGTGACGCGGTGGAGACCGGCACGACGATCCTGACCTTGGCGTGAGGCGAGCGTGTCCCTCTCCGACCTGGGCGACATCTTCCAGGGCATCGGCACGCTCTTCGTCCAGGAGCCGCAGATCGCGATCGGGCGGATCGTGCTCATCGCGCTGGGCTTTCTCCTGGTCTATCTGGGCAAGCGGGAGGTGCTCGAGCCGCTGCTCATGATCCCCATGGGATTGGGCATGTCGGCGGTCAATGCCGGGGTGCTCGTCCTCGACGGGGGCCGCACCGGCACGCTCTTCGTCGATCCGCTGGTCAAGGAGACCGACGACGTCGTCACCGTGTTGCAGATCGACTGGTTGCAACCGATCTACACGTTCATGTTCAGCAACGGGCTCATCGCGTGTCTGGTCTTCCTCGGCATCGGGGTGTTGCTCGACGTCGGCTATGTCATGGCGCGGCCCTTCCAGAGCATGATCATCGCGTTGTTCGCCGAGCTCGGCACGTTCGTCGTCTTCCCGCTCGCGCAGGTGCTGGGGATGACGCCGCAGCAGGCGGCGTCGGTGGCGACGATCGGCGGGGCGGACGGGCCGATGGTGCTCTTCACCTCGCTCATGCTCGCGCCGGATCTCTTCGTGCCGATCACCGTCGTCGGCTATCTGTATCTCGGGTTGGCCTACGGCGGATTCCCGTATCTCGTGCGGTTCATGGTGCCGGCGCGGCTGCGGGGGTTGCCGATGAGTTCCGGGCCGACGCGGACCGTGACCGCGGGGCAGAAGCTCGCCTTCGCGGTCATCGCGTGCACGCTGTTGTGCCTGCTCTTCCCCGTCGCGGCGCCACTCTTCCTCTCGCTCTTCCTCGGGGTGGCGGTGCGGGAGGCCGGGATCGTGCAGTTCCAGGAATTGCTGAGCAACGTCTTCCTCTACGGCGCGACATTCTTCCTCGGGCTGACCCTGGGGGTGCTGTGCGAGGCGGGCACGCTGCTCGATCCGGTGGTGCTCAAGCTGCTCGTGCTCGGCATGCTCGCGCTGCTCATCTCCGCGATCGGCGGGATCATCGGCGGCTACGTGCTGTATTTCGCGACCGGCGGGCGGGTCAATCCGGTCGTGGGGATCGCCGGGGTCAGTTGCGTGCCGACGACGGCGAAGGTGGCGCAGAAGGTCGCCGCGCACGAAAACCCGGCGGCGATCATCATGCCCGCGGCGCTGGGCGCCAACATCAGCGGCGTCATCACCTCGGCGATCATCGCCGGCACGTTCGTCGCGCTGCTGCGGTAGGTCGGTCGCCGGCAGCGGCCGGCGGCGGACACGGGTGCCTCTGGTCGCGTCGCCGGTCTCGTCGGCCCGGCCCTCGCATACTGGGGGGACGGCGGCGAAAGAGGTTGCGCGGTGCAGGTATTCGTGGCGTTCGCGGGGCTCTCGACGGGCGGTCCCGGTGAGGCGGACGGTGTGAGCGCGCCGGTGCGCGAGGGGTTCGCGCGCGTCGAGGCGCGCTATGCGCCGCGCTGGTCGGCGCCGCCCCGGCGCCGGGAGGCGGTGTCGGCCAGTGCCGGGATGGCGCTGTGGGAGCGCGAGCCGGTGTCGCTGTGGCCGTCGTGGGCGGTCGACCGGGCGACCAGCGTCGCGTCCCTCTACGCGCCGGTGGGGTATGAGCGGCTCATCGCCGCCACGCCCCTCGCGGACGCGCCGCTGCGGTTGGCCGCGGAGCTGGCGCGGCGGCCGGCGTCGATCGAGGCGCTATGCCCGCCGTTCGTGTGCGCGGCGCTGGACAGCTCCGCGGACGAGCTGCGGCTGTGCACGGACGCGGTGGGGGTGGGGCGGCTCTTCGAGGCGCGGACGCCGTGGGGGTGGGTGTGGAGCAATCGGCCGGAGGCGGCGTTGGCGTTCGCGGGGCTGCCCGCCCGCGCCGACGAGGTCGCCTGGGCGCACATCGCGGTGGCGGACGAGGTCTTCGGGCAGGTCAGTGCGTATGCCGGGGTGCGGGTCGTCGACGCGGCGACGAGCGTGCACTGGGACGGTCGGGCGGGGCGGTTGACGGCCTCGGCTGTCGACGTCGTCGCGTCGTGGGCGACGGCGGACCCGGCGGCGCGCGGCGGTGAGCTCATCGAGGCGGCGGCGCAGGAGCTGGCGGGGGTGGCGGCCTCGGTGCCGCGGCTGTTTGCGGGGGAGCCGGTGGTCGATCTGACGGGTGGGCGGGATTCGCGGCTGGTGGCGGCGGCGTTCGTGGCGGCGGGTGGGCCGGTGCGGCTGCACACGCACGACGCGCTGCCCGGCGACCTGCAGGTGGCGCGCGAGCTGGTCGCGGCGCTCGGGGAGTCCGCGCCCGTCGAGCATCTGGTCGAGCATGTGGCTACCGGTGGGGTGGCGGCGCCGCGGCCGTGGCGGGCGATGGAGCGGGCGCGGGCGTGGCACGCCTTCGCGGAGGGGACGCGGCCGTACAGCTACCTGCACTATCCGGCGCCGGAGCACATCGACGGCCCGCGGCCGGTGGCGATCGGCGGTGCGGGCGGGGAGGTCGCGCACGGCTACTTCTATCCGCCGGGCTGGGAGGAGCTGCAGCGGCTCGCGGCGACGCAGATGATCGCGGCGTTCACCGATCGGGTCGTCGCGCGGTTGGCACCGGTGGCGGGCGCACATCCGGACGCGCGGGAGGTGGTGCGGGCGCAGATCGCGGCGACGCTGGGGGAGATCCACGGGCGGGGATATCGGGACGCGACGCTGCTCGACGTGTTCTATGTGCGGGAGCGGGTGCGGCGGTGGGGGGCGACGGGGGAGCGGCCGGGGGTGATCTCGCCGCTGCTGGCGCCGAGCTTCTTGCGGGCGGCGCTGAGCTTGACCCCGGCGCAGCGGGCGGGGCACACGCTGCATCGGGAGCTGACGCGTGCGCTGGTGCCGGCCTGGGCGGATGCGCCGTACTACCCGGCGGAGTATGCGGGTCCGGCCGCCGCGGGTCGTCCGCGACCGGCGGCGCCGCTGGTCGTCCGCCTGGGCGACGCGGCAGACCGCGCGGCGGTCAATGCGCTGGTCCGTGACCCGCAGGTGTGGTCGGCGGCGTTCGATCCGGGGGTCGTGGCGAGGTTGTGGGACAGGTCGGTGCAGGGCTGCACGGATGCCCGGCAGGAGCGGATCGTGCGGGCGGTGGTGTGGCGCGGGGCGTTCGCCGATCACCTCGCCGACCTCGACGGGACGTCGTGTCCGCGACCGCCGGTGCCGTGGGTCGCGCCGGCGGCCGAGCCGATCGAGCCGGTCGCGGTGACGGCGGTCCCCGGGGTGGCGAATGCGGTGCCGGGCCGGCCGACGACTTCGCCGCGGGTGGATGGCGCGACGAGGCTCGCGCGGCGGGTCGCCCGCACGGGTGTGTGGCGCGTATGTCGCGACACACCCGTGGGGGGACTGGTCCGCGCTGCGTGGGCTCGCCGACGCGGGTGACGTGGCGAGGCCGTCAAGACGTCGACCTCCTTGGGCCGTCGCACGGTGAAGCGGGCTCCGCGTCGTCTGCAACATCAACACCGGCGGCGCCGATCGGGTGCTGTGCATGTTCGATGAGGCCGGGCTGTGGTCCGCTCCGACGGATGGCTCACCACCGAGTTCGACTGCGACGCCGGGTGCGCCCGCGCCGCGGCCGTCGGGAGGAGGGCTTCCACGGCGAACTGACGCGCTTGCCGATGCCCACAAAGTGGCTACACTTGTGGCCATGACGGTGACCGGCCCGATGGCCCTCAAGGACGTGAAGAATCGCCTGTCCGAGGTCGTCGACCAGGTGGAGCGGGAGCACGACCGCGTGGTCATCACCAAGCACGGACATCCCGCCGCCGTGGTGCTGTCGGTCGACGACCTCGCCTCTCTGGAGGAGACACTCGTCGTGTTGAACAGCCAATATCTGGTCTCACAGATCCGGGACAGCCTCAACGAAGTGGCCCTGGGATCGGCCACGACACTGAGCAAGGAGGAGGCGCGCAAACTCTTGTTGAATGCGCCGCCACCTGCATGAATATCGCCTGGACACCCACCGCGCAACGAGCGCTGCGTCGGTTACCCGAAAAGGTGGGGACAGCCGCGATCGAATTCATCTACGGCCCGCTAGCAACGAATCCCCACCGCGTCGGGAAGCCACTGCGCCTCGACATGGAGGGAATTCACAGTGCCCGTCGCGGTGACTTCCGCATCCTCTACCGCATCACCGATGACGTGACGATCGTCGCGGTCGAGCATCGCGCTGACGTGTATCGGCGCCGCTGAGCACGCGCCATCCTCGGGGCCCCTGCGAGTAGACCGCCGGTGCCGCTCTTTCACACGCACTCGACGCGCGCCGGCGGCTCGAACTCCCGGTCGCCTCGATTCACGGGGGCGGGCTCTGCGGTTGTCTCAGGTCTGGGGGCCTGTGGTGGCGAGTGCTGCAACGTCGAGGGTGGCGGGTGGGCGTGGGGATTCGGGGTCGGTGCGCGTGGCGGTGTCGGCGTCGAGGGTGTAGATGCCGGCTGGGCCGCCGACGGGGTGAATTGGCCTTTATGTTGGACGCCGTGCTCGAATTCGAAGGTGCGCAGGAAGAGCAGGTAGCGCTGCCCGGCCCGGGTGACCATCGGCTCGTCGGGGGCGCCGAGTTCGCGGACCGGGAGGGTGGCGGGGTCGGTGCCGCGCAGGGTCCGTTCGACGGTGAAGGTGCGCACGGTGAAGGGCACGTTGTGCACCCGCTCCACGGTCGCCTCGGGCTGTGCGGTGGCGAGCACGACCAGCGTGCTCTCGTCCCACAGCTGGGTGACCGAGGAGTATTCCTTGGCCCGTTGGGCCGATAGGCCTTCGGCTGTGGGGGCGTGCCCGGCGGGACTGACGGTGACTGCGGCGGCAAGCGGTGCCGCGCTCGCAGCCGCGACCTGAGCGCCTGAAGACGGCGCGCCGCATCCGGCGAGGGCCGACCCTGCGAGGAGTCCGAGGAGTCCGAGGGCTCCGCCGGGGATGCGCCCAGTCGGTCTGCGGTGGTGAACACATCTCATGTGCGACGACCCCCGCCGTGGTCCGGGTGGATGGGGTTCCCATCGGCTGCGTGGAGAGCGCTCTGAGGCGAGGTCAGGCCCCACGAGCAGCAGGCGCTTTGGACTCGGGGCCGAGTCGAGACGGAGCCTAGCCTCGTGATTTCGCGCTGGGCGTGATGAGGTGGGCTTGGAACGTGAAGAAG
>JAVTVZ010000218.1:1222-4407 GCA_032229625.1 Dermatophilaceae bacterium | reverse complement strand
AGACGATCTCCGCCTCCGTCAGCCCCTCACCCGGATCGGGCAGGTTGAACGTCTTCACAGCCATGTCCACTCCTTCGCGGTCTGCGGCGGGTCAGTGCGCGAGCGCACGGTCGACGCCGTCGAGCACGCGGTCGAGGTCGGGGAGGAAGACCTCCTCGAGCTTGCTCGCCGGATACGGGATCGAGTAGCCGGCGACGCGGATGACGGGCGCCTCCAGGTGATAGAAGCAGTCGGTCATGACCTGCGCCGCGATCTCCGCGCCGAAGCCCATGAAGCTGCTCGCCTCGTGCACGACGACGAGCCGCCCGGTCTTGCGCACGGAGGCGAAGAGCGCGTCGGTGTCCAGCGGGTTGAGCCCGCGCAGGTCGAGGACCTCCAGCGACGTGCCGTCGGCGGCGGCGGCGTCGGCGGCCTGCAGGCACGTCTTGACCATCGGCCCCCAGCAGGCGACGGTCACGTCGGTGCCCTCGCGGGCGAGCGTCGCCTCGAAGAGCGAGCGCGGCGCGGCGGTCGCGGTCTCGTCGACCTCCATCCGCTCGTGATAGCGCCGCTTGGGCTCGAAGAACATCACGGGGTCGTCGGTCTCGATGGCCTGCTGGATCATCCAGTAGGAGTCCTCGGCGTTGCTGCAGCACACGATCTTCAGCCCGGAGCTGTGCAGGAAGTAGGCCTCGTTGGACTCGCTGTGGTGCTCGACCGCGCCGATGCCGCCGCCGCACGGCACGCGGATGACCATCGGCAGGCGCGCGTGCCCCAGGGAGCGGGCGTGCATCTTGGCGACCTGGCTGGTGATGTGGTCGAACGCCGGGTAGATGAACCCGTCGAACTGGATCTCCACGACGGGCCGGTAGCCGCGCAGCGCGAGCCCGATCGCGGTGCCGACGATGCCGGACTCGGCGAGCGGGGTGTCGATGACGCGGTCCTCGCCGAAGTCCTTCTGCAGGCCCTCGGTGACGCGGAAGACGCCGCCGAGGCGGCCGACGTCCTCGCCCATGACGAGCACCTTGGGGTCGGCCTCCATCGCCCGGCGCAGCCCCGCGGTGATGCCCTTGGCCAGCGTGAGACGGGTCATCGCGCAGCCCCCTCGTCCTCGAAGGACGCCTGGTACTCGAAGAACTCGGTGCGTTCTCTGATCAACCCGGGATGTTCCTCGACGTAGACGGAGTCGAAGAGCTGCTCCTGCGGCGGGTCCGGCATCTCCTGGCACTCGCGGCGGATCCGCGCGGCCAGCTCGTCGGCCTCGGCGTCGACGGCGTCGAAGAACTCCTGCTTGGTCTGGTGCAGGCTCAGCAGGAAGGTCTTGAGCCGCAGCAGCGGGTCGCGCTCCTTCCAGATGTCCAGCTCGGAGGAGTCGCGGTATTTCGTCGGGTCGTCCGACGTCGTGTGCGCGCCCATCCGGTAGGTGTAGGCCTCGATGAGGAAGGGGCCCTGGCCGCTGCGGGCCTGCTCCAACGCGTGCTGGCCGACCGCATAGCAGGCGAGCACGTCGTTGCCGTCGACCCGCACGCCGGGGAAGCCGAAGCCGCGGGCGCGCTGATACAGCGGGATGCGGGTCTGCCGCTCGTTGGGCTCGGAGATCGCCCACTGGTTGTTCTGGCAGAAGAAGACGATCGGGCACTGGTTGACGGCCGCGAAGACGAACGACTCGTTGATGTCGCCCTGGCTCGTCGCGCCGTCACCGAAGAACGTGACGACCGCGGTGTCGCGCTCGGGGTCGCCGGTGCCGTAGGCCCCGTCGCGCTGCACGCCCATCGCATAGCCGACCGCGTGCAGCGCCTGGTTGCCGATGACGATCGTGTAGAGGTGGAAGTTCTTCTCGTTGGGGTCCCAGCCGCCGTTGTTGACCCCGCGATACATGCCGAGCAGGTTGACGGGGTCGACGTCGCGGCACCACGCCACGCCGTGCTCGCGGTAGCTGGGGAACGCGTAGTCCTGCGGCTTCATCGCCCGGCCGATGCCGACCTGGGCAGCCTCCTGGCCCAGCAGCCCCGGCCAGAGCCCGAGCTCGCCCTGACGCTGCAGGGCGGTCGCCTCCTGGTCGAAGCGGCGGATGAGCGCCATGTCGCGGTAGAGCCGCTGCCCGTCGTCCTCCGTCAACGCATCGACGTAAGGGTCGTAGGGCAGGTTCACCTCGTTGCGGATGCGCTGGCCGTCCTTGTCGATGAACCGGATGGTCTCCGGCCCGCCATCGGACAGGTATTTCGGACGGCCGATGACGCTCTCGTGGTGGGCCACGCCGAACGCATCAGCGGCTTGGGCTACGACATCGTTGTCGCTCACTGCACTCTCCTTCGCTCGCCGCACCGTCCGGGATCGCCGGAGCCAGTGCGCCTGGTCTGGCGCGCCCGCCGGTGTGGTGTGCCGGTGTCAGGACGCGGGGTCTGCTCACCCGACGCGCGGGCGGACCGGCGTGACGGCCGGTCCGATCGGCGCCGCGGACGCCCGACGGCTCCGCGAATCTCGCTGGCGTCGCTGCCGGGTGCCCGCCATGGGCGAAGAGGTCTGCCTAAGGTACCCCGAGCGGTCGGTCCGCGTCAGCCGCGCGATCGGCCGACTCGCCCGTCGCTGAGCACGCGTCGGGCGAATCGCGCAGGGCGAGGGCCTGCCGATGGTTGAGTCCGGCACAGCCGCTGTCGATAGGGAGGCCGTGACGTCACGCGCAGATCGCCCCGACCGCCTCGACCACGCCACCAGCCCGGCGCGGATCGTGGAGACGCTGACGTTCAAGGTCGTCGCCCTCGTCGTCGCGTCCTCGGTGGCGATCCTGCTGTGGCAGTTCACGCTGCGGGTCATCGGCTACGCCGCCGGGCAGCTCGGCCGCGACACCCAGACCGCGACCGTCGTCGCGTGCGCGCGCACCCTCGGCGTCGACGGGCCGTGCGTCGTCTCCTACGGCAGTCCGCCGCAGCAGGGCCACCTCACCAGCCCCGGGCTCTTCGCGATGTCCCCCGGGGACCTCGTGCCGATCGTCACCCGCGGCGACGGCACCGTCGGCCTCGGCGGCTGGCAGCCGATCTTCGACGCCTCGCTGCTGCTCGTGCTCGCGGTCATCTTCACCGGCTACGCCATCGGGTGGTGGCGCCGCGTGCTCGAGCACACCTCCCCGACCTACGACGGTGGTGAGCCGTCGGACTACCCCGAGGACTACCTGCGCGGACCGCGCTGAGCCCGGGACGCCATCGCCT
>JAVTVZ010000218.1:0-1122 GCA_032229625.1 Dermatophilaceae bacterium | reverse complement strand
CAGGGCGAGGAGCACGTCGTCGGCCTCCGGCTCGCCGATCGTCACGCGCACCCCGTCGCCGTCGAAGGGCCGCACCGCGAGCCCGGCCGCGTCGGCGCGCGCCGCGAAGTCCAGCGAGTCCTCACCCAGCGGCAGCCACACGAAGTTGCCCTGCTGCGTCTGCGGCAGCGCCCAGCCCTGCCCGCGCAGCGCCTCGACCACCCGGGCGCGCTGCTCGACCAGATCCTTGACGCGCACCGCGAGCTCCTCGCCGGCGTCCAGGCTCGCCAGCGCCGCCTGCTGCGCGAGGTCGGTGACCGCGAAGGGCAACGCGGTCTTGCGCAGCGCCGCCGCCACCGGCGGGTGCGCCACGGCATACCCGATCCGCAGGCCGGCGAGACCGTAGGCCTTGGAGAAGGTGCGCAGCACCACGACGTTGGGGTGGCGACGGTAGAGGTCCAGCGCGTCGACGGCCTCCTCGCCGGTGTCGAACTCCACGTAGGCCTGGTCGAGCAGCACGACGATGTGCCCGGGGATCGCCGCGAGGAAGTCCTCGAGCTCGCGTGGGTCGACGGTCGTGCCCGTCGGGTTGTTGGGCGAGCACACGATGACGAGGCGGGTCGCGCGGCGCACCGCGCGGGCCATCGCGGGCAGGTCGTGGCGGCCGTCGTCGGTCGTCGGCACCTGCACGCTGCGGCCGCCGTGCGCCGCGACGCAGATCGGATACAGCTCGAAGGAGCGCCACGCGAAGACGGCCTCGTCGCCCTCGTCGAGGCACGCGTGCACGAGCTGCTCGAAGAGGCCCGCGCTGCCCGGCCCGACGACCACCTCGTCGGCGTCCACCCCGAGCTCGTCGGCGAGCCGCTCGCGCAGCGCGTGGACGCCCGGGTCGGGGTAGCGGTTGACGTGTGCGGCGGCGCCGGCGATCGCGTCGAGCACCGACGGCAGCGGCGGATACGGGCTTTCGTTGCTGCTGAGCTTGTAGGTCGTCACACCCTCGACGGGGGCCGGCGGCTTCCCGGGGCGGTAGGTGGGCACGGCATCCAGGGCGGCGCTGAAGCGGATCGGCCGGTCGTCCCGGGAGCGGGGCGCGTCGGCGTCGGGCGCGCCGGGCGACGGCTGCGGCGTGTGCAGGACCATGCC
>JAVTVZ010000217.1:25619-27403 GCA_032229625.1 Dermatophilaceae bacterium | reverse complement strand
CGGACGAGCGAGACGTAGAGCCGCCCAGGTGGCGGCGTGAGCGAGCCGTCGGCGAGCTGCGCGAGCACGGTGCCGGCCCGCTCGGGGCGGCCCATCGCGAAGGTCGGGTTGACCCTCCCGACGAGCCGCAGCAGCGGGTAGACGGTGAGCGCGCGCAGCCGTTGGGATGCCGCACCGAAGGCGAAGAGGTTGGTGCCGCCGGTCAGCCCCGGGTTGTAGGCGATGACGCCGATACCCTTGTCGCGCAGCTCGGCCCGATCGGCCAGTGAGCGCGCCGTCAAGAGGTTGCACAGTTTGGACGCCGCGTAGGCGCGGAAGCCGAGACCGGGCCGCGCGGGCTGGGCCAGGGCCTGCGGGTCGAGGGTCCTCGGCCCGATCGGGACGACTGTCGGGTCGTGGGTGTCGCTCGTCGTGATCACGATCCGGGCGCCGTCGCGCAGGAGTGGGGACAGGAGCCGGGCCAGCAGGTAGTGCGCGAGGTGGTTGACCGCGAAGGTGACGTCGTAGCCGTCGACGGTGCGCTCCCCTGTGCGGGTGACCTGCACCCCGGCGTTGAGGACGAGCGCGTCGATCGATCGGTCCCCGAGCCGTCCGCGGACCGCCTCGGCGAACTCCCGCACGCTGCCCAGCGACGTGAGGTCGAGCGGGAGCACGTCGACGCCCTCCGGCACGACGCGGTTCGCGCCGCGGGCACCGACGAGGACGAGGGTGTCGCTGCGCGCGGCCAGCTCGGCGACGGCGCACGCGCCGATTCCGGCGGTGGCCCCGGTCATGACGACGACCCGCGAGCCGTCGGGGTCTGGGTGTGCGGTCATGGCTCCCAGCGTGGTCTACGGGACGTCGATCGGCACGCGCGTCGTGGCCGTCCGGCCGCGCCGCTGCGGTCAGTGCCCGGTGCGCTCCACGGGCGTCAGCGTGTCGGCGGCCTTCTGTGTGCCGGCCGACATCGCGCCGCGAGCGCTGCCGCTCAGGCAGCCCGAGGCGGAGCCGACGGTCCGCAGACCGGTCAGGTCGCCGGCGCCCCAGACCGCGGTCTTCGTCGTCGTCGAGGCATACATGATCTGGCGGGAGTCCTTGATCGCCGGGTGGTCCAGGCCGACGACGTGACCGAGCTCGTGCATGAGCACCTGGCCCCAGGTGCCGAGCAGGCCCGTGCTGTTGCCGGCGCCGAATCCGCTGGGCAGCTTCTTCGTGCGGTCGAGCACGACATACCCCTGGACGATCTGATGCCACGGCCGCCCGGAGGCGCGGACCGCGTCCGTCCGGTAGAAGGCGCCGCCGACCCCGACGATGTCCGACCCCTTCTGCAGGTAGGAGGATCGGCGGGTCTTGCGGGGGTCGCCCGGCCGGGCGAAGGCGAGGACGAGGTCGGTGCCCGCCGGGTAGGTGTCCTGCACGTCGCGGCCCTGGGAGCCGGGCACGATCGTCGTGGTGCCGACCCGCCGGAAGCGCAGCCCGCTGCCCGCGGCGACCTGGGCGATGGCTCGGTCGATGTCGGCGGCGGCCCCCTTGGGTGCGCCCTCGAGGTTGACCCGATAGCGGATCGGCGTGCAGGGATCCCAGCGAGCGACGGGCTGCAGGAAGTAGGCGACCGACTTGGGGTTGCCGCGGCCGACGGCCAGCGTGAAGGGCCGCGAGGTGCCGACGCGCTGGGTGCGGGTCGGCACGCTGGCCACCCGGTAGAAGAAGCGACCGGGGCTCGAGCTCGGCACCCGCACCGTGTAGCGCCCCGCGGAGCTGCCGCTGCGCGCGGTCGTCACGCTCGTGACCGTGCGCCAGGTGCG
>JAVTVZ010000217.1:23522-25519 GCA_032229625.1 Dermatophilaceae bacterium | reverse complement strand
GATGTGCGAGTCGACTTCTCGAACCTCATGGTCGGGTCCTTCCCCTGATTCGCGGACGCCGGGCCGACGGCCGTCCCCACGACCGGACCCCGACGGAGCTCGGTGTCGAGGCTGCCCGACGGCGGCGGGCCGCGGAACGACTGTCCACGCAGCGAGCCGCCCGCACCCCGAGCAAGTCCGGGGGTGCCGCGCGCCGGTGCCCCGGAGCTGTCCGGCAGGCGCGGATCTCGCCGCGTGGGCGTTGACGTCGTGCTCCGGCACTACATTTCGGCGCCGACCGGTCGATCGGGAGACCGGAGCGACGGCACCGCGACGTCGCGGCGAGAGGTGGCAGCAGGTATGAGCGCCGTGACGGCCAGCATCATCGTCGGCACCAGGCACCGCAGCGACCCCGGCATCCAGCCGCGGTGGCTGCTGCTGCTCCACGAGGGGCAGAGCTACGCCTGGCATTTGCTCAAGCTGCAGCTGACCAACGGGGACCTGCCCTCGACCCGCCCCGAGGACCCTCCGGGCGTGCTGTGGCAGGCCTCGCGCGACCGCGACCTCGTCGGCGAGATGGCGCTGCTCGTGCACCTCTTCGCCGCGCGCACCCCCGAGATCGTGCGCCTCGCCGCGCGCACACCCGCCCTGCGCAAGCAGCGGGTCGACCTGGCGGCGCTCGATCCGCTCGAGCGCGAGCAGGTCGCGGCCCTGCTGGAGCTCGCCCGGGAGCGCGGCCGTGAGCTCACGCTCGCGGCGACGATCCTGCCCGGCAGCCGCCTGACCCAGGAGGCGTTGCTCGGCCTGTCGGACTGGGAGCTCAACGTCTCGCACACCGGCCTGACCCGCTCGTGGGACAGCGTCGCCGGGCGGCTCGTCGTCACCGACGTGGAGGCCGAGCGCCGCGCCGCTGCGGACGCGTCGTGGGAGGACGGCTGGACCGACTCCGAGACCGAGCAGCATCCGCTCGCCGACGCCGACCTGCCGGAGCTGCCCGGCGACACCGCCCGCCGGGCCGACGGGCGCAGCGACGCCGACTCTCTCCAGGAGGTCGCCGCCCAGGGTCTGGCGGCCCAGGACGTCGCCGAGTCGGTGCCGCGCGGGCGCTTCCTGCGTCGGCGGCACCGCGCGCCGATCGACACGGGCGCCCGGCATCTGACGCTCGCGGAGTTCTTCGGCCGCAAGGACTGACACGGCCCGTCGGCGGCTCCCCGGTCGCGCCCCGCATCGGCCGGCGCCGCACACAGCTGCGTGCGGTCTCACGGCGACCCCGACGGTCGACGGTGGCTGCCGACGAGGTGTGAATTGACGATCCCGATGGCCTCCATCAGCGCATACAGGGTCGTCGGCCCGACGAAGACGAAGCCGCGCCGCTTGAGCTCCTTGGCCAGCGCCATCGACTCCGGCGACCGGCTCGGCACGTCGGCCTGACGCTGCGGCCGCGGCTGCTGCGGCGGCCCGAACGACCACACGAGCGAGGCCAGCCCGTCCGGCAGCGACGCGTCGTCCCGCAGCGCCACCGTGGCCGCCGCGTTGCCGATCGTGGCCGTGATCTTGCGGTGGTTGCGCACGATGCCCGCGTCGGCCATGAGTCGCTCGACGTCGTGCGGCCCGTAGGCCGCGACCCGCTCCGGGTCGAAGCCGTCGAAGGCCGCCCGGAAGGCCTCGCGCTTGCGCAGGATCGTCGCCCACGACAGGCCCGACTGGAAGGCCTCCAGGCTCAGTCGCTCGAAGACGCCGCGCTCGTCGCGGACGGGCCGCCCCCATTCCTGGTCGTAGTAGTCGCGCAGCATCGGATCGACCGCAGCCCACCCCGGCCGGGCCAGCCCGTCCGCGCCGACGACGAGATCGTCACCGAGGTCAGGCGCGAGGTCAGGCGCGAGGTCAGGCGCGAGCTCAGCGGCGGGGTCAGGGCCGAGGTCGGCGGCCAGATCAGGCGCGAGGGCGGTGGCGAGGTCATCGGGGTGGGGCGCGGTGTCAGCCATACCGCGGACTCTCGCACCGACCACCGACAAGGT
>JAVTVZ010000217.1:21140-23422 GCA_032229625.1 Dermatophilaceae bacterium | reverse complement strand
GGTGGGGCGCGGTGTCAGCCATACCGCGGACTCTCGCACCGACCACCGACAAGGTGCGAAGCCCGCGATCCGGGAGGCCGTGACCTGCGCAGATGCGGTTGGAGACGGTCGGTTGGTGCGGTCGGCGCGCTCGGTCGCGCGCCTCAGACGACCCCGCCGATGCCGCGCCCGATCCAGAAGGTCAGGAGCAGCCCGAGGGCGCCGCCGATCATGACGCGCAAGCTGGCGCGACCGGCGGGCGCGCCACCCATTCGCGCCCCGAGCGCACCGGTGATGCCCAGCGCGACGAGCACGGCGACATACGTCACGATCACGCGCAGCGAGGCGGGCGTGAGGACGACCGCGAGCACCGGCAGCAACCCGCCGACGACGAAGGACGCGGCCGAGGAGACGCCCGCGACCGTCGGGGAGACGAATTCGTCCGGGTCGATGCCCAGCTCGACGTCCAGGTGCGCGCGCAGCGCGTCCTTCTTCGTCAGCTCCTCCGCGACGGTCGTCGCGGTGTGGCGCGACAGCCCGCGCTGCTCGAAGAGCCCGATGAGCTCCTCGAGCTCCTCGTCGGGCATCTGCTCCAGCTCGCGGCGCTCCTTCTCCACGAGCGCGCGCTCGCTGTCGCGCTGGCTGCTGACGGACACGTATTCGCCGAGTGCCATCGACACCGCCCCGGCCACGAGCGCCGCCACCCCCGCGATGAGGATCGGCTGCTGGTCGGTCGTCGCGCCGGCGACACCGAGGACGACCCCCGCGGTCGAGACGATCCCGTCGTTCGCGCCGAGCACCGCGGCGCGCAGCGCGTTGAGCCGCTGACTCAGGGATCCGCGGTGGGGTTCGTCGGTGTGCTCGCTCATCGCCTACTCCACAGGTGTGCCGGTGTCGTCGCCTCGACGGTAGGGCGCACGGCCGCGCGTGTCAGCTCTGGTGAGCCTTACCTGACCAGCGCAAACGTCTCTTGAGCGGCGGGCAGGCGCCCGGCCGGGCGCGGGTGGGCGGTCGGGATGAGGGGACGGCCCGGGGTGATGTCGGCGACACTGTCGAGATGACGGGCGGGCGACCGGAGGACCTCGGCGAGGCTGCCGCGCGCGTCGACGCCGCGTTCGCCGCGACGGATCGCCGCGGATACCTCCCGGAGGCCGTGCGCGACCGCGCCGGCGTGGACGCGCCGCTGCCGCTGACGCACGGGATGACGAACTCACAACCGAGCACCGTGCGCGACATGCTCCTCGCCCTCGCGGTGCCGACGGGTGCCCGCGTGCTCGACGTGGGCTCGGGGTCGGGCTGGACGACCGCGCTCCTGGCCCACCTCGTCGGCCCGACCGGCGCCGTCCTCGGCGTCGAGATCGTGCCGGCACTGGTCACCTTCGGCGCCGGCAATCTGGCTGCGGCGCAGCGGCCGTGGGCCCGCATCGAGCCGGCGGCCCCGGACGTGCTCGGCCGGCCCGACGTCGCGCCCTACGACCGCATCCTCGTCTCGGCGATGGCGCAGACGCTTCCGGAGCCTCTCGTCGACCAGCTCGCCGACGGCGGGGTGCTCGTCGTGCCGGTCGACGGCCGCATGCTCCGGGTGTCCCGCACGACGAGCGGCGCGACCCACGTCGTGCGTTTCGGTCACTACCGCTTCGTCCCGCTGCGCTGAACCGCGGCC
The DNA here is from genome assembly GCA_032229625.1 of Dermatophilaceae bacterium. Lineage (GTDB taxonomy): Bacteria > Actinomycetota > Actinomycetes > Actinomycetales > Dermatophilaceae > Kineosphaera. Next base: position 21,780 of record JAVTVZ010000217.1, on the reverse strand, counting down.
GGACGGTGCAGGGGCGGGCCGACGCCGGGCATTACGCTCGGCCGGATGCCGAGCCACGCCCTGGTGCTGACCCGTGACATCGCCGCCACTCCCGAGCGGGTGTGGGCGGTCCTGACCGACCTGGAGTCCGCCGCGACGACGCTGTCGCAGGTCACCCACATCGAGGTGCTCACCCCCGGCCCGTATGGCGTCGGGACCCGCTGGCGCGAGACGCGCCGGATGCTCGGCCGCGAGGAGACCCAGGAGATGTGGGTCGCTGCCAGTGACGCGTCCCGCGAGCAGGTGATCCGGGCGAGCGCCGGCGGCGTCGACTACACGACGACGTTCACTCTCGAGCCGATCGCCGCGGGCACCCGCCTGACCATGCGCTTCGCGGGGGAGTCCCCGGCGCAGGGCCGGCTCGCCCGGGTCGCCTGGGCGGTGCTCGGGCCGCTGGGGAAGCGGATCACGCGCCGGGCCATGACCGGCGACCTCGCCGACATCGCGGCGGCCGCCGCCCGGTCGGCCTGAGGCGTCTCGCCCCTCGCCGGCGTCGCGGGTCGTCAGGTCGGCCCTGGCGCCTGCCCGTGCCTGCCCGTGCCGCGTGATCAGAGCAGCCCGCGCTCGTAGGCGACGCGCACGGCCGCCGCGCGGTCGCCGA
>JAVTVZ010000217.1:16905-21040 GCA_032229625.1 Dermatophilaceae bacterium | reverse complement strand
GATCAGAGCAGCCCGCGCTCGTAGGCGACGCGCACGGCCGCCGCGCGGTCGCCGACCCCGAGCTTGGCGTAGGCGTGCAGCAGGTGGGTCTTGACCGTGGCCTCGCTGACCAGCAGCTGCTCGGCGGCGGTGCGGTTGGTGCCGCCACCGGCGATGACGCGCAGGACCTCGACCTCGCGCGCCGTGAGTTCGGTGCCCTCGCGGCGGCCCAGGAGCGCGTCGAGGGCGCCGGGTGCCAGGGCGGGACGGCCGGCGCACAGGTCGAGGACGGCGCGCACGAGGTCGGCGCGGCGCGTGTCCTTGAGCAGGTAGCCGTCGGCACCGGCTTGCATCGCCGCGCGGATGTCCCGGTCGGTGTCGTAGGTCGTGAGCACGAGGATCCGCGGGTCCGTGCGGTGGCGGGCGCGCAGCTGCCGGATCGCGGCGATGCCGTCGCCGCCGGGCATCCGCAGGTCCATGAGGACGACGTCCGGCCCTGCCGCACCGAGGGACTCGATGACCGCGAGCGCCTCGGGCCCGCTGGCCGCCTCCCCGACGACGTCGATGCCCGCCTCACGCTCGAACATGCCGCGCAGCCCGTCGCGGACCACCGGGTGATCGTCGACGATGACGACCGTGATCGGGTCGGGGGACCCGGGGTCGGGCTCAGCGCCGGGCTCGGGTCCGGACGCAGAACCGGTGCGCGCGGGGCCGTCGGGTGCGGGACGGGCGGTCACGACGCCACCGCCGCGCTGATCGCGCACCCGGCGCCCGGCCGGCTCTCGACGACGAGGGCGCCGCCCGCGCGCTCGAGTCGATCGCGCATCCCGGTGAGCCCGTGCCCCGAGCCCGGCCGCGACGACGGGCCCGTGGCGGCCGAGGTGGGCGTCGCCGCCGGATCGAAGCCGCGCCCGTCGTCGCGGACGTCGAGGCGCACCTCGTCCCGCCCGTAGGTGAGGGTCACGGTCGCGCGTCGCGCGCCGCTGTGCCGGGCGACGTTGGAGAGGGCCTCCTGCGCGATGCGCAGCAGGTCGCCGTCGTGCGGGGTCGGGCGGGAGGGGCCGTCGACGACGAGCCGCCCCTCGATGCCGCAGCCCTCCGACCAGGAGCGGACGAGTCCGTCCAGGGCCGTCGCCAGGTCCGCCTCGTCGAGGTGGGGCGAGGCGAGGGCGGCGACCGCGCGGCGTGCCTCGGCCAGGCTCTCGCGGGCGGCGCGACCGGCCCGCTCGATGCGCGCCTGCCCGGCCGCGTCGGGAGCCTCCAGCGCTTCGAGCTGGGTGATGACGCCGACGAGGCCCTGGGCGACGGTGTCGTGGATCTCCCGCGAGAGCCGGGCGCGTTCCTCCAGGACGCCGGATTCGCGCGCCTGGGCGAGCAGCTGGGCCGACAGCGCGCTGTTCTCCCGCTGGGCCTCCTCGAGCCGACGCACCGTCTCCTCCCGCCGGGAGACGGCCTCCTCGCGGCGCTTCTCGACCCGGATCATCGTGCCCGACAGGGCGACGTTGACGAGCAGGACGAGCAGGAAGAGGGGTGGGCTGGTCCACAGGCCGTCGGCCCCGCCGGATTGCGACAGCGCCGTCGCCGAGGCCACCGCGACGATCGCCGCCCACAGCGCCGGACCGGCGAAGACGCGCACGGCGTCGAAGTAGCCGACGAAGGCGTAGAAGCCGAAGAGCGGGTTGAGCACGACGAGGGCGAGGCACCCGAGGCAGTGCGCGGCGAAGCCGACGACCGCGCCGACCGGGTCGAACACCCCGCGCTGCTCCCACCACCAGCGGTAGAGCAGGCCGAGGGCGAGGATCAGCGCGTAGACCAGCGGCGACATCCCGGGCGTGAAGATGTCACCGGTCCCGGCGGACAGCAGCGTCGCGGCGACGAGCATCACCGCCGGCAGTGCCCGCGGCAGCGGGCCCGTCGGCGACGGGTGCGCGCGCCACGCCGCAAGCGTCATACCCGTCATTGTCGTCCTCGCCGGCCCGACCGTCTCGGAGCCGGGGCTCACTCCCATCGGAAGCTGCGCGCCGCGACGACGCTCGCCGCGATCGTCCACGCGAGCAGCACCGCGAGCTGCGTCCAGGACGGCCACCCGTCGGCGAGGCCCGGGGCGTGCATCGCCTGCAGCAGCGCCGCGGACGCCGCCCCGCTCGGGGTGAGCTCGGCGATGCGCTCCAGGAGCGGCCCGAAGGCGGTCCGGGGGACCCACATACCGGCGAAGAACCACAGCACGAAGGTCGTCACGGTGCCGACCCCCGTCGCGATCCGCGGGTTGGCCGACAGGGCGCCGATGAGGGTGCCCAGGGCGAGGAGCGCGAGCAGCGCGAGGAGGCACGTGACGCCGAAGGCCAGAAGGTTGCCCGGTGGCGGATTGCCGAGCGCCGCAGGGATCGCGACGAGGACGACCGTGACGACGGCGGCGACGACACCGAGCACGACCATGATCGCGACGAGCAACTGAGCCGGTGCGACGGGCGTCGTGCGCAGGCGCTTGAGGACGCCGTCGGCGCGGTATTGGGCCAGGACGGTCGGCAGGCCCTGCACGGCGAGCAGGCTCATCGTGAAGAGCACGAGGACCGGCAGGTAGAGCTGGCTGAAGCTCCACCCGCCCAGGTCGGCGACGGGTCGTCGGGTCGCGGGCGTGAGCGCGAGCACGGTCGTGGCGATGACGGGGAGCAGCACGGCCCAGATGATCAGGCCGGGCTCGCGGCGCAGGAGTCGGGCCTCGCTCGCGGTCAGGGCGGCGAGAGCGTGCGTCGCCGCGTGCGCGTGCTTGCCGGCGGTTGCGGATGTCGTCGTGCTCATCGGTCGGTCTCCGTCCGGGTGCGGCGGGTCAGCGCGAGATAGGCGTCGTCGAGGCTCGGCGCGTCGACCCGCAGGGTGCGGGCCTGCACGCCGATGCCGGCGAGGAAGGTCACGACCGCACCGATGACGTCGGGGCTGCCCTCGACCGTGAGGTGGGCCGCGTCGTCATGCGCCGCCGCGACCTCCGCGACCGCCGCGACCTCCGGGAGCGCCCTCAGCCCGGCGAGCTCGTCATCGCTCAGCGGGCGGGAGGGGGCGAAACGCAGGCGCTGCGTCGCGTCCGCGCCATCGGCCAGGGCGTCGGGGGTGTCGAAGGCCGTGACGCGGCCGCCGTCGATGAGCGCGACACGGTCACACAGATACTGCGCTTCCTCCATGAAGTGCGTGACGAGCAGGATCGTCACGCCGTCGCGGCGCAGCTCTGCGAGGAACTCCCAGATCTCGCGGCGCGCCGCCGGGTCGAGGCCCGTCGTCAGCTCGTCGAGGATCGCGATGCGCGGGTTGCCGACGAGCGCGAGTGCGACCGAGAGGCGCTGCTGCTGCCCGCCCGAGAGCTTCTCGAAGCGGGTGTCGCCCTGACCGGTGAGGCCGAAGCGGGCCAGCAGCTCGCCGGTGTCCCGCGGCGCCGCATAGAACGTCCGGTAGAGGTCGAGCACCTCGCGTGGCGTCGTCTTCTTCGGCAGCCGGCACTCCTGCAGCTGCATCCCGAGCACCTCCCGCAGCTGCGGCGACCCCTCCTGCGGGTCGAGACCCGCGACCCGGATCGTGCCGCCGTCACGGCGCCGCAGACCGCCGATGCACTCGACGGCGGTCGTCTTGCCGGCGCCGTTGGGGCCGACGATGCCGACGATCTGACCGGCGCCGACGTCGAGGTCGACGCCGCGTAGGACCTGTCGGTCGCCGTAGGCCTTCGTGAGGCCGGCGACATGGATGAGCGTCATGGTGTCCACGCTGCCGCTCGACGGGCGCGCCGGCATCGACCGGCCGGTCAGACCCCGCGTCCACCGATCGGTGGATCCGCCGTGGCCGGCGACGGCGGGGCGGCTCGTGGGGTCGGGGCGCGGGTGCGCTCTACTGGCGACATGAGCGAGCCGAACCCGACCCCGACGCACCGCAGCGCGCCGCCGCCCGAGCCGGTCCGCCCCCGATTGCGTGCGGCGCTGACGACGGCGATGAAGGCCCGCGACCGCGAGAGCGTGGCCGTGCTGCGCGCGACGCTGGCGGCGCTCGACAACGCCGAGGCCGCACCCCTGGGAGAGCGCCCGCGGGCCGGTGCGATCGAGGCGTCCGCGATCGGCGTCGGCGCCGCGGAGGTCGCCCGGGTGCCCCTGACCGAGCCGGAGCAGCGGGCCCTGGT
>JAVTVZ010000217.1:8895-16805 GCA_032229625.1 Dermatophilaceae bacterium | reverse complement strand
GCGGTGTCGTGCCCGGGTCAGGGCGCCCGCAGGATGTCGTCGCGCCGCAGGGCGCTGACCAGCGCCGTGATCGTGTCGGGTCGTGCCGCGCGGGCGTCGCCCTCGCGGGGATGGTCGCCCGCCGGCAGCAGCACCGGGTCGGGCGCCTGGGAGCGGCCGCCGCCCGGTGCCCACCAGTAGCTCTGGTGCGCGACGGGGAAGTGCGCCCGGATCGCCGCCCACACGCCGCTCCGGGGTGTCGGCGGCGGCAGCGTCACGGGCACGTCGCGCACGCCCGGCCCGAAGTGCGCCGCCACCGGCCCGGCGAAGAGGTCGCCGCGCAGCACGCCCCGCACCGGCAGGTAGAGGTTCGTCCACCGGGTCGGTCCGAAGGGTGCCGCCGTGTGCCCCACCCACAGGTCCCGGTGGCCGCCGCCGGGCACGTCATACCGGCGGCGGTAGAAGCGCGAATCGGTGAGTTCGTCGTGGATCGGCGGGCACCGGGGCACCTCCTTGAGGCCTTGCTGGTCGGCCAGCCGCAGCCCGGGGCGCCCGCCGAGCCATTCGTCGGGCTCGTCGAAGAGCAGCGGCGCGTAGGTCAGCGGTGACCCGAGCGTGACGAAATCGGTGATGAGCCACGGCACCCCGTCACGCCGCGAGGCGCGCCACAGCGCGAACTGCGCCTCCTCGTAGGCGTCGAGCGACTCGGGGGTGACGTCGCCCGTGGGTCGCACCCCGACGTCCAGGGGCGCCTCGGCCCGCGCGGCGAGGGTCGGCGCGCGCAGCTGGGGGCATTGCGCGGTCGCCGCGCTGCCGGGGTCGAGGCGGTCGGCCGCCGCGTCGAAGGCCGCGACCTGCTGCTGGTCGCCGGCGAGCGTCGGGTCCGGATGCCGCAGCTCGTCCCACAGGCCGCGCAGCAGGTCGTAGCCGATGACCGACCCCAGCGAATGGCCCACCACGACGACGCGGCGATACCGGCCCGCGTGCAACTGCCGCAGTAGCGTCAGGCCCTCGTCGCGGATCGCCTCGCGCGCGGCGATGTTGGCGGGGCGGGGCGTCAGATACCGCGCGGCGTCCGAGAGGTAGCGGCGCAGGTAGCGTCCGACGAGCACCCCCAGGACCGACAGGACCAGGCCGGTCGTCACCTGCCAGCGGGTGAACGCGTCGAGCACCCCGGCGACGCTCGGGCTGCTCACCGACTGCGCGAAGCCCCAGACGAGCAGCGCCAGCGCCGCCCACACCACGAGCTGGAAGCCGACGACGACGCGCGCCGCCGGCCCCGGCGTGCGCCACCAGCGGCGCCGCAACAGCAGCCGTAACACCCATCCCGCGCTCGTGCGCCAGTCGCTGTCCGGGGCGAGGTGGGCCCAGTAGAGCTCGAAGTAGTCGGTGTGCGCGCCCAGGTGCGGCGACGGCGGCTCGGAGAGTCGGCGCAGTTCGCCGGAGTCGGTGACCCGGTCGGGGGAGGAGAAGAGTCGCCGCGCGCCGATCCCGGCGGTGAACGACCGCAGCGTGCGCATCGGCACCTGATCGCCGACGCCGTGAATGAGCACGATCGCCTGCCGCGGCTGCTCGGGCGGCGCGGGCGTGCACGCCCACAGCGACGCGGGCCCGGTCGGCACCGTCGTTCCCGTCGGCACCGTCGGCACCGTCGGCACCGTCGGCCCGGTCGGGTGCGTCGCCGCGGCGGATGCTGTCGGGGTCGACTCGCCGCGGGCTGGGTCCGTCATCGCCGACGCCGCAGGTCCCGGCGCCACACCTGCCACCACCGGCGCCGGGGGGCGGCGTCGACGGCGACGTCATCGCCGCGCACGAGCTGTTCGGGCGCTCGAGCGGCCGCGAGCTCGTCCCGCAGCGCGCGCCACCGCGACACCATCGCCTCGATGTCGACGGTCGGGGCGGTGAGGGGCATCGCGCGCCCGACGACGGGCCGGCGGCGATCGGCGACGACGCGCTGGTTGTAGTCGCGCAGCAGCTCGCGCACCGCGGCCTCGTCGGCGACGTCGGCGAGCGACTGCGGGTAGGACGCCGCCTCGGCGCGCAGCTGCATGACCGGGGGCATCGTCGCGGACGCGTCCAGCCCTTCGCGGGCCAGATACCGCTTCACCCACCAGTCCGGGTCGTCGCCGTCGGGCAGATCCAGGGGCTTGCCGGCCCCTGCGAGACCGCTGAACTCGCCGCGTTCGGTCGCCTCGCGGATCTGCCGCTCGACCCAGCTCTCGTAGCGCACGCCCCCATCGTGCCCGCCCGTGCCTGACCGTGCGCGCCAGTGCCCGCCCGCGCCGCACAGCGAGAGGACACACAGCGAGGGGGCACACAGCGAGGGCGGTCGCAGCGTGTGCCACGACCGCCCTCGCGTCGACCATGCCCGGACCAGTCCGGACGAAGCCCGGTCGGCGGAGTCGGGATCGGTCGACCCTCCCCTCCGGAAATCCATGCAGAGCACATTCTGCCGGGCCGTGACGCCCTGCGCAGCGCAGGCGACGCCCCGATCGGGGCCAACACCCATTTCGGGGCTGCCAGGCGTGGTGTCCTGCCCCCATTCTGCCGCATCGTCCCTGGTCAGAACTTCGCACAGAAGTGTTGTCACCCGCGTGTCTCTTTTGCCCAAAGCTGCGGCCACAGATAAGTTTGCGGTCATGGCGACGTCGACGACTTCTACCGAAACCCGCCCGGGGCAGGGTCGAGCCCGGCGCCGGGTCCCTGCTCCCGACCGACTCCGCGGCCTCGCGCACCCTGTCCGGGTGCGTGTGCTCGCCGCGCTGCGCACCGCCGGCCCGTCGACGGCCACGGCCCTCGCGCAGCGGCTGGGTCTGAATTCCGGGGCCACCAGCTACCACTTGCGTCAGCTCGCGGCCTACGGCTTCATCACGGAAGCCGACGAGCTGGGCAACCGGCGCGACCGCTTCTGGCGCGTGCCCGAGCGTGAGACCGCCACCCCGGGTGCCGCGGCGAGCGGGCGCGGCGCGAAGGCGCCGGTGACGGACGTGGACGCCCGGGCCGCCTACCTGCAGGCCCGGCTCATCGAGCACACCGACGCGGCGCAGGCCGCTGTCGAGGGCCACGCGGCGTTGGAGCGCGCGTGGAGCGACGCGACCGACTTCGCGACCCACATCGTGCGGTTGGACCCGGCGCGCGCCGAGGCGCTCTTCGCCAAGGTCGGGGCCCTCGTCGAGGAGGCCGCCCGCGAGAGCGACACCGAGCAGGCCCGGCCGTATGTCGTGCAGGTGCAGGGCTTCGTCGCGCCCGGCGAGGCGGGCGCCGAGCAGGAGTGATCCCGGCCGTCGCTCGCCGCGCCGCAGGGCCGGATCAGCCGAGCAGCTCGTCGACGTAACACCAGCGCCACCGCTCACCCGGCTCGTGCGACCGCACGACGGCGTGACCGGTGGCGCTCGTGTGCTTGGTGGTGTGCTGCCCGAGCGAGGAGTCGCAGCATCCGACATACCCGCAGGTCAGGCACAGTCGCAGATGGATCGGTGAGGTGCCCTCGGCGAGGCAGTCGAGGCAGGTGTCCGACGCCGGCGCCGGGTCGGGCCGGCCGTCGAGGCGCCGCAGGTGCTCGCAGTCACCGCGCACCGCGGCGGGCGTGACGAGCGGCTCGTGGCCGAGGTGTTCGATGCGTTCGCTGACCGCGACGAGCATCGACTCCTCGATGTCGAGGCTGGCCAGGACCTGCGCGAGCACCTCGTGATCGGCCTGCCCGGAGTCGCGGACCGCCAACACCTCTGTGCGCTCCGCGGCGAGCATCTCCAGCCGCAGCCGCCGGTATTCCTGGCTCGGGGTCTCCTCGCCGTTGGGGTTGCCCAGCTCCTCCCCACGCGGAGTTGGAGCGGCGGATCGTGCGGGAGCGCAGCTCCTCCACGGTGTCGGGATTCGTGCAGACCTCCGGGTCGACCGTGAGTCGGTCGAGCTCGCGCAGGCCGGCCTCGCTGGCCTGGCGCAGCAGCGTCGCCGCCTGGAGCGCGTCGGCGCGGGGGTCGGGGCCACGCACCTGCAGACGGCGGGCCAGCCACGGCAGGGTCAGGCCCTGGACGAGCAGGGTGACGGCCACGGCGAGCATCGCGATGAGCACGATGACGTCACGCTCGGGGGTGACGACGGGCAGCGTGAGCACCGCGGCGAGCGTGACGACGCCGCGCATGCCCGCCCAGGACGCGACGCCCAGCTCACCGGCGGTCATGCGGGCGCCGGTCGCGTCGGGCACGTTGAGCCACCACGCGGTCGCCGCGATCCACAGCGGGCGGGCGAGCACCGCGGTGAGGATGATCGCGCCGGCCGCGAGCAGGATCGTCGACCAGCCCAGGCGCGAAGACCGGACGGCCTCGATGATCCCGGCGAGCTGCAGCCCCGCGAGCAGGAAGACCGAATTCTCCAGCGCGAATTGGATCGTCGCCCAGTTGGTGCGCGAGGCGATGCGGGTCGAGGCGTTGACGTCGGTCGGGGCGTGATGGGCCAGGATCAGGCCGGTCACGACGACGGCGAGCACGCCCGAGCCGTGCACGGACTCCGCGAGCAGGTAGGAGATCCACGGCACCACGAGCGTGATCATCGTCGACAGGATCGTGTCGTCGATGAGGCGACGCACGGGGCGCAGCGCGGTGGCGACGAGCCAGCCCGCGGACAGGCCGCCGACGACCGACAGCGCGAAGTCCAGGCCGATGCGGGCGGCCGACACCGAGCCGACGATCGCCGCGGCGGTCGTGTGCAGCAGCACGATGGCGGTCGCGTCGTTGACCAGGGACTCGCCCTCGAGCACGGTGACGACGCGCCGCGGCAGGCCGATGCGCCGGGCGACGGCGGTCGCCGCGACCGCGTCGGGCGGGGCGACGACCGCGCCGAGGGCCAGGGCGGCGGCCAGCGGGATCGGCAGGAGCCACACGCCGACGGCGCCGATCGCCAGCGTCGTCACGACGACGAGCCCGACGGAGAGCACGAGGATCGCGCGCAGCTCGTGGGTGAAGTCGATGATCGAGACCTGCACGGCCGCGGCATACAGCAGCGGCGGCAGGACGCCGACGAGGATGAGGTCGGGGTCGAGGGTGCCCTCGGGGACGCCGGGGACGAAGGACAGGGCGATCCCGACGACGGTCAGCATCAGCGGTGCCGAGACGCCGAGGCGGCGGCATCCGGCGGCGACGCCGATGACGATGATCGCGAAGGTCAGGAGCCACAGGGCGGTGTCGTGCACGGCGGCAGTCTGCCCTATGTCGCGGGCCGATCGGCGGCAGCGCAGGGTGCCCTCACAGGTCGCGGGCGCCCTCGATGCGCTGGTGGGCGCGGCGCGCGGCGACCCGTGCGGGCGCCTCGTCGGCGGCCGCCGCCTCGGCGAGGATCCCGGTGACGCGGGCGCCGATGGCGTCGACGTCCTCGGCGAGGCGATCGGCATCCCAGCCCATCGCCTGCGCGTGCTCGTGGATGACGGCGCCGGCGTTGGCGACGTAGTCGGGCACGACGCTGACTCCGGCGGCGTGCACCGCGTCGGGTGTCGCGGCGTCCTCGAAGATGTCGTTGGCCGAGCCGACGACGAGCCGGCACTGCAGGCGCGCGGCGGCGTCGGTGCGCAGCACGCGCGCGACCGCGCAGGGAGCGAAGATGTCGCAGCGCGCGTAGGGCGCGTCGTCGGGGTCGATGACGAGGCCGCCGATCCGGTCGGCGAGGCGCTGGGCCTTCGCGTCGTCGATGTCGCCGACGAGCACCCTGGCGCCGTCCTCGGCGAGCAGCCGCGCGAGCGGGCCGCCGACACCGCCGACGCCCTGCACGGCGATCCGCATCCCGGCGACGTCGTCGGTGCCGAAGGTGTGTCGCGCCCCGGCGAGCAGCGCCTGATAGACGCCCCGCGCGGTCCACGGGTAGGGGTCGGCGTCCGCGCCGTAGACGTGTGCGCCCTGGGCGCGCATCACCGCCAGGTCGGCCGGGCTCGTGCCCATGTCGACGCCGGGGATGTAGCTGCCGGAGAGGCGCTGGACGAAGTCCGCGAATCGCGCGAAGAGGCGCTCCCGCTCACCCGGGCCGAGCGCGTCCTCCTGCACGAGGACGGCCTTCGCGCCGCCGTAGGGCAGCTCGGCGAGCGCGTGCTTGAGGGTCATCGCCTGCGCGAGCCGCTGCGCCTCGGTGACCGCGCTGTAGGCGTCGGGGTAGTGCCCCAGTCGCACCCCGCCGAATCCGGGGCCGAGGGTGGTGTCGTCGATGACGATCACCGCACGCAATCCTGTGGCATTGTCGCGGCACGTGATCACCTGCTCGCTGCGCCACGGGTTGATCGGGTGGACCGTTTTTTCGATCACGTCATCGCCTCCTGCGCCACATCCTTGCTCGTCAGCGTGGGTGGTGGCGCCGCGATCGTCAAGACATCGTGGGTGCCGGCGGGTGCCCTCGGTCACGCGGCGGCGCAGGCGTCCGGCCGACCCTCAGCGGGAGTGGACGATGCGCCCGCCGAGGAAGGTCGCCAGCGGGCGGGTCTCGCGGGTGCGGGCGGCGGTGTCGACGCCGGCGTCCCACGGCGAGCCGAAGGGGTGCGCCTCGAGCAGCACGATGTCGCCGGGGTGGCCGGGGCTGATCGTGCCCCAGCCGTCGGTGCTCGCGGCGAGGGCCTCGCCGATCACCAGGTGCTGCTCGGGGTGCCAGGGCTCGCGCTCGTCGCCGCTGCGGTGGATCGCGGCAGCCATCGCGAGCCACGGGTCGGCCGGGGCGACGGGAGCGTCGGAGCCGAGGCGCACGTCGACGCCGGCGTCGACCATCGTCCGCAAGGCGAAGGAGCGGGCCTCGCCGTCGGGCCAGCACGCGGCGGTGACGTCGCGGTCGTCGAGCAGGTGCGCCGGCTGCACGCTGGCCCGGATCCCCAGGTCGGCCATCCGCGGCACGTCCTGCCAGCGCACCAGCTGGGCGTGCTCGATCGCGCCGGTCGCGCCCGTCGCCGCGAAGACGTCGAGGGCCTGCTCGATCGCCGCGTCCCCGATCGCGTGGAGCGCGACCTCCAGCCCGGCCGCGCGGGCACGGCCGGCGAGGTCGAGCAGCTCCTCGCGCGCGTAGTTGAGGACGCCGCGGGGGAAGGGCAGTGCGTCGCCGCCGACGTAGGGGTCGCAGCAGTAGGCGGTCCGGGTGCCCAGCGACCCGTCGGAGATGATCTTCAGCGGCCCCATCCGGGTGAGGCCGCGCTCATCCAGCGGCGACCCGTCGCACAGGCCCGCGGCGAGCACCTCGTCGAACCGCTCGGGATAGACCGAGGCCCGCACCCGCATCGTGTCGAGGCCGGCGAGCACCCGCGCGGGCCAGTCGCGCCAGGCCGCGGCGTGCTCCATGTCGACGAGACCGACGACGCCGAGGGCGTTGAGGTCGGCGACGAGCCCGCGCAGCCCCTGCTCACCGGCCGCGCGCACCGCCGGCAGGTCGCGCAGCCGGCCCATCACCTCGAACCACTCGGCCTCCTCGAGCACCCCCTCGCGCGGCGGCACGTCGAGCAGCCGCAGCGCCGCGGAGTTGAGCCAGCCGTTGTGGCAGTCGCCGCTGACGACGATGACGGGGTGCTCGCCGCTGACCTCGTCGAGCTCGGCGACGGATCCGTGCCGCGGCCACGTCGCGCTGCGGTAGCCCGAGGCCGACACGATCGAGGTGTCGCCCGTCGCGGCGCCCGCGTCGAGCAGGGCGATGTGCGCGCCGATGAGGGCCGCGACGTCCTGCGACGAGCTCGTCGCCGAGACGTCGAGGCGCTCGCGGTCGGCCCCGGCCTGCAGGGCGTGGACGTGGTGATCCCACAGGCCCGGCATCGCCCAGGCGCCGCCCCCGTCGACGACCTCGTGGCCCTCGCGGCCCAGTCGCGGGCCGACGGCGGTCACGACGCCGCCGTCGACAAGCACGTCGAGCAGCTCGTGGCCGTCGGGATCCGAGCCGGTGTTCGCGGCGCACGGGGTCTGCCGGCCGTGCAGGGGCAGGAC
>JAVTVZ010000217.1:0-8795 GCA_032229625.1 Dermatophilaceae bacterium | reverse complement strand
GGCACCGATCCCAGCGTCGTGAGCAGGATCGTGTCGCGTGCCAGCGCCGTCCCGACGTCGTAGCGGGTCGCGTGGACGAAGATGTTCTGCGCCGTCGGCAGGGCGGAGGTGACGACGATCGCGAGCAGCGCGATGCCGTCGGCGCCCAGCAGCCAGTGGGCGATCGCGTAGGCGACGAGCGGCTGGACGGCGAGCTTGAGCAGGGTCGTCGTCCACAGCTTCGCGCCGAGCCCGCGGCCCAGGCCGGGCCCGAGGCGCAGCGCGATGCCGTAGCCGACGAGCATCGCCGGCACGGCCAGCTCGGCGAGCAGCTCGATCGGGGCGTGGATCGCGAAGGGGAGTCGGATGCCGGTGAGGGCCATGACGAGGCCGAGGACGGAGCCGACGGTGAGCGGGTTGGTCGTTGCGGTGCGGATGACGCGGCGCACCCCGCCGCCGCCGCGGGTGTGCCGGTCGAGCACGACGAGGGCGAGCGGCTGGAGCACGATCATCTGCATGAGCAGGGTCGGGGCGACGAGGGCGGCGTTGCCCAGGGCGTAGGCGGCGATGGGGATGCCGAGGTTGCCGGCGTTGACGTACCCGCTGGACAGGGCGCCGATCGTCGCCTCGCCGAGGTCCATCCGCCAGCGCCACCGGGCCAGGGCGGCCCAGATGGCGACGACGACGGCGACCGCCCCGGCACTGGCGATGAGGTTCGCCGAGAGCATCTGGGTGACGTCGGCCTCGGAGATCGTCAGGAGCATGAGGCACGGGCTGCCGACGTAGAAGGCGAGCTTGGCGAGCACACGCTGGGAGTGCAGGTCGAAGAGCCCGAGGTGGGCGACGAGTATCCCCACGCCGATGACGACCCCGATCGTCATGAAGCCGGTGAGTGCGCCGAGCACGGTTCCCTCGCCTTCGCTACTTGTCATACGAGTTGATCCACTCGTAGGATAACTGGCATCGCCCCGCCGAGCCGCAGGAGTCTCCCATGGCAGACACGATCCGCACCCTCACCCTCTCGCACGTCGTCCTTCCGCTGGAGAATCCGGTGAGCGACGCCAAGGTGCTCACCGGCCGGCAGAAGCCGTTGACGCAGATGGTGATGCTGATCGCCGAGGTCACGACCGCGCAGGGGCACCGCGGGATGGGCTTCTCCTACTCCAAGCGGGCCGGCGGCCCGGCGCAGTATGCGCACGTCAAGGAGATCGGCGAGCTCCTCATCGGCGAGGACCCGAGCGACATTCAGCGCTTGTATGACAAGTTGCTCTGGGCGGGTGCCTCGGTCGGCCGGTCGGGCGTCGCGACACAGGCGATCGCGGCGATCGACATCGCCCTGTGGGATCTCAAGGCCCGGCGCGCGGACCTGCCGCTGGCCAAGCTGCTCGGCGCTCACCGCGACTCGTGCCGCGTCTACAACACCTCCGGCGGATTCCTCCAGGCGTCGGTCGAGGAGATCAAGGAGAAGGCGACCGCGTCGCTGGAGGCCGGCATCGGCGGCATCAAGATCAAGGTGGGCCAGCCGGATTGGCGTGAGGACCTGCGCCGCGTCACCGCGCTGCGCGAGCACCTGGGCGACGCGCCGCTCATGGTCGACGCGAACCAGCAGTGGGACCGCGCCCGCGCGCTGCGGATGTGCCGGGCCCTGGAGGAGTTCGACCTCGTGTGGATCGAGGAGCCCCTCGACGCCTGGGACGCGATCGGCCACGCCGACCTGTCGCACCGGATCGACACCCCGATCGCGACGGGCGAGATGCTCACGAGCGTCCCGGAGCACATGGCGCTGCTCGACGCCGACTACCGCGGCTTCGTCCAGCCCGACGCGCCGCGCATCGGCGGGATCACGCCGTTCCTGAAGTTCGCGACGATCGCCGCGCACCACGGGCTCGCGCTCGCGCCGCACTTCGCGATGGAGATCCACATGCACCTCGCCGCCGCCTACCCGCTGGAGCCGTGGGTCGAGCACTTCGAGTGGCTCAACCCGCTCTTCGAGGAGCGCATGGAGATCCGCGACGGGCACATGTGGCTGCCCGACCGCCCGGGCCTCGGCTTCACCCTCAGCGAGCGGACGCGTGAGCTGACCCAGGAGAGCGTGACCTTCGGGGCGTAGGCGGAGGTGGCCCGTACCGTGGGGCGCGTGAGCACACCTTCCGCGTCAGGTCCCAGCGGCGCTGCCGGGGCCTCGGCCGTGTCCGGCTCGGTGCCGGCGGGTCGCCTGGCGCACGGGGTCGTCGAGGGGCTGCAGCGCCGGATCCTCGCCGGCGAGCTACCGCCGGGGCAGAAGCTGCCGTCGGAGAAGGAACTCATCGACACCTACGCGGTGTCGCGGACCGTCATCCGCGAGGCGCTGTCGCGGTTGCAGGCGGCCGGGCTCGTCGAGACCTTCCAGGGGCGCGGGTCGTTCGTGCTCGACGTGCCGGCGCCGAGTCGCTTCGGGCTCGAGGCGGCGCACCTGCGCACGCACGCCGACGTGCTCGCGATGGTCGACTTCCGGATCGGCGTCGAGTCCGAGGCCGCGGCGCTCGCGGCAGGTCGGGCGACGCCGGAGTCGCTGGCGGCGCTCGAGCAGGCGCTCGCGGCGTTCCCCGCGGCGGGGGAGGCCGGCGCCGTCGAGGCGGATTTCGCGTTCCACCGGGCGGTCGCCGCGGCGGCAGACAACCGCTTCTACCTCGAACTTCTCGACTCCCTCGGGCCGATGATGATCATGCTGCCGCGCACCCGGCTCGAAGACGCCTACACCCTCGCCGACCCGCGGCACGTCGAGCGGGTCCACCGCGAGCACGAGGCCGTGTCGACCGCCATCGGCTACGGCGACCCCGACGCCGCCCGCGCCGCGATGCGCCTGCACCTGTCGAACTCCCGCCACCGCCTCCGCACGGTGTGAGGGGAAGGTCGGAGTGCTGAGTGTCGCGGCGGTCCGGGTCGCGGAGCCGCAGGACGTGCCGCTGCTCGCGGAGATCGAGGCGGAGGGCGATGCGCAGTTCGCGGACGTCCTCGACACGTCGGTCTTCGGGCCGTGCACGCCGGGTGCGGAGCGGGTGGCGAGCGGGGTCGTCCTGGTGATCGGGTCGCCCGCGGTCGGCTTCGCGCATCTCATCGAGCTGGCGGACGGCGGGGTGCATCTGGAGCAGCTCGCGGTCCGGCCGCAGGTCCAGCGGCGCGGGCTGGGGCGGGCGCTGCTGCGGGCGGCGTACGGCGTGGTCCGCGATCGCGGGCGCGACCGGCTGACGCTGACGACCTACGCGGACGTCCCGTGGAACGCGCCCTGGTACGCCCGGCACGGCTTCGACATCGTCGAGCCCCAGGGTGCCCTCGCGCAGGTCGTCGCGCACGAGCGGGCTGCCGGGCTCGAGCGACCCGGGCGTCGGGTGGCGATGGCGCGGGCCGTGTCTGATGCGCCTGTGCCGATTCCGGCGGTGAGCGTGCTGCCGCTGCGCGAGGGGCCGGGCGGGCTCGAGGTGTTCGTGCAGCATCGGGTCGCGACGATGGACTTCGTGCCGGGGGCGCTCGTCTTCCCCGGCGGGCGGGTGGACCCCGGCGACGCGGCAGCCGGCGCGGCACTCGACCTCCCGCCGGGCCTCGCCGAGGCGCATGCGCGGGCCTGGGCGGACACGGCCTACGGGGTGCTCGGCGACCCGGAGCAGGCCGCGCGGACCGTGCTCGCCTGCGGCGTCCGGGAGGTGCACGAGGAGACCGGTGCCCGGATCGACCCCGCGCGCCTCGTGCCGTGGGACGACTGGGAGACCCCGCTCGGGTCGCCGAAGCGCTTCGACGTCCGCTTCCTCCTTCTCCCCGTCGAATCCGACGCGGAGGCAGCGCAGTTCACACACGCGACGACCGAGGCGCACCGCTCCGAATGGCTCCGGGTCGCCGACGTCGAGCAGGGCGCCGAGGACGGTTCGCTCCTGCTCGTCACCCCGACCCGCGTCCTCATCGAGGAGCTCGCGACCCTGGGCACCCTGGACACCGCGATCCGCCTACGCCCGCCGATCTCCCGCGTCCGCGACGACCTCTGCCCAACGCCGGCGCGGCGCGAGCGCTTGTCCGGAGGGTGAGCGGTCAGCTCCGGAGCGGGTTCACCCAGCGCACCTCGGGGAACCTCGCGAAGTCACTGTCCGCGCTGACGACTGCGAGTCCGTGCTCGATCGCGAGCGCCGCGATGGCCGCATCGCTGACCAGCCCGGCGCGCAGATCCCCCTCGATGAGCAACCTGCTCAGGATGTCGCGGTGGCCTCGGCCGGGACTCGGGATCCACGTCGCCGGCGCATCGAGCCAGTCGGAGACGAACTCCCACGCCTGCGCGGCCGTCAGGGGTGACGTCAGCGCCCGGGGATTCGTCGAGATCCGCACGAAGGCCCAGAGGCAGGCCCAGGGGATGCCGACTCTCGTCGGGCCGTTGAGGGCCTCGACCATCCAGTCGCGCGCCCGCTCGTGGAAGGGGCTGTCCTCGTCGACCGAATACAACAGGATGTTGGCGTCGACCAGCATCAGCGCGAGTCCGGCCCGTCGAGGATCTCGAGCGCGTCGGCGATGTTGGAGACGTCGATGCGGATGCCCAGCCGCGCGGTCCGCGGCACGAACGGACGGTGCTGATCGCCGGCCATGAGCCCACGACGGATCAACTCGTTGACCGCCTCACTCGCACCGCGCCCCTGCTCCGTCCGGAGCTTCTGCACGGCCCGGGCGGTGTCCGGGTCGAGCTCGACAGTCGTACGCATGTTCAGAAGGCTACATCTCGATGCGTGCTGCGGCACATGACGATGCGCCCTCAGCGCACGGAGTGTGTGAACAACAGGCAACCCGCTGGCCGCCGCGATCGATCACGAACGTCGGTCAGGTCCGTGCGGCGCTGCAGGGACCGGGCGGACCGGCGGGGATTCCCGGGTGTCGAATCGGGTGCTTGCCAGGCGCCGTTCGGCCGTCGTCACCAGGGTCAGAAGGTCGTCGGCCAGGTAGGCCCGCGCCCCGCGGGAGATGCTCCGGGAGGACAGGATGTCTGCGGCCGCAAGCTCCTCCAGTGCGTCTACGGCGGCGTTGGTGCTCACGGCGAGCAGGCGTTTCACCGTCGTCGAGGTCAACACCGGCGCGGACGGCAAGAGCTGCAGGATCCTGGCGGTGGCCGAGTCGGACCGTGGATTCTGCCGAAGGCCCTGCCCCACGCGGTAGGTGGCCAGGCGGTCATCCCACTGGGCTCGGAGGTCGTTGAGTTCGTCGACGATGAGCCGCGATTGGTCCGCTGCATCCCGGGCCGCATCGACGAAGGTCGTGATCCAGGCGCCGGTGCCGGCCACGGCGGCGTCGGAGGTCGCTGTGCCGTCGTGGCGGTAGTCGGTGAGACCGCGGATGTACTGCTCGCGTCGCGTGGCCAGGACCAGGCTGATGGGGAGGACCGCGCTGCTGGTCAGGCCCCGGCGAGCCAGCACGGTGTGGATCAACGCCCTGCCGACGCGGCCGTTGCCGTCGCTGAAGGGGTGGATCGTCTCGAACTGTGCGTGGACGAGAGCCGCCTGGACCAATGGCGATTGGGCCGCCCCCGACAGGTGGATCAGCAGGTCGTCGATGAGTTCGGGCACCCGGTGGGGCGGGGGAGGCACGAAGTCTGCATCGATGGGGTGGTGATTCCCGCCACCGATCCAGTTCTGCCGCGTGCGGATGCCGTGCAGCTGCGGTTGGTCGGGCAGGAGCGCCCGATGGAGCGACTCGAGATCGGCCACCGTCACCGTGTCCACGTCGACCAGACGACTCGTGGCCTCCTGGACCACGGTGAGGTTGTTCGCGACGAGTTTCGCCTGGTCACTCGGCCCCCGGGCCTCTTCTGTGGTGCCGAGTTCGGCGAGGGCGATCTGTTGGGGCGACGGGCTCACGCCTTCGATGCGTGAGGATGCGATGGCCTCCGAGCGCAGCAGGAAGCGAGCCACGGAGGCGAGGGCCTCGGCTCCCGGCCCGTTGAGGGCGCGGATCGCTCGCTCCGCCTCGGCAATGCTCTGCGCGAGCCCCCGCTCGATGACGATCGGGCGCGCGTCGAGCAGATCCGGCTCGTAGCTGACGTAGGTGCCGGAGCGGCGCTCTCGATGCGGGAGTCCGGAGCTGATGTCCGAATCCCACTGCAGTGCATGCGTGGTCGCCACGTATCTCCGATCCTTCACCGTGCTTGTCGTCTGGTGAAGTTTAAACCCTTATCCTTCATCAGGCGGGTGTCGCGGTGAAGGGTACGAGCGATCCCGCCGTCGAAGCCGCCTGCGGCTCACCCTCAAGTAGCCCTGCCTGAGGGCGAATCGGAAGCAGGAGCCGCAGTGGCACCAGCCCCGGCGTGGAAGCTCGTCGCGCGCGTCTGAGAGTCAACAAGCCTTTGGCGCGGACAGCTCGCGATGGTCCGGCGCGCGAAGGATCACCAGTAGCCGCCCAGCTCCTCCGCTCCGCGAATCAGCACCACCTCGCGGACGATGTTCTCCTCGGCCTCAATGAGATAGAGCCGCCCGTCACTCCGTTCGGCGGCCATTACTCCGCTGACGACATGATCGAAGGTGAATGGCGCAAAGTCTGCGCGGCCGTCGCGAGAAGCGTGTGCTCCCGGCTTGAGGAAATGGTCGATGAGGTATTCGATCTGCGGGATCGGCGTATTGGACTTGTCCGCTTCTTGCCAGCACAGATGGGTCCCGTCCAGATTGGGTGCCCAATCCACCCAGCGGGGTCGGCGGAGATGGGATGGCCGAGACGCGGCTCTCGAACCGTTCGCGAAGGCTTGAGTCCGCTCGGCGGTCGGGTTCATCGCCGCCGGGTACGGGTCGTCCGGGTGTAGGGAGAAGTTCGTCCGCTGGTGGGCGCGCAGCCAGACGACCTCCTCCTGGCACAGCGGCGGGGTGATGGTCAATGCGCCGAGGTAGCGCGTCTGCATGCCCATGGTGGCTCCTGCGTTCGGGGATGGTGCAGGGGCAGCTCACCACGATTCGACTCCACCGAGCCAGAGTTATCCACAGCCTGTGGAAAGGGTTCGGCGTGCCGTCCGGCAGGTGGGCAGGATGGCGGGCATGTCCAGACGACTCCCTTCCCGCGACTTCACGCTCATCGACCCGCCCGGCACACTGGCGGCCATCCTCAGGGACGGTGATGCGCGCCCGGGGCGCACGCTCGTCGCCTACGTCCACGGGGACGACCAAGAAGTCCGTGGGGTGCGCACGCTCGACACCCCGACGCCGATCCCGAGGCATGATCGCCGCTCCCGAGACGCCGCCGACGAAGCCCGGTTCGTTCTGTGCGAACAGCTTCGACAGGTCGCGCAGGAGCTCCTGCCGCCACGGACGTGGGACGGCGTCAGCGCCAGCCCTCTGACGGGGGAGTTCTACACCGTCGTCTGCCGCGAGGGACGAGTCGTGCCCACGCTCGTGGAATCGCAGTTCCTCGACGCCTGGCATTACAGCAATCACGGCACGTCGGCCTTCAGCGCGGACACGTATGTCGTGACGCCGCACGGGTGGACCGGCGTGTTCGATACGCGGGCCGGGTTGGAGCCGCGGCTTTCTCCGCCCGCCGCCGCTGGGCGGGTGTCTCAGATGGCACCGGCGCGCTAAAATGCTACGACTGCTACGGCTGAAACTGGAGACCGGAGGGCGTCCCATGGAGTCGATCCCCCATCGGGAGCTGCGCAACAACAGCAGCGCCGTGCTGGCTCGCGTGCGCTCCGGCGAGTCCCTCGCCGTCACCAATCACGGCGTCGTCACCGCCATCCTGTCGCCCCCTGGGGGCTCCGAGCTGAGCAGACTCGAGGCAGCTGGCCAGGTGCGCGGCCCCCGGATCGCAGCCCCCGACTTCGCCTCGATCCCTCGAGCGCGCGGGGTTGGCTCGCGAGAGATCCTCGCGGACCTGCGCGGCGAGCGATGATCCGCTACCTCGACACCTCCGCGGCACTCAAGCTGCTCGTCGAAGAGCCCGAGTCCGACGCTCTCGCCCGGGATCTGACCTTGTCGGTGGCCCGCGGCGACCGGCTCGTGGCGTCGTTGCTGTTGCACACCGAACTCCACTGTGCGGCTCGTCGGCGCGACGCCCTGGATCCGGCCTCGGTCCGCACCGTCCTCGACTCTGTGGCACTTGTCGACGTGAGGCGCGACGATCTGCTGCGCGCCGCCTCCTCGGCTTGGGGCCTGCGCAGTGCCGACGCGATCCACCTGGCGACGGCCCTGCGTCTCGATGTCGACGAGGTGGTCGCCTACGACCACGAGCTGCGCGCCGCGGCCGAGGCCGCCGGCCTGCGAAGCAGCTGTCCCTCCTGAGGGGAGAAGACGTAGGGCCCTGGAGCAGGCTCCCGCAGGACGGGGCGCTGCCGCGCGGACGCCCGGCGACATGGGGGCACTTTCGGTCACGAGGGGGCACTCCGGGTCACGTGGAGTCGCTCCGGCGTGACACCACGTGACCGGGATCGACCCCATGTGGCAGAAAGTGCCCCCACGTCGGACAGCCAGGCCCCACGTGGCGCGGAGCCCCCACGCGGAGCCCCCACGCAGAGGTCAGCGCCGCAGGAGCGATCCGAGCCGGTCGACGCGACACCACGCCGCTGGTCCGATGGCTGCCTTTAGCGGGCTCGGGCTCGGTCAAGGCGACGGCCTACCAGCGCAACGTGTTCGGCTCGAAGTCGGGACTGATCGAGCGCATGTACGCGGTGTCGGCGCGATCGCGGACGCCGCAGGTGCGCCACTGCTCGTGCAGCACCCCGAGGGCGTCGGCGTCGAGCTCGACCCCCAGGCCCGGGCCCGTCGGCACGGCGACCGCGCCGTCGACGAACGACAACACGCCGGGCCGGACGACGTCCTGGGTCTTCCACG
>JAVTVZ010000216.1:0-4439 GCA_032229625.1 Dermatophilaceae bacterium | reverse complement strand
CGCGCGGCCTGGTTGAGGTCGTGCAGCACGGCGACGATCGTCGTGCCCGCCCGGTGGAGGCCGGCGAAGACGTCGAGGAGCTCGATCTGGTGGCTGATGTCGAGGTAGGTCGTCGGCTCGTCGAGCAGGAGGATCGGCGTCTGCTGCGCGACGGCCATCGCGGCCCAGACCCGTTGGCGCTGGCCGCCGGACAGCTCGGCGACCTCGCGGTCGGCGAGCCCGGCGATGTCGGTGGCCTCCATCGCCGACCACACGGCGTCCTCGTCGGCGTCGGTCCACTGCCGCACGAGCCCCTGGTAGGGGAAGCGGCCGCGGGAGACGAGGTCGACGACGGTGATGCCGTCGGGGGCGATCGACGTCTGGGGCAGCAGGCCGATCCGACGCGCGGCCTCCTTCGGCCGGTAGCTGCCCAGCGCCTTCCCGTCGAGGAGCACGGTGCCGGCCTGCGGCGGGAGCAGGCGCGACAGGGCCCGCAGGAGCGTCGACTTGCCGCAGGCGTTCGGCCCGACGATGACGGTGAAGGAGCCGTCGGGGATGTCGAGCGACAAGCCGTGGGAGATGCGGCGCTCGCCGTAGCCGAGCGTCACGTCCTGGACGCGGAGCCGGGGGTCGGTCATGGGGCTGTCCTTCGCGTGCGTCGAGGGCTGGATCGGTGCGGACGTGGTCATCGGCGGCGTCATCGGCGGCGCGCCTCGTGGGTGAGGAGCCCGAGCAGGTAGATCCCGCCGAGGACGACGGTGACGGTGCCGACGGGCACGTCGAGGGCGACGACGTGCTGGGCGATGACGTCGGCGCCGAGCAGGAGGACCCCGCCGGTGAGGGCGGAGGCGACGATGGGGATGCCGGCGCTGCCCGCGAGCCGCCGCGCGATCTGGGGCGCGGCGAGGGCGACGAAGGCGATCGGCCCGGTGCTCGCGGTGACGACGGCGACGAGCGCGACGGCGAAGACGAGGAGCCCGAGACGGGCGGGCTCGACGGCCAGGCCGTGACCGGCCGCGGCGTCGTCGCCGAGCTCGAGCTGACGCAGGGAGCCGACGAGCAGGAAGCCCGGGGTGAGCACGACGAGCACGACGAGCGCGGGCACGAGCTGGGCCCAGCCGATGAGCGAGAGCGACCCGGCGCCCCAGATCGAGGCGGCCATCGCGATCTCGGTCTGGGCGCGCAGGAGGAGGAAGAGGTTCGCGGCGTGCAGCATCGCGGTGACGGCGATGCCGACGACGATGAGCCGGAAGCCCTGCATCCCCCCGCGGTAGGCGAGCCCGTAGACGAGGAGCGCGGTGAGCAGGCCGCCGACCAGGGCGCCGCCCGCCGTCGAGACGTAGCCCGCCCCGAAGACGGTCATCGCGAGCAGCGCGCCGGTGTAGGAGCCGGTCGTGAAGCCGATGATGTCGGGCGACCCGAGCGGGTTGCGGGTCAGGGACTGGAAGATCGCGCCCGAGACGGCGAGCGCGGAGCCGAAGGCGAGGGCCGCGAGGACGCGCGGCATCCGCCACTCGCGGACGACGGTCGAGGCGAAGCCGCCCTCCCCGAAGGCCGCTCGGACGACGTCGAGCGGCCCGAGCGGGAAGTCCCCGAGCCCGAGGGCGAGGACGGCGAGGGCGACGACGACGCCGCCGAGGGCGGCCGAGACGGCGACGACCCGCCGCGAGACATGGGTGCCCGTGATCGGCATCCGCACGGCGGCGGCGCGGCGGCGGACCGCGACGGCGCTCACAGTTCGCTCACCGTGCGGCGACGGACGAGGGCGATGAGCACGGGCGCCCCGACGAAGGCCGTGACGATGCCGGCGGGCACCTCACCGGGCGGGAGGGCGATCCGCCCGACGATGTCGGCGACGACGAGCAGCGTCGCGCCGAGCAGCGCGCTGAGGAGGAGGATCCAGCGCTGGTCGGGGCCGACGATCCACCGCGCGACGTGCGGGACCATGAGCCCGACGAAGGTGATCGGCCCGGCCAGGGCCGTCGCGGCGCCCGCCAGGAGGGTGATCGCGACGACCGCGAGGGTGCGCACGAGGGCGACGTTCGCGCCGAGGGAGGCGGCGAGGTCGTCGCCGAGCGCGACGGCGTTGAGGGAGGAGGAGATCGCGGCGGCGAGGACGAGCCCCGCGACGACGCACGGCAGGGCGACCGCGAGCAGTCCGAGATCACGGTCGACGAGGGAGCCCGACCGCCACGTCGTCATCGCATCGAAGCGGTCGGGGTCGGTGATGACGATGGCTTCCGTGATCCCGGCCAGCACCGCCCCGAGCGCGGTGCCGGCGAGGACGAGCCGGACCGGGTTGCCCCCCGAGCGGCCCGCGGAGCCGATGGCGTAGACGACGAGCGTCGCGACGAGGGCACCGACGAAGGCGAGGGCCAACTGCGCGGTCGGGGCGGTCGCCCCGACGAAGCCGACCCCGAGGGCAAGGGCGAAGGCGGCCCCGGAGTTCGTGCCGAGCAGTCCGGGGTCGGCGAGCGGGTTGCGGGTCACGGCCTGCGCGAGCGCCCCGGCGACGCCGAGCGACAGGCCGGTGACGAGGCCGATCGCGGTCCGCGGCACGCGCAGCTGGGCGACGACCATCGTGTCGGTGCCCTCGGGCGACTGGCCGAGCAGCTGGCCCAGGAGCACGGCGACGACGTCGCCGACGGGGATCGCGCGGGCGCCGATCGCGACCCCGGCGATCGCGGCGACGACGACGAGACCCAGGGCCAGCCCGGTGCCGAGCAGGCGGCTCGAGGTGCGGCGAGGGCGGCCGGTCTCGGCCTGCCGTGCCCTCCGGGTCGTGCGCACGGGAGGCGCAGCGGTCGTCTCTGTCACGAATGGAGCTTAGGCTACCCTTCCCTGATCGTGGACCCCGAGAAGCGTCGACCGCGACGCGCGAGGTCCACCCTCCTCGAAAGGCTCCTTGCATGCTCCGTCGCACCCTCCTGTCCGGCCTGGCCGCCGCCGCTCTCGCGGTCACCGCCGCCGGCTGTTCCTCCTCCTCGACGCCGGCCTCGTCCGGCGCGGCCACCGCGAGCGGCTCGGACGCCTCGGGCGGCTCGGGCGGCGGGGCGTTCCCCGCGACGGTCACGACGGCCTTCGGTGACGTGACGGTGCAGGCCAAGCCGCAGCGGGTCGTCGCGCTCGGCTGGGGCGACGCCGAGACGGCGCTCGCGCTGGGCACCCAGCCGGTCGGCGCGTCGGACTGGCTCGGCTTCGGCGGCACCGGCGTCGGCCCGTGGATGAAGGACGCCTACACGAACCCGCCGCAGCTCATCGAGACGATGGAGCCCTCGTTCGAGAAGATCGCGGCGCTCAAGCCCGACCTCATCCTCGACGTCAAGGGTTCCGGCGACAAGCAGCGCTACCAGCGGCTCTCCTCGATCGCCCCGACGGTCGGCATCCCCGCCGGCGCCGAGAACTACCTCACGAGCGCCACCGACCAGACGACGATGATCGCCACCGCCCTCGGTGAGAAGGCCAAGGGCGAGGCGCTCGTCACGGAGGTCACGGACAAGTTCGCCGCGGCCGCCGCCGCGCACCCGGCGTGGAAGGGCAAGACGTTCACCGCCGCGACGAAGACGAGCGATGGCTGGGGCGCCTACATCAAGGGCAGCGACCGCGTGACGTTCCTGGAGAACCTCGGCCTGGTCCTGAACCCGAAGATCGCCGCCATGAAGCCCAACGCCACCGGCTTCTCCGTGAGCCTGTCGGCCGAGAACCTCTCCGACATCGACGCGGACGTCGTCGTCGGCTTCCCGATCTTCATCCCCACCGAGCAGATGACCGGCGACGCCTCCTTCAAGGCCGTCCCCGCCGTCAAGGAGGGTCACGCGGTCGTCATCGACGGCGACCTCGCCAAGGCCTACTCCCTGGGCACGACGACCGCGACGTCCTACGCGATCGACCAGCTCGTGCCGAAGCTCGAGACGGCGCTGGGCACGTAGTCGGAAGGCGGCCCCGGAGGCTCACGTGTCCCCGGAGGCCGCGGAGCCGCCGCACCGGGCCGGCGATCACCTAGTGGTGGTCGCCGGCCTTCCAGTAGCCGCAGAAGACGATGTCGCGCTTGGCGAGGCCGGCGCCGACCCAGTGCCGCCGAAGGCCCGTGGCCAGCGCGGATTCGCCGACGACCCAGGCGTGGACGGGGCCGGTGGGAGTCGGGACCTCGCGGGCGGCGGCCAGCGCGGCGGCCCCGGGCACGTCCGACGGGCGGGCGCGGGTGACCCAGCGGACCTCGACGCCGAGCGGCGCCTCGAGCGCCTGGGCGTCGTCGGCGTGCGGCACCTCGACGACGGCCACCCCGCGGGCGTCGCGCGGCAGGCTCGCCAGCACGCCGGCGAGCGCGGGCAGCCCGGTCTCGTCGGCGGCGAGCCGCAGCTCGTGACCCTCGGGGGCGCAGAAGCCGATGCCCTCGTCGATGATCGCGAGCTCGTCGCCGGGCGCGCAGCCCTGCGCCCACGTCGCCGCGGGCCCGCACG
>JAVTVZ010000215.1:0-4457 GCA_032229625.1 Dermatophilaceae bacterium | reverse complement strand
CCCGGTCCGGCGGGCCACGCAGACGTCACCGAGCGTTCGGCCGACGTCCCGGTCGTTCCGGCTCCGTGGACGCCTCGCAGCGCCGACAATGAGGGATGCGCGCGGGACCGCCCGGTCGTTCGACGGCCGGCGGGAGGCGGGGCCATGGAGGGCCCGTCCGTGCCGCGCGGACTCAGGCAAGCCACTGGATCACAGGAGCGACGATGACCGACCTGACGGACCTGTACGCGTCCGGCACGCAAGAAAACATGCGCGAGTACATCGACAAGTTGCGCACCGAGGGTTACACGGTCAGTCATGACGACCACGGCTCCGACCCCGACCTCATCGACCCGGGCGGCTCGGCGGTCGACACGTGGCGGGAGAACTACCCGTACGACGAGCGGATGACCCGCGAGGAGTACGAGGTGGAGAAGTACCAGCTGCAGGTCGAGCTGCTGAAATTCCAGTATTGGACGCAGGACACCGGCCGCAAGCACCTGTTGCTCTTCGAGGGCCGCGACGCCGCCGGTAAGGGCGGCACGATCAAGCGTTTCACCGAGCACCTCAACCCCCGCGCCGCGCGGGTCGTCGCGCTCACCAAGCCGACCGAGACCGAGCTGGGTCAGTGGTATTTCCAGCGCTATATCGCGCACCTGCCGACGGCCGGTGAGATCGTCCTCTTCGACCGGTCCTGGTACAACCGGGCCGGCGTCGAGCGGGTCATGGGCTTCAGCACGCCGGAGCAGTATTCGCAGTTCATGCACCAGGCGCCGCTCATCGAGAACGCGCTCATCGACTCGGGCATGTCGCTGACGAAGCTGTGGTTCTCCGTGACCCGCTCCGAGCAGCGCACCCGCTTCGCGATCCGTCAGATCGACCCGGTCCGCCAATGGAAGCTGTCCCCCATGGACCTCGAGTCCCTCGACCGCTGGGAGGAATACACCGCGGCCAAGGAAGAGATGTTCCGGCGCACCGACACCGACATCGCGCCCTGGACGACGATCAAGAGCAACGACAAGAAGCGCGCCCGCATCAACGCGATGCGCTTCTATCTCAACCAGTTCGACTACGACGGCAAGGACCCCGAGGTCGTCTACGCTCCCGACCCCCTGATCGTGCGCCGCGGTCGCGCGCACGTCGACGACTGAGCGACGCATCGACGACCGCGAGGAGCGGGGCCGGGTGTCACACGACGTCCGGCCCCGCTGTCGTCCTCGCCCCGTAGGTTGTCGCCATGAGCCCTCATCCGGTCGACTCGCCGCGGGTCGTGGCGGTCAGTCGCGACGAGCTGCACCGATTCAGCAAGATTCCGGTCGACGCCATCACGCTCGTCGCGGGCCTGGGGATCGTCGGCGACGCGCACGCCGGGACTCTCGTGCAGCACCGATCGCGCGTGCGGCGCGACCCCGACCAGCCCAATCTGCGCCAGGTCCACCTCCTGCCGTCCGAACTCTTCACCGACGCCGCGGCCCTCGGATACGACCTCGGCCCCGGCGACCTCGGGGAGAACGTCCTCACCGCAGGGGTTGACCTGCTTGCCCTGCCGACCGGCACCCGGCTGGGCTTCGGCGAGGCCGTCGTGCGCCTCACGGGCCTGCGCAACCCGTGCGCGCAGATCAACGACTTCCGCCCCGGCCTGCTCAAGGTCGTCCTCACCCGGGCCGACGGCACCGGCGCCGACACACCGGCGCCCGCCACCGGCTCACCCGGGGCCGACGCCGTCCACGTCATCCGCAAGGCGGGCGTCATGGCCGTCGTCGAGCACGGCGGCGACGTCCGCGCCGGTCAGCCGGTCCTGATCACCCTCCCCGACGGCCCGCAACACCCGCTCGCCCCGGTGTGAGCGGGTCCTTCACCTCGGTCGCCATCCCGCGCGCATCGACACGCGTCGCCGACAGGCAGACGGCGATGAGCCGTGACCCGGCCGCGGAGCGCTGGAGCCCGCGATCGCCGCAGCTGCTCGCGCCCGCGACGGGTCTGCGCCCGTCACGCTCACGTGACCCAGACGTAGCTGTGTTGCGGCCGCCCGGCGGTGCCGTAGCGCAGCAGGAGCTCGACGTCGCCGTCGGCGACGAGGTCGGACAGGTAGCGGCGGGCGGTGGCGCGGGAGATGCCGATCTCCTCGGCGACGGCCATGACGGTGTGCGGGCGGCCGGTGGCGCGCAGCAGGTCGGCGACGGCGGAGGCGGTGACCGCGGAGCGGCCCTTGGGCGGCGGGCCCTGGTCGAGGCGTGGGCTCAGCTGGGCGAGGAGCTGGTCGATGTCGGCCTGGGTGGGTCGCGGGGTCGCGGCCAGCTGGGCGCGGAAGCGCACGTAGGCGGCCAGTCGCTCGGTGAGCAGCCGCATCTCGAAGGGTTTGACGATGTAGCCGACGGCGCCGCGAGTCAGGGCGCGGCGCACGGTATCGGGGTCGTCGGCGGCGGTGACGAGCAGCACCGACGCCTCGGAGGCGCCGATGAGGTCGCTGCCGGAGCCGTCGGGCAGGTATTCGTCGGCGACGACCAGGTCGGCCTGCGGCAGCGACTCGCGGGCCTGCGCGAGGGTCGTGGCCGTGCCGATCACCTCGCACCCGGCCACCGCGCCCGCGACCGCGGCGTGCACGGCCGCGACGCGGAAGTCGTCGTCGACGATGAGGACCTTCAGGCTGCTCACGTCAGCTCCTCTCCGGCCGGCGGGCTCGCCGCGTCACCGTGATCGGCGGGGAAGGCGTCGGCCAGCGTCGCTTCGAAGGCGGCTCCGTGGCCGGCGTCGGCGGCGGACCCGGCGCTGACCAGGCGGACGTCGCCGCCGTGCCGTCGCGCGGTGACCCGCGCCAGGGCCAGCCCGACACCGTGCCGTCGGTCGCGGTCGGCCTTGGTCGTCCAGCCGTCGGCGAAGATCGCCTCGGCCTCCCCGGGCCGCACCCCGTCGCCGCTGTCGACGACATGGGCGAGCAGATCCTGCTCGGCCACACCGGCCCGCAGCAGCGACACCTCGACCCACGCGGGCCGGCGTGCGCCCTGCTCTGCGGCGCGGATCGCGTTGTCCACGAGGTTGCCGATGACGGTCACGCAGGCCAGCGGGTGGCTGATGGGCGCGTCCACCCACGTCTCCTCCCCCACCCGCAGGCTCACCCCGCGCTCGGCGGCCGCGGCGGTCTTGGCCGCCAGCAGACCCGACAGGTAGGGGTCGGCGAGGTCGCCGCTCCACGCGCTCGCCCCCGACAGATCCGCGAGGTAGTCGCTCGCCTCCTCGACGTGCCCCAGGTGCAGCATCCCCGCGAGCGCGTGCAGGCGATTGGAGTGCTCGTGCGTCTGCGCGCGCAGGGCGTCGGTCAGGGCGCGCGTCACCTCCAACTCCCGGCCCAGGTCGTCCAGATCGGTGCGGTCGCGCAGCACGAAGACCGTGCCCAGGTCACGCCCGTCGCGCACGACCGGCAGCAGGCGCACGTCGAGCACGCGACCGGCGTGGACGACGAGCCGCCCGCCCTCCTCGACCCGGCCGCGCCCCGGGTCGGCGAACGCGCTACCGCGCGCCCAGGCGCTCGAGGGGATGACGAGCGACCCGGTCGGGGCCTCGTCCACGTCGGCCCGAGCCTGCGCGAGCATGCCGACCAGCGCCTGCGGCAAGACCTGCGCCGCCGCGCGCCCGCGCAGCGAATCGCCCTCCGGTAGGTGGAGATAGAGGCTGGCGGTGGCGTTGCACAGCCGCACCGCGCCGGACGGGTCGACCGCCACCACCCCGTCGCGCACCCCACCGAGCACCGCGGCGTGCTCGCGCAGCAGGTCGGCCAGCTCCTCGGGCTCCAGGCCGTGGGTGGAGCGCCGCAGACGCCGCCAGTAGAGCGCCAGCGCCGGCAGACCGGCGAGCAGCGCGACGAGCCCGACGAGCCCGAAGACCTGCGCCATCCGCCGTTGCAGCGCGTTGACCTGCGCGATCGGCACCCCGGCCGAGACCGCCCCGACGATCCGGCCGTCGGCCGCCCGCAGTGGCGTCTTGCCACGCGCCGACACGCCCAGCGTGCCCTGCTCGATGAGCGTCTCGTCGTGGCCGCGCAGGACGCGCGACAGGTCCGTCGACACCGGCCGGCCGATCTTGGCGACCTCGGGGTGGCTGTAGCGGATCGCGGCGCTGTCCGCGACGACGACATACAGGGCACCGGTGCGCACGCGCACGGCCTCCGCGGCCGACTGCACCGGCCCGCTGCCGCTCGGTCGACCCGCCACCACCCACGGCGCGTAGCGCGGGTCCGCCGCGACGGCGCGGGCGATCGTCAGCGCGCGCGCCTCGGCCTCCTCCTCGACCTGGCCGCGCACGACGGACAGCGCGGCACCGAGCGCCACCGCGAGGGTGCCCACCAGCACGACGACGAGCAGCACCATCATCTGCGCCCGCCACGACAGGCGAGGCCGCCGCACCTGCTCACCGACCACCGTGTCGGACCTGGACATGGGCGAACGGTAGCGCCGCCCGCGGCGTGAGCACAACGAGCAGAA
>JAVTVZ010000214.1:25198-27701 GCA_032229625.1 Dermatophilaceae bacterium | reverse complement strand
CTCATGCGGGCCACCCGCGAGCAGGTGATCCCCCAGTACGGATTGAGCAGTCTGAGTCTGGTCGAGGGCAGTTCGGCGGCGATGCTCGCCGCGCTCGACTCGGCGATCAAGGCCAAGAAGGCGATCGTCGTCACCCTGTGGCAGCCGCACTGGGCGTTCAGCCGCTTCCCGATCCGGGCCCTGGAGGACCCGAAGGGCGCCTTCGGCAAGCCCGACGACATCCAGGTCATCGCGACGAAGGGATTCAGCGCCGAGCAGCCCGAACTCGCCGGCTGGATGACGAAATTCAGGCTGTCCCAGGACCAGCTCGCGAGCCTGACCCTCGCGCTGCACAACGCCGGCAAGGGCAACGAGCAGGCCGCCGCCAAGGAGTGGCTCGGCCAGAACAAGGCGGTCGTCGACGCCTGGTTCGCCGGGTAGGTCAGGGTAGGTCGCGGCCGGTCGGACGCTCGCCAGGTGTCGCGCAGGTGTCGCGTCGGGGTCGCCTCGGGTGCTGCACGGCGCCCGGCGCGACCCCTGGCGCGTCAGCCGGTGCTGCCGGACGCGGCCGGCCCGACGCGCCCGTAGGTGAGTCGGCGCAGCACGACCTCCGCCGGACCCTGGCGGCCCGTGCGCCCCAGCCACGTCGCGAACGCGACCGTGAGCAGCCAGACGAGCACCGCCAGACCGAAGGCCGCCGCCGACCCCAGCGAGCCGCCGAGGCCGAGGCCCCACCCGCACAACAGCGGCGCGAAGAGCACCGACTGCCCCAGGTAGCACGTCAGCGACCGTCGCCCGACCTGCACGAGCGGGTCGATCGCGGCGGGGACGCTCCCGGCGGGGCGGCCCTGGGCTCTCGCCCGCCGCCCGATGCGCTCGGCGATCAGGGCGAACGCCGCGACATACCCCAGACCGCCGGGCAGGCCCGTGACCATCGCGACCGTCATGACGAGCCACCACGCGTGCGGGCTCAGGCCGAGCAGATCGAGGTATCCGCCCGCCGCGTAGAGGCCGCCCGCCAGGCCGATGCCGATGCCACCGACGGCGACGACCCACAGCAGCCGCCGGTGCCGGTCGGGGCGCTCCAGCACCTCGTGGCGCGCCGCCGCCCAGGCCAGCAGCACCGTGACGGGGATGATCGGCAGGAGCACACCCTGCGCGAGCGCCAGCGGCACCCAGGCCGCCAGCCGCGCGGGGATCGAGGCCGCGTAGGACGTCATCGCGTTGACCGCCGTCGACTCCGTCCAGACCTGCGTGCCCGTCGGCTGGCCCGCCAGAGCCGGATCACCCGGCGGCAGAGCGTCGATCGCCCCCGCGCCGTAGATCGCCGAGGTGAGCAGGAGCGCCAGTGCGACGACGCCCAGGCCGGCCCAGATCAGCAGCGTGCGGGTGCGGCGGCGGAAGAACAGCCACACGGCGAGCAGCCCGATGAGCCCGTAGGCGGCGACGACATCCCCGAACCACAGCAGCGCCGCGTGCAGCGCGCCGATCCCGATCATCGCGACGTGCCGGCGCCGCAGCATCGCCCGCACCCCCCGCTCCGGGATCCCTCGCCGCTGCCGGCTGCGCGCGAACTGCACCATGCCGTAGCCGAAGAGGAACGCGAACATCGGATACACCCGCATATCGACGACGACGAGCGTGACGAGCGTCGCCGCGAGATCGAGGCCGCGGTCGCCCGCGGGATGCAGCGTCGTCGTCGCCGGGGTCGAACCCCACAGGTACCAGGTGACGTTGGCGACCGCGATGAGCAGCAGCATGACGCCGCGGGCCAGGTCGGGGGCCAACGCGCGGCCGCCGGGCGGGACGGACGGTGGAGCGGTCGGCGGCTGGGCAAGCTCGTCGGGATGGGAGGTGCGGACCTGGTCGGGCGCGTGCTCGCTCACCCCCACGACGCTAGGGCAGGCGCTGGGGCGGGCGCGAGTGTCGCCCGGTGAGGATGGGGGTCGGCACCCAGCGCCCGGGAGCGCCGAGCCTGGTGTCGGCCCGTCGCCGAGGGGGCGCTCCCGGGTGGCGTGCGCTCCCGGGTGGCCGTCGCCAGGTGCGCTCGCGGGTGGGCGCCGCGTGGGAGCATCGCGGCATGCGCGTGCTCGTCGTCGATGGTGCGAACGTCGTCGGCTCGGTGCCCGACGGGTGGTGGCGCGACCGGGCCGGCGCGGCGCGGCGGTTGCACACCGGGCTCGTCGCGGCCGCGTCCGCCGGCGAGCTGCCCTGCGAGGAGGTCGTGCTCGTCCTCGAAGGCCAGGCCCGGGCCGGTGTCCCGGCCGGCGAGGACGGGGGCGTGAGCACCGTGCATGCGCCGGGCAGCGGGGACGACGAGATCGTCGACCGCTGTCGCGACCTGGCCTCTCGCGACCCAGCGCCCGCCGTCGCGCTCGCCTCCGCCGATCGCGGGCTGCTCGCGCGTGTCGAGCCGCTGCGCGTCGAGGTCGTCGGGCCCCGGTGGCTGCGCGACCGGCTCGGGCGCGGGGCGACGCGGTGAGCTCGGGGTTGCCATGAGCCCGGAGTTGCCATGAGCCCGGAG
>JAVTVZ010000214.1:18962-25098 GCA_032229625.1 Dermatophilaceae bacterium | reverse complement strand
GTTGCCATGAGCCCGGAGTTGCCATGAGCCCGGAGCTGTCGAGCGGGCCGCCGGTCGAGGTGCTCGTGCTCGGGCTCGACCCGCGCCGCGTGCCCGGCCCGTGGGATCCCGAGCCCGTGGTCGCGGCGATCGAGGCGGGGCTGGCGCAGTTCGCGGCGCACGGCGTCGGGGTGCGCGCCTGCCTCGTGGCCCTCGACGGCAGCGCCGATCCCGTGGCGGCCGTGCGGGACGCCCTGGCCGCCGGCCCCTACGAGGTCGTCGTCATCGGCGGCGGCCTGCGCACCCCCGACCTGGTCGACCTCTACGAGCAGGTCGTCGACCTCGTCCAGCGGCTCGCACCGACCGCGGCCGTCGCCCGCAACGCGACCCCGGACGACACCTACGCCGTCGCCGCGGCCCGGCTCGCCGCGCGTCGTCTCGCTGCGCCCCCGCCCGACACCCCCGATCCCGGCCCGTTCTAGGGCCCTGACGCGGCAGTGCGCCGAGACGTAGCGCAGTTTCGACGATGTCGAGGATCGGGCCCCACGAGCTGCGAAGCTCTGACCTGCGGTGATTCGCAGAGCCCTCGGCCGGGTGCCCCGTCGACATCGTCGAAACTGCGCTACGTCCGCGGCGCCTCCCGCCGATCCGCCCCAGATCGCGGGTCCGCGCAGCCGCTGCTGCCTAGGGTGGCCTGATGCGCATGGTCTTCTGTCACGGCGCCGGCGGCTACGACGAGGACGGCCCGCTCGCGCGGGCGCTCGCCGGCGCGCTCGGGGCGTCGCTGGTCATGCCGCGGCTGCCCGATGCGGACATGTCGGTCGCGGGCTGGGTCACGCCGATCGCGGCGGCACTGGCCGGCCTGGGCGAGCGGGACGTCGTCGTCGGGCACTCCTTCGGCGCCTCGATGCTGCGGCAGGCCCTCGCCCGCCTGCACCCGGCGTCGCCGGCGGCACCGGCCGCACCGGCGGCACTGCTGCTCGCGATGCCCGACTGGGGACCGCGGGGGTGGGGCGTCGCGGCATATACCTACTCCGGTCCCGAGCCCGCGAACCGGCTGACCCTGGCGCACTGCCGCGACGACGACGTCGTCCCCGTCGCGCACCTCGCACCGGCCGTGGTGGCTTTGCCGCGGGCGTCGGTCCGTGTCTTCGACCGAGGCGGGCACCAGTTCGACGATCTCGCCGAAGAACTCGCCGCCGGCCTGGCGCGCTGACGGGGGGCGCGCTCCGGCGCCCGTCAGGTGGGGGACTGCGCCCAGAGGGTGCGGACGTGGCCGATGTGGGTCGCGACGAGTGCCTCGAGGCCGGGGCGGTCACCGGCCAGGGCGAGGTCGATCATCTGGGTGTGCTCGGCGACGGTGCGCATCAGCAGGCCCGCGTCGGCGAGCGCCTCCAGCCCGTAGAGGCGGCTGCGGCTGCGCAGGTCGCGCACGATGGTGACGAGCTCGTCGTTGCCCGCGAGCGCCAGGAAGTCGGTGTGGAAGTGGGTGTCGAGCTCGACGAACCGCACGAGGTCGACGTCGCGCGCCGCGTCGGCGATGCGGTCGGCGACGGGGCGCAGGGCCTCCAGCGCGGCGGCGACGCCGGGGTCGGCGGTCAGGGTCGCGACCTCGCCCGTCGTCGGCACCTCGAGCAGCCGCCGCACCTGGGCGTAGTGGTCGAGCTGGCGGTCGGACAGCTCGGTGACGCGGAAGCCCTTGTTGCGCTGCACCTCGACGAGCCCCTCGCGGACGAGGTCGAGCATGGCCTCGCGCACGGGCGTCGCGGACACCCCGAGCATCTCGCCGAGGGCGGGCGCGGAGTAGACGACGCCCGGACGCAGCTGCCCGGAGATGAGCCCGGCGCGCAGGGCCGCCGACACCTGATCGCGCAGGCTGTCGGCGCGGGAGACGGTGGCCAGGCTCAGGGGAGCGCTGCTGCGGGACGCGGCGGGCATCGCCATAGGATATTGCACCGTCCTGGCCGGTCAGGGGCCTGCGCTCGGCTCAGCGGCACGGGCGCGGGGCACAGGTCGGTGCCGGTCGGCCTGAGTCGGCCTGAGTCAGGACGAGTCAGCGCAGCACGAAGCCCGGGGTCATCGGGTCGCGTGGGTCGACGACGAAGAGGTGCTCCCCGGTCCGGTAGGCGGTGCCGCTGACCTGCGGGATCACCGCGGGCCGGCCGTCGTGCCGGGTGTGTCGCAGGATCCGCCCGACGAAGGTCGACCCGACGATCGAGTGGTGCGTCAGGTGCTGGCCGGGCCGCAGTCGCCCCGTCGCGGCGAGGCGCGCGAGCCGCGAGCAGGTGCCCGAGCCGCACGGTGACCGGTCGACCTCGCCGTCGGCGAAGACCGTGACGTTGCGCTGCACGGGGTTGCCGGCGGCGTCGACGCCGAGGTCCTCGACGAAGATCACGCCGTAGATGCCCGAGAGCCGCGGGTCGTGGGGGTGGCGTGCGTAGTCGGTGTCGGCGAGCTGGGCCTTGACGTCCCGGGCCAGCGCGATGAGCCGGGTGAGGTCGGCGGGGTCGACGGCCAGGCCGACGTCGGCGACGTCGACGTGGGCGTAGATCGCCCCGCCGAAGCAGATCGCCGCCTCGATCGCCCCGGCGGGCGTGCGCAGCGGCACGCGCTCGTGCAGCTGGTAGCTGGGCACGTTGACGAAGTCGACGCCGCTGACCTGGCCCGATGCGTCGGTGGCGACCCGCGCGGTGACCCGGCCGGACGGCACGTCGATGACGACGTCGGTGCTGCCCGAGGGGTCGATCGGCACGCGGCCGGTCTCGATCGCCCACGCGCCGAGCGCGATCGTGCCGTGCCCGCACGCCGTGGAGAAGCCGTCCTTGTGCCAGAAGAGGACGCCGAAGTGGGCGCCGTCGTCGTCGGGGTCGGTGACAAATCCGCCGTACATGTCGGCGTGGCCGCGCGGCTCGGAGCACAGCAGTGCGCGCAGCTCGTCGGCGGGGGAGCCAGGGGTCATCGCTTCCACACGTTTGTGTGCGATCGTGTCGGCCCGCAGGGCGGGAGTGTCGGTGACGATCCGGAAGGGCTCGCCGCCCGTGTGGTAGTCGACGGTCCGGATCGAGTGGACGGCGGCGCGGTCCATGACGACGCTCCCTTCGTCGGGCGGGTCTGCGGCGTGGCCGCGGCGGGCTGCGGGCACACCTGGGGTGGGCCGGTGATCGGCGTGGGACGAGTGTCGCAGCGGCGCCGGGTCAGTGCAATGGCACATGGCACCGAGGTCGAGGTCGCGCCGGGAAGCCCCTCGGCAGGTGATGCGGTAGCGGACGCAGAGTGTCCGCTACCGACTCTATGGTCCGGTCAGGGGAAGTCGCCCGGCTTCCCGACCGGCCACCGGAGGAGCCCACATGACCGAGCGCGACACCCTCATCGAGAGCCTGGCCCGACACCGCGGCTTCCTGCTGCAGACGGCCGACGATCTGACGATGGAGCAGGCCCGCACCCGCAGCACGGTGAGTCGGCTGACGATCGCGTCGCTGCTCAAGCACGTCGCGGACGCCGAGGAGCAGTGGATGGACTTCGCGCTGCGCGGCGAGGAGGGGCACGAGGCGTCGGGCGTCTACGACTCGGGTGTCGACTGGGAGGCCGTCGCCGCGGAGGCTGCGACGAACGGCGGCGACTGGAGCGGCAGCGAATGGGTGGACGACCGCTTCACGATCACCGACGACGACACCCTGGAGGCCCTGCGAGCCCGGTGGGCGCAGGTGGCGGCGCGTACGGAGGAGATCCTGCGCGAGATCGACCTCGACAGCGACCAGGAGCTGCCGGCGGCGCCGTGGTTCGAGGCCGGCACACGGTGGTCGGCCCGCCGTGTCGTCCTGCACGTGCTCGCCGAGATCAGCCAGCACGCCGGGCACGCCGACATCATCCGGGAGGCGATCGACGGTCGGCGCACCATGGGGTGAGCGCGGCGCTGGTGTCGACGGCCGACATGTCGGCGGCCCCGCTAGGGGGTATCCGTGCCGCGCCCCGACTGCTTGGATGGCCACATGAAGAAGCTGATCAACGACCCCGCCGACGTCGTCGCCGATGCTCTTCGCGGCATCGAGGCCGCCCATCCGCACCGCTACCGGATCGACCACGAGCATCGGCTCGTCGTGCGCGCGGACGCGCCGGTCGCGGGCAAGGTCGGCCTCGTCTCCGGGGGCGGGTCCGGCCACGAGCCGCTGCATGCCGGGTATGTCGGGCGCGGGATGCTCGACGCGGCCTGCTGCGGCGAGGTCTTCACCTCGCCGGTGCCGGATCAGATCCTCGCCGCCACGACCGCCGTCGACGGCGGCGCGGGGGTGCTGCACATCGTGAAGAACTACACCGGCGACGTCATGAACTTCGAGATGGCGGCCGAGATGGCCGCGGCCGAGGCCGGTGTCGAGGTCGCCGCGGTGGTCGTCGACGACGATGTCGCGGTGCAGGATTCGCTCTACACGGCGGGTCGGCGCGGCGTCGGCACGACCGTGCTGCTGGAGAAGATCGTCGGGGCCGCCGCGCAGGAGGGCTTCGGGCTCGACCCGCTCGTCGCGCTCGCCCAGCGCATCAACGGTGCCGGGCGCTCGATGGGCGTCGCGCTCACGTCGGGCACCGTGCCGCAGGCCGGGAAGCCGACCTTCGACCTCGGCGAGGACGAGATGGAGATCGGCATCGGCATCCACGGTGAGCCCGGCCGCCACCGCGTGCCCCTGGCGCCCGCCCGCGAGATCGCGGCGATGCTCGTCGAGCCGATCCTCGCCGACCGCGACTTCACCGGCTCCCCGGTCATCGCCATGCTCAACGGCATGGGCGGCACCCCGCTCCTCGAGCTGTATCTCATGTATGGCGAGGTCGCCGCGCTGCTGCACAAGGCCGGGGTGACGATCGCCCGCAACCTCGTCGGCGACTACATCACGAGCCTCGACATGGCCGGCTGCTCCCTGACCCTGCTCGCGGCCGACCGCGAGACCCTGCGGCTCTGGGACGCGCCGGTCGACACCCCCGGCCTGCGGTGGGGGGTGTGAGCGTGGGCGCCGACTCCGTCGATGCGGTCGTGGATGTCGCGGCGGTGCGGGCCTGGCTGGCGGACTACGCGCGGGTCGTCGCCGACCACGCCGAGCTGCTCACCGACCTCGACCGGCAGATCGGTGACGCCGACCACGGCGCCAACATGCAGCGCGGCATGAGCGCCGTCGCCGCCCTCGATCCCGGCGGGCTGCCCGACGCGCCCGCCCTGCTGAAGAAGGCCGGGATGACGCTGGTCAGCACGGTCGGGGGCGCCTCGGGGCCGCTCTACGGCACGTTCTTCCTGCGGATGGCCGCCGCGCTGCCCGCGCAGGGGCCGGTCGATGCCGCCGCATTCGGCACCGCGCTGCGCGCCGGGCTCGACGGGCTCGTGGCGCGCGGCAAGGCCGCCGAGGGGGACAAGACGATGATCGACGCCCTCGCGCCGGCGGTCCGGGCGTACGAGGGCGCGGTCGGCGCGGGGCTCGGCGCCGCGCTCGCCGCCGCGGCCGAGGCCGCCGCGCAGGGCCGCGACGCGACGATCCCGCTCGTCGCGCGCAAGGGCCGCGCCTCCTACCTCGGCGAGCGCAGCGCCGGCCACCAGGATCCGGGCGCGACCAGCGCCGCCCTGCTGCTGGAGTCGGCGCAGCGGACCCTGGGCCGATGATCGGGATCGTCGTCGTCTCGCACTCTCGGCCGCTGGCCACCGCGGCCATCGCGCTCGCCGCCGAGATGATCGGGGGCGAGCCGGGCGCAGATTCGGCCGGCCCGGTGATGCTGCCGGCGGCGGGGCTCGACGAGACGACCCTGGGCACCGACGCGGCAGCCATCGCCGAGGCGATCGAGCGGGCCGACCGCGGCGAGGGGGTGCTCGTGCTCCTCGATCTCGGCAGCGCGGTGCTGTCGGCGGAGCTGGCGACCGAGTTCGTCGACCCCGACCTCGCGGGTCGGGTCCGGCTCTCCCCGGCGCCGCTCGTCGAGGGGCTGCTCGCGGCCGTCGTCGCGGCCGCGGCCGGGCAGGATCTCGACGCCTGCGACGCCGAGGCCCGTCGCGGGCTCGCGCCCAAGCTCGACCACCTCGGCGGGGCGGCGCCGGCGCTCTCGGGCGCGTCGTCCGAGGTCGACGACTCAGGGGTCGATCTCTCCGAGGTCGACCCCTCCGAGGCCGACCCGTGCGAGGCCGGCC
>JAVTVZ010000214.1:9046-18862 GCA_032229625.1 Dermatophilaceae bacterium | reverse complement strand
CGAGGCCGGCCGACCCGAGGCCGACCGGCCCGCGGCCCGCCGGTCGAAGCCTGGCGCGAGCGTCGACCCCACAGAAGACTGTGCGGAGGACGGCCCCGCGCCGTTGACCTTCACGACAGTTCTCGACCTGCCCCACGGGCTGCACGCGCGCCCGGCGGCGGCGGTCGTCGCCGCCCTGGCGGGCCTGGACGTCGAGGCCGTCGTGCGCAACCTCGACCGCGACACCGGTGAGGCCGACGGCGACAGCGCGATGAGCCTGCTGACCCTGGGCCTGCGCGCCGGTGAC
This sequence comes from Dermatophilaceae bacterium, assembly GCA_032229625.1. Classification (GTDB taxonomy): domain Bacteria; phylum Actinomycetota; class Actinomycetes; order Actinomycetales; family Dermatophilaceae; genus Kineosphaera. The sequence continues at coordinate 18,576 of JAVTVZ010000214.1, read as the reverse complement.
CGGCTGTCCGCGCAGCTCACCGGCCCGGACGCCGCGGCGGCCCACGCGGCGCTGTCCGACCTCGCCGCGGCGCGCTTCGGCGAGAGCTGACACCCGCGCCGCCCTGCTCTCCCGACGCCCGGCGCCGAGCCACCGGGACCGCCCGAATCAACCGAAGGGTGGAGGGGAGGCGCTCGCCGGAGCGGCGTCGAGCGACCTAGCGTCATGGGTCAGCACCTCACCCATCGGCGAAAGGCTCTGTCACCATGCCCACCCCCGTGCCCACCCCCGTGCCCGCCCGCATGCCCGCACCCATGCTCACCCCGATCTTCCGCGCCGCCGCGACGTGGACGGCCATCGGCCTCGCGAGCGGCCTCTACTACCGCGAATTCACCAAGCTCAACGGGGTGCCCGGCGGCACGCAGCTCGCGGTCGCCCACACTCACCTGCTCGCCCTCGGCACGCTCTTCATGCTCGCCCTGCTCGCCCTCGTCGCGGTCTTCCCCGCCCTGAGCGCCAACCGCGCCTTCCGCTCCGGCTTCTGGGCCTGGCAGGTCGGCCTGGGCATCACGACGGCCGGCATGCTCGTCAAGGGCTCGCTACAGGTGCTTGCGGACGGCCTGGCCACCAGCCCGGCGATCGCCGGCATCTCCGGCCTCGGGCACATCACGCTCACCGCGGCCTTCCTCCTGCTCTTCATGGGCCTCGCGCCGTCGGTCCGAGAGGCCGCCGCAGCCCAGCGCCCGGCCGCCTCGTCGGAGCAGCAGCCCACCCCCGCGGAACCGAGCGTGCGGTGAGCCCGGTCCGCCCTCCGGTGCGCAGCGATCGCACACGACAGGTGGCGGATGCGTCGCGTCCGGACCGGCGCTGGTGGGCGCTCGGCGTGCTCGCGGCGGGCCTGTCGATGATCGTGCTCGACGGCACGATCGTCGGAGTCGCGCTGCCGACGATCATCACGGACCTTGGCCTGGACCTCACCGACGCCCAATGGGTGACCAGCCTGTATGCGATGGTCTTCGCCGCGCTGCTGCTCACCTTCGGGCGGACCGCCGACCGGCTCGGGCGCCGCACCGTCTTCATCGTCGGGGTCGTCGTCTTCGTCTCGGGCAGCATCGTCGCGGGCGCCGCGCCGGACGGCGCGACCCTCATCGCCGCGCGTGCCCTCCAGGGCGTCGGCGGGGCGATGATCCTGCCGACGACGCTCTCCACGGTCAACGCGACCTTCCGCGGCGCGGACCGCGCCCGCGCCTTCGGCGTGTGGGGCGCCGTCATGGCCGGGATGGCGGCCGTCGGTCCGCTCCTCGGCGGCTGGCTGACCACGAGCTTCGACTGGCGCTGGATCTTCTACGTCAACGTGCCCTTCGGGCTGCTGATCATCGCCGGTGCCCTGTGGGCCGTGCCGCAGACCACGGGCGCGCCCGCCGGGCCCGGCGTCGACATCGACGGGCTGCTGACCAGCGGGCTCGGTATGGCGCTCATCGTCTTCGGCCTCATCGAGGGCACCAGCCTGGGCTGGTGGACCCCGACGGCCGACCTCACCCTCGGGCCCTGGACGTGGCCCCGGAGCGCGCCGATCAGCGCGGCGCCCGCCGCGATCGCGCTCGGCCTCGGCTTCCTCGCGCTCTTCGTCCTGTGGGAGCGGCACCGCGCCCGCAACGGCCGGGACGCGCTGCTCGACCTCCGGCTCTTCCGGATCCCCACCTTCAGTTGGGGCAACGTCACCGCCGCGACCGTCGCGGCCGGCGAATTCGCGCTCGTCTTCCTGCTGCCGCTGCACCTGGTCAACGTGCTCGGCCTCAGCGTGCTCGGCGCCGGCATCGTGCTCGCGGCGATGGCGCTCGGCGCGTTCTTCGCCGGAGCGCAGGCCCGGCACCTGGCCGCGCGCTGGTCGGCGCCGACCGTCGTGCTCATCGGCCTCGCGCTCGAACTCCTCGGCGTCGTCATCACCCTCGCCCTGCTCGGCCCGACCGCCGCGCCGTGGCTCATCGCCGCGACCCTCCTCGTCTACGGCGTAGGCCTGGGCCTGGCATCGGCGCAGCTGACGAGCACTGTGCTGGCGGACGTGCCGACCGCCCAGTCGGGCTCGGCCTCGGCGACGCAGAGCACCGCCCGCCAGATCGGCTCGGCCGTCGGCACCGCCGTCGCCGGGTCCGCGCTCGCCGCGGCCCTCGCGCACACCCTCACCGACCGGCTCGGCGCGATCACCGGGCTGCCCGCCGCGCTGGTCGACTCGCTGACCACGAGCACCACCGCCACCGCCGGTGGCCTCATCCCCGCCCTGCGCGAGCAAGGCGTCCACGGACAGCTCGGCGCCCTCGGCCCGACCGTCACCGACGCGCTCGCGGCCGGCTTCGCCGACGCCACCCGCCTCGCCATGGGCAGCGCCGCCGCCTTCATCGCGCTCGGACTGCTCGGCGCGCTCCGGGTCCGCGACGTCGCGACCGCACGCCCCGCCGGGGCGACCGACGGGCCGCTCGAGTCGCCGAGCCCGCCTGTCACGCGTCAGGTGGGCTGAGCGCCGAGGCTCGCGGACGGCGGGGCCTGCGAACCCCTCGGCGCCTGATGCTCGCCGCCTCCCGCTCGGCGCGTCCCGCTCGACGCCGTCCGCTCGGCGAACCGATGGGCGTGCCGACACGCTGGTGATTGCCGGCGTGTCGGTTCGTCGTGGGGTTCGCCGAAGGGGCGCTTCCGGTGTGAGCGAGCGGGGGCTTACTTCTCCGTGAGGGGTATGGGCAATGCGGCGTCGGCGGGCGAGGGTGCGGGTATGAGCGGGCACGGGCTCGCTTCTCCGCCGGCGGTTGCCGCTACTCCGGCGCGACGTGTTTGAGGGCCTCCCGGCGTGACAGCCCGGACAGGCGGGGCCTGGCGTCGACGAAGGCCTGCACCCAGCCAGGGTCGATGCGGGCGTGGTCGCGCAGCGCCCAGCCGATCGCCTTGCGGATGAAGAAGTCCCGATCGTCGAGGTTGGCCTCGATGGCATCCGTGAGCAGTTCGCGGTCGAGAGCGTCGCGGCGCCCGACCTGGCAGATGATCGCGGTGCGTCGCACCCACAGGTCCGGATCGCGCGCCCACTGCCGCAGCCGCGTCGCCTCGGCGACCGGCTCACGCGCGAGCACGGCCCGCACGAGGTGCGTCGCGACGTCGTCGACGAGGTCCCACCAGGCGCCGGTCTCGACGAGATGGCGCCACAGCGGCATCGACGTCGAGTCCACCCACGCGGCATACCGGCGGTGCCGCCCGAGCGCGATCGCGGCATACCGGTGCTCGCGGTGCGTCGCCTCGTCCCACAGGGTCCGGATCGCGCCGTCCCACGCCACGCGGTCGGGCAGCGCCAGGCCCCGATCGGCGTAGAGGGGCCGCAGGGTCCGCCGCAGCGTCGGGCTACTGATCCCGAGGTAGGGCATCGTCGACTTCATGTAGCGCTGCTGCCCGACCGCCCGCTGCGGGTCCGCCTGCTCGGCCAGGCTTGCGCGCACCGCGGCGACGAGGTCCGCGACTGCGCCCGCACCGTCCGCGCCCGCACCGTCCGCGCCCGCACCGTCCATGCGTGCACGGTCCGCGCGCGCACCGTCCGCGTCCCCGCCTGTGCTTCTGCCCGCCGCGCTCATCCCGGCAGCGTACGAGCGCTGCGTCGCCCGCGGCCCGCGCAGCACCGCCCGTGGGCCGGCGACGCGGACCCGCCAGGGCCAGGACCCCCGCGCAAGGCCACCGCCCCCCAACGCGACGTGCCGTCGCTGCCGTCGCTGCCGTGGCTGCCGTTGCGGACGGTCGGCCGGTGGCGGTCAGTGCCGGCCGTGAAGCTCGCGGTGCAGCCGCTCCATCCGCGTGTCGAGCTCGCCCGCGGAGTCGGCCGCGTCCTTGAGGTCGGCGAGCAGCCCGTGGGGCACCTTGCTCTCGTATTTGTAATAGATCTTGTGCTCCAGGCTGGCCCAGAAGTCCATCGCGATGGTGCGGAACTGCACCTCCACCGGCACCTGCACCTTGCCGGTGGACAGGAAGATCGGCACCTCGACGATGGCGTGCAGGCTCTTGTAGCCGTTGGGCTTGGGCGTCGCGATGTAGTCCTTGACAAGGCGCACCGTGACGTCGTCCTGCTGGGTGAGCAGATCGAAGAGCCGGTAGGTGTCGGAGACGAACGAGCAGGTCACGCGCACCCCCGCGATGTCGGTGATGTGCTCGCGGATCGCCGCGATCTCCCGCGGGACACCGCGCCGATCGACCTTGCGGATGAGGCTCTCGGCCTGTTTGACCCGACTGGAGACGTGCTCGATCGGGTTGTAGTCGTGCATGTGCAGGAATTCGTCGCGCAGGATCGAGATCTTGGTCTCCATCTCGCGCAGCCCGAATTCGTATTCCAGCAGGAAGCGTCGCAACTCACCGGCGAGCCGACGCATCTCCTCGGTGGGGAAGGGCGTGTCGTGCAGGTCCGGGATCGTCGCGGTCCGGGACGTGGGCGCCGCGCCCAGGCCGCCGTCGGGGGGTTCTGCACCGCCGGGCCACCGCTCTGACATGCCGACTCCTTCGTCGTTCGGTCGTGGGTCGCCGCTGGTCGTCGGCGCTGCCCCGAAGCTTGGTGCGCGCCGGCGCTCCGTCCCGGCAGTGTGCCCCCACTGTCCCGGACGAGTGGGCCGAGGGCAGCGTTCCGCGCGGCGGACCTGCGGCGCGGCGCCCGAGCGGGCCCGGCGTGCCGGGCGAGGGCCGGTGCGCCCGCCCGACACCGGCTCCTCGTCGGTGCTCCTCGTCAGGGCTACTCGTCAGCGCTAATCGTCGGTGAGGATCACCAGCTGCCCGGTGGCGCGGGTCATGGCGACGTAGCGGTCGACGGCCGCGGCGACGGGGTCGTCGTGGCTCCCGAAGCGCTGCGGGTCGACGAGCGCGACGAGGTCGAATTCGAGGCCCTTGGCCAGGGAGGGGGTCAGCGACCGCACCCGCCCGGCCGTCACGGCCCGCGTCAGCTCCGGCAAATCCGCACACAATTCCGTGAGATCGAGGGCCGGGTCGGCGATGACGCACGCGATGCCCTCGGCGTGCTCGTCCAGCCAGGCGCTCAGAATCGCTCCCACGCGCGCCGGTCGATCCCGCAGCACGGGCAGGCCGGTGCTGCGGATCGACGTCGGCACGTTGGCGTCGGGCAGCACCGCCCGGATCACCGGCGCGGCCTCGTCCATGATCTCCGCGGGCGTGCGGTAGTTGACGCTCAGCGACGCCACCTGCGCCCGGTCCACACCGACCCGCGCGAGCCGCTCGCCCCACGACTCGGGGAAGCCGCGGCGGGCCTGTGCCCGATCGCCGACGATCGTGAAGCTGCGCGACGGGCAGCGCGCCAGCAGCATCTGCCACTGCGCGTCGGTCAGCTCCTGCGCCTCGTCGACGACGACGTGCGCGAACGGCCCGGCCAGCGCGTCGGGTTCGAGCCGCTCGACCGCGCCCTCGTCCACGAGGGCCCGCTGCAGGTCGGCGCCGGTGAGCATCGACATCACCTGCAGCTCCGAGTCGTCGTGCTCGAGCAGGTCGTCGACGACGCGGTCCATCCGCTCCCGCTCGGCCTCCTGCGTCGCCGCCGCGCGCCGCTGCCGCGCCGCCGCCTCAGGGTCGCCCAGGCCCGCGCGGGCCGCGTCGAGCAGCGGCAGGTCCGCGGTCGTCCACGCCTGCGGGTCCTCGCGCTGAGCCGCCCGGATCTGCTCGCGGGACAGGTGCGGCGCACACATCCGCAGGTAGGCGGGCACCGACCACAGGTCGCCGACGAGATCCTCGGGCTCGATCATCGGCCAACCCTGGGCCAACGCCGACCGCAGCTCGGAGTGCCGGCGCAGCTCGCGGCGCAGCGCGTCGGCCGTGCGGGCCGTGCCGTACCGCTCCACGAGCAGATCGAGCAGCTCCTCCCAGATCTCCTCGTGCGCCTCGTTGTGCGGCGTCCCCGGCGACGGCGCGTCGAACGCCGTCTCCCAGTCCTGCGGCTCCACCTGCACGTCGACGAACGGCGTCCGCACCCGCAGGGGCTCGACCGGCGGCTCCTCGTAGAAGCGGATCGCCGGCCCGATCGCCGCCACCATCCGCGCATCGGCCTTGAGGTCGGCCACGGCCTGATCCCGCTCCGGGGCCGCGGTCGCGCCCTGCGGCACCAGGTCGGCCAGCGTGCACGTGCGCACACCGTCCTCACCCAGGCTCGGCAGCACGTCGGCCACATAGGCCAGATAGGGCTGGTGCGGCCCGACGAAGAGCACCCCGCCGCGGCGATGCCCCAGCCGCGGATCGGCATACAGCAGGTAGGCGGCCCGGTGCAGCGCCACGACCGTCTTGCCGGTGCCCGGCCCGCCGTCGACGACGAGCGCGCCCTGCGAGGAGGCGCGGATGATCGCGTCCTGATCGGCGGCGATCGTCGCCAGCACGTCGCGCATCCGCGGGGAGCGGCTCGCGCCGAGGCCGGCGATGAACGCCGACTCGTCGTCGAGCGACGCCGCGTGGCGACCCTCGGGCGCCGCGTCGGTGAACGTCTCGTCCCAGAAGTCCACGACCCGCCCGCGGGTCCACCGGTAGCGGCGCCGCGTGACCAGCCCCAGCGGCTGCGCCAGCGTCGCCGCGAAGAACGGCTCCGCCGCCGGCGAGCGCCAATCGACGAGCAATCGGCGGCCGTCGGCGCCCGTCAGGCCCAGCCGTCCGACATACACGGTGTGGGTGGGGTGCGGATCCTCGCCGCCGTCGGGGGCGTCGGTCGCGCCGTCGGGGGCCAGGTCCGGGCGCAGGCCGGTGCCAGTGCCAGTGCCCGTGCCCGTGCCCGTGCTCGTGTCGGTGTCGGTGTCGGTGTCGGTGAGCACCATCCGCCCGAGGCACAGGTCGACGCCATACCGCTGCAAGGTCCGCAGCCGGGCGCTGAGCCGGTGCACGTCGAGGTCGCGGTCGAGGGCCTCCTGGCCGCTGCCCGCGGGCGCGCGGCGCGCCTCGTGCAGGCGGGGCCGGAGGGTGGCGACCTGCTCGGCGAGCGCCGCCTCGATCGCCGCGAAATGGGCCTCGTCCTGCGCGATGAGCGCCGGGTCGTCCTTGCGGGGGTGGCCCGAGAGGTCGAAGAGTCGCCCGGCCGGTGCCTGCACCGTCGCTGGCGCCGGGTCGGTGCCCGGCTCGGTCGCGGGGTCGGCGCTCGATCGGGTGCTCGATCGGGTGCTCGGGTCGGCCGGGAGTGCCCGGTCGGGCGTGGCCGTGCGACGTGGCATGTGCTGCGCTCCCTCGTGTCAGTCCCGGTGTGCCCCTGGACGCTCCGGCGGTGACGCTGCCGCTGTGCGGGGTGGCAGTGCCTCCGACCTGCGATTCTGCGGGACGACCCGGGCCTTGCCGCAAGCCCGGTCCCTCGTCGTATGGTGGCCACACCGCACCCGCGCGCAGGGAGCGGCCGGTGGTCCCGGTGGTCGGCCGGCACGCGCCGCTCGCGTCACTCAGGCGCGAGGCCGCAGCACGTAGCCGGTGTAGGCGTAGTCCGCGCCGTGCTCGGCCCGGATGTCGATCTCCTGCGCGACCTGCGCGAGCGCCTCTGGGTCCACGCCATGCCCGCGCAACTCCTCGATGCGGGCGGCGAGCGGGCCGTAATACTGCGCCCAGTCCGACTCCGGCAGCCGGTAGGTGGCCAGCACGTCCCAGTCGGCGTCCTGCGCCGCGGCGACGTTGCCGGCCGTCGTGCGCATCGCCGGATAGCCGGCCTCCCAGAAGGCCCGCGCCCCCGCGCTCGGCCGCGGCGTCGTCCACTCGGCCTCGGTGAGCACGAGCGCGCCGCCCGGCGCGAGCAGCGGCGCCCAGGCCGCGAGCGCCGCGTCGAAGCCCATGATGTAGGCCGAACCCTCCGCCCAGAGCAGGTCGACCGAGCCCGCGGCCAGCGGCAACGCTTCCATCGGCGCGGCGAGCACCCCGACGCGGTCGGCGACGCCGGCGGCGTGCGCCCGCGCGGTCACCTGCGCCAGGAAGGGCTCGTGCAGGTCGACGGCCGTCACCGTGCCCCCGGACTCCAGCGCGAGCAGGACCGACGCGGGCCCGGTGCCTGCGCCGATGTCGACGATCCGCGGCGCCGCCGGCAGCGGGCCCGCGAGCCGCAGCAGCAGCCGCGTCGTCTCCGGCGACCCGGGCGCCTCCCGGGGCAGCCTCTCGTGCGCCCGCCAAAAGACCTCCATCGCATCTGTCACGCGCCCGATGCTGCCACGGCATGCCCGCCGCGGGCGTCGGGCGTCGGGCGCGCCCGCCGGCTGCCGTCGGCTGCGGCGGTGCCGTCGACCTGTGGAGTAGCGTCGAACGGTGCCCTCGGTGCTTCGGAGTCTGACCGCGCTGCAGCACGTGCTCTTCGTCGTGCTGGCCGCCGTGTGCCTCGTGCGCTCGCTGGCCGCGGGCGCGCCGCCGGTGCCGCTGCTGGTGGCGACCGCGCTGCTGTTGGGCTGGTACGGCTTCGGGCTGCGGCTGTCGCGTCGCCGGTCCGGTCACGGCGCGGGCCTCGGGGCACCGCCGGGCTCCGACGGCCCGCGGGAGGGGCAGGCGGGCGGCCCGCACGCGACGTGGTGGCTGCTCGCACTGACGGCGGGCTGGCTGGCGCTCGTGGGGATCTCGGGTGAGAACGCGTGGCTCGCCTTCAGCCTGTGGCTGCTCGCCGGGCACTTCCTGGCCTGGCGGTGGGCGATCCCCTACACGCTCGGGGTGCTGGCGGTCGTCGTGTGGACGCTGGCCGACGCGTCCGGGGAGCTGAGCGTCGCGGAGCTGCTCGGGCCGGGCATCGGGGCGCTCTTCGCGCTCGTCGTGTCGCGCGGTCAGGTCGAGCTGGTCCGGGAGGCGCGCGAGCGGCAGCGGCTCATCGGCTCGCTCGTCGCCGCGCAGGCCGAGGCCGAGGCGCTCGCCGGCGAACTCGCCGCGACCCAGCGCGACTCCGGCGCCCTCGCCGAGCGGGCCCGCCTCTCCCGCGACATCCACGACACGCTCGCACAGGGCTTCTCCTCGATCCTGCTGCTCGCCCGCGGTGGCGACCTCGTGCCCGACGAGGCCGGCCTGCGCGACCTCGTGCGCCGGATCGAGGCGACCGCTGCGACGAATCTCGACGAGGCCCGGCGCGTCGTCGGCGCCCTGGCGCCCACCGACCTCGAGGGCATCGGGCTGCCCGCGACGCTCCAGCGGCTCCTCGACGCCCTCGCCGCCGACACCGGCATCCACACACAATTGCGTGTGGACGGTGGGCTCGACGGGCTGCCGACCGCCGTCGAGGTGGCGCTCGTGCGCACGGCCCAGGGCGCGCTGGCCAACGTGCGCCGGCACTCCCGCGCGACCCGGGTGGTCGTCACGCTCGTCGACGCCGGCGACGCGGTGCGCCTCGACGTCGTCGACGACGGGGTGGGCTTCGACCCCGCGGCGACCGCCGCCCGGCCGGCGGCGCCCGCGTCGGGCGGCTACGGATTGCCCTCGACCCGCGCGCGGCTGCGCGAGCTCGGCGGCGGACTGGACGTCGAATCCGCGCCCGGCGAGGGCACCGCCCTGTCGGCCTACGTGCCGCTGACCAGGAGCGACGCGTGAATCCCGGCGGTCCGTCCGAG
>JAVTVZ010000214.1:0-8946 GCA_032229625.1 Dermatophilaceae bacterium | reverse complement strand
CGGCCTACGTGCCGCTGACCAGGAGCGACGCGTGAATCCCGGCGGTCCGTCCGAGATCGAGTCCCAGTCCCAGCCCGAGCCGGAGGCCGAGGCCAAGGTTGAGGTCGAGGTTGAGGTCGAAGGACTGGGCCTGGTGCGGCTGTTGATCGTCGACGACCACCCCGTCGTGCGCGCCGGGCTGTGGGCGCTGCTCGACGCGCGGCCCGAGCTCGACGTCGTGGCCCAGGCCGGCGACGGGGTGGCCGCGCTCGCCGCGGTCGCCGCCCATCGGCCCGACGTCGTGCTGTGCGATCTGCGCCTGGGGGAGGGGATGGACGGCGTCGCGATCACCCGGGCGCTGCGGGAGCGCCCCGCTCCGCAGCCGGCGGTGGTCATCCTCACGACCTACGACCACGACGCGGACATCGTGCGGGCCGTCGAGGCGGGCGCCGCGGGATACCTGCTCAAGGACGCCGCGCCGGAGGAGATCGTCGCGGCGGTCGTCGGCGCCGCGGCCGGCGAGACCGTGCTCAGCCCGACGATGACGCGACGGGTCGTCGCGACGATGCGCACCCGTCAGGCGGCCCTCAGCGACCGCGAACGGGACGTCCTCGCGCTCGTCGCGCGGGGCCTGTCCAACCGCGCCGTCTCCAAAGAACTCTTTGTCAGTGAGGCGACCGTCAAGAGCCACCTCAACCACGCCTACGGCAAGCTCGGCGTCGACAGCCGCACCGCCGCCGTCGCCGCCGCCCGCGCCGCCGGGCTCATCGACTGAGTCGGCCTCGGCCGGCCTTCTTCGGGTCCAGCCTCCGACGGCTCGGCCTTCTTCGACCGAGCCGTCGTCCGGACAGCGGCGGCTGCGGCGGCTCACCTATGCCCTGGCGAGCACGGCCTCGCGCACGGCGGTCATGAGCGCGCGCTGCCCGACCGTGACGCCGAGGGCGGCGGCGAGCTCCTGATCGCGGATCGGGGCGGACAGATCGCCTTGCGGCAGGAGGAATTCGGCGTCGAGCACGACATAACGCGGGGTGCCGTCGGGCATCCGCGTCGTGCTCAGCGTCGACCCGCCGTCGACGAATCCGGCGTCGGCCATCGCGAACCGCCGGTGCGTCGCGGTCTGCCGATCCCACGTGCGCACCGCGGCGATCGTGTCGGCGACGCATCCTCCGTAGGCGCCGGCGTTGGCCGCGACGGCCTCTCCCACGGTCCCGGGGACGGCGGCGAGGCACTCGAGGCCGACCCACTCGCGGGCGACGGCGGTCGCGACGAGATCGGCCCAGGACTCGCCGGAGGCGAGCGTCGCCAGGACGCCGCCGCAGAACGCCTCGTCGACGCTGCATTGGTCGGTGTTGAGCCGCATCCCGGCCGTCGCGTCGCGCACGGTCAGGGCGTCGGGGGCGCCGGGCTCGTCGCCGCCGACGACCACGACCCGCCGGCCGGCCGCGTCGCCGTCGCGCACGGCCGCGACGAGCTCGTCCTGCGTCGTCGCGACGACCTCATCGGTCGCCGGGGACGCACCGGCGGCGGGCGTCCGGACGTGGGGTGCGGTGGGGGAGTGCGTGCTCATGTCGCCTTCCTACGCCGCGGCGCCGCTGCTGGCAAGACCCGGTCGAGACGCCGGCTCGAGACGCAGGTTCGAGACGCAGGCTCCGGGCGCCGGCTCCGGGCGGCCGTCGTCGCGACTCAGGCGCCGACGTCGTGCAGATGGTGCTCCACGTCGTGCACGAGATACAGGCACAGGGTCGCGATGGTGAAGAGCTTGCCGTCGCTGCGGTATCCGGGTCGGGCCCAGTCGTCGCCGTCGACCCGCTCGAGCACCGCCACGGTCTCGTCGGTGCGGGCCGCGATGTCGGCGGCGGTATGCGCGGGATCGGTGGCCCAGTAGGCGAACTCGGCCGCCGCGGCGTCACCGTCCCAGTCCGCGAAGCGCGGCTCGACGCCGTCGAGCATCGCCGCGACACGCTCCCCGAGCACCCGCACCATGTCGCGGGAGTGGTTGGCGTATTCCAGCGGAGACCACACGAGCGGCGCCGGTCGCTGCGCGACGTCCGGCCTGCTCAGCGCCGCCTCCCACCGCGGCGCGGTCGCCCGCAACCGCGCGGCCGAGGTGTCCGCCGCGAAGGGCACCCAGCCGCACTCCTGGCAGCCGTCGGTGACGACCGTCGACCAGTCCCGGGTCTCCGGGGGCGTGGCGGCCGGGGCGCCGCCGGCGGGCGCGGAGCCCGCCTCGGGCGTCGCCGACGTGCCGGTGGGCGCCGCAGGAGTCGTGTCGTCGCGCTCGGGGCTGCTCGTCATGGGCGGCACAGTAGCCCCGCCCCGGCCCCCGCGCGGTCCCTGCCCCACCGCCTGCCCCACCGCCTCCGGCCACCGCGGACACCCCGCAGACCGACAGCGCACGCCGTCAGCGGACCATGCCGTGCGGGTCCACCCCGAGACGTCGCGGCGGGCTCCTTCGGGCGACGGGGGACCGCTGCCCTCGAGCCCTCGGCCGGCTGGCCACGCCCCCCGGCCGTGGGTGAAGGTGGAGGTATCTGAGGTATCTGAGGTATCTACGTCTCCAGCGGAAGGCAGTAGCCGTGACCCACTCGACGACGCACCCGCCCGGCCCGCCGGCCCCGGCCGCCAAGCCACGCCGGATCCGCGCCCGCAGCGAGCCGACGGGGCTGCGCGTGGCGCGGATGACCGCGTCGATGCTCGTGCAGCGGGCCTCGCTCGGGGTGGTCGGCCGGCTGCGGCGCGACCCGCTCGCCGAGGTCTTCGCGCACGACCGGGAGCCCCCCTGGGCCCTGTATGAGCAGATCCGCCGCCGCGGGCCGATGTCGCGGTCGGCGCTCGGTATGTGGGTGAGCGCCGATCACGACGTCGTCGGCGAGGTGCTCATGGCCCGGGCCTTCGGGGCGGCGTCGCCGAGCGACGACGCTCCCGCGCTCGAGGGCGACCTCGACCTGTCGCTGCTGCAACTCAACCCGCCCGACCACGCGCGGCTGCGGCGCCTCGTCGCGCCGGCCTTCGGGCGCGGTCGCATGAGCGCGTACGCCGAGCGCATCGAGGCGACGATCGACCGGCTGCTCGACGCGGTGCCGGTCGACGAGCCGTGGGACCTCGTCAGCGGCTACAGCGCGCCGCTGCCGATCGCCGTCATCACCGACCTGCTCGGCGTGCCCGCCGACGACGAAGCGCTCTTCCTGCAGCTCGGCGAGGCCATCGCCGGGGCGCTCGACGGCGTCCGCTCGCCCCGGCACGCCTACGACCTGGTCCGCGGCGGGCGCCGGCTCGAGGCGCTCTTCGACCGGCTCTTCGAGGTCCGCGCCCGCGAGCCCGGCGACGACGTCATCAGCGCGCTCGTGCGGGCCCGCGACGAGCAGCGCGTCGCGCCGGAGGATCTCGTGCCGCTGTGCACGCTGCTGCTGGTCGCCGGATTCGAGACGACGGTCAACCTCATCGGCAGCGCCGTCGTGCTGCTGCAGCAGCACCCGGGGGCGTGGGCGATGCTGCGCGACGACCCCGATCTCGCCGACCGCGTCATCGAGGAGACCCTGCGGTATGCGCCGCCGGTGCACCTGACCGGCCGCTTCGCCCTCGAGGAGGTCGAGGCCGGCGGGCGCACCTTCGAGCGCGGGCAGGGCGTCGTCACGCTCCTGGCCGCCGCGAACCGCGACCCGCGCATCTTCGACCGGCCCGACGTCTTCGACCCGCTGCGCGACAACGCCGCCGAGCACGTGTCCTTCTCCGCCGGGGCGCACTACTGCGTCGGCGCGCCGCTGGCCCGCCTCGAAGGGGTGCTCGCCCTGCGCGCACTGGCCCGCCGCTTCCCGGACCTGGCTCTCGCGGGGCCCGTGCAGCCGCGTCGCGGCGTCACCCTGCGCGGACCGGCCGTCGTGCCCGTGCGGTGCCGATGAGGCGTCGCGCAGGCGTCGTCGAGGTGCTCGTGAGGCGGCCGAGCGACCCCAGCAGGACGCCGCCGATGATGACCGCGCCACCGAGCAACTCGACGGGCGAGGGCTGCTCACCCAGCACGAGCCACGCGGTGCTCAGACCCGTCACCGGCACGAGCATCGAGAAGGGCGCGACCCGGCTCGCCGGGTGCTGCCGCATCAGCCACGTCCAGATCCCGCCCGCGAGCGCCGTCGCGACGAGACACGTGTAGGCCAGGCCGGCCAGCGCAGGCAGCGCGGCCGCCGTCAGCGCGGTGCCCAGCGACGCGGCGATCGCGTCGGGGCCCTCCACGACATACGAGAGGGCGAACATCGGCAGCGGCGGCACGACCGACATCCACAGCGTGAAGTGCACCGCGTTGGCCGGGCGCGCCCGGCGCGCCGCGAGATTGCCCAGCGCCCACCCGAAGCCGCCGAGCAGCGTGAGCACGAAGGGCCACCACGTCGCCCCGCCGACCCGCTGCGACCCGACGATCGTCAGGCCGGCGACGGCGATCGTCGCGCCGACGATCGCGACCGGCGAGAGCCGCTCGCGCAGCAGCAGCGCCCCGAGCAGCACCGTGAACGGCGCCGAGCTCTGCAGCACCAGCGACGCCAGGCCCGTCGGCATCCCCGCGGCCATCGCCGCATACAGGAAGACGAACTGCAGCACCCCGAAGCCCGCGCCGTAGCCGAGCAGCCACCGCAGCGGCACCCGCGGTCGGGGCACGAGCAGGACCGTGGGGATCGCGAGCAGCGTCCAGCGCAGCGCGACGCACAGGAACGGGGGGAACTGCTCCAGCGAGGCGTGGATCGCGAGGAAATTCACGCCCCACAGGACGGCGACGAGCGTCGCGAGCAGTCGGTGAGAGATCGGCACCTCTCGATCGTCGCGGCGATCGACGATGAAGGACAAGCGAGTATCTGCGAATCAACTCTTTAGGCTGACTGCATGGATGTCCGCCACCTCGCCCTGCTGCGCGAGCTCGCCGAGCGCGGCACGGTGCAGGCCGTCGCCGCCGCGACCCACCGCACGCCGTCGGCGGTATCGCAGCAGTTGCGCACGGCCCAGCGCGACATCGGGCTGCCGCTCGTCGAGCCCGACGGGCGCGGGCTGCGCCTCACCGACGCGGGGCGGCTGCTCGCCGACGGCGCCGTCGAGGTCGAAGCGGCGATCGCCGGGGTGCAGGCGCGGCTCGACCACTACCGGGGGCGCCCCAGCGGGGTCGTCACCGTCGCGGCCCTGGCGAGCGCGGGCGCCTACCTCCTGCCGCCGACCTGCGCGGCCCTCGCGGCCGACGCGATCACCCTGGCCTGCACCGACGTCGACGTCGCCGAGACCGACTACGCCGCGCTGACCGCCGACCACGAGATCGTCATCGGGCACAGCCTCACGGGCGCCCGCCCGGCCGGGGCGCAGGGACTCGCCCGCAGCGTCCTGGCCCGCGAACCCATCGATGTCGCGCTCCCGCGCGGGCACCGCCTCGCCGCGCAGCCCACCGTCGCCGCCGCCGATCTCGCCGACGAGGACTGGGTCACGGTGCCCGACGGCTACCCCTTCGGCGAGGTGCGGCGCGGCGTCGAGCTCGCCAACGGCACCCAGGTGCGGCGCGTCCAGGAGCTGCGGGACAACCGGCTCATCGAGTCCTTCGTCGCCGCCGGTCTGGGCATCGGACTGTTGCCGCGGTATACGACCGGCCCCGGCGCGCCCGTCGTGCTGCGGCCGCTGGCCGACGTGCCCGCGACCCGCTGGATCGTCGCGCTGTCCCGCCCCGACCGGGCCCGCCGCGTCGTCGTCGCCCGGGTCGTCGCGCAGCTGCGCGCCGCGGGGTGGGCGACGATGCGGCGCCATGGCGTGGCCCCCGCCGGGGCCGACGGACCGGCGTGATGGGTCGGGGTGATGGGCCGCAGTGCCCGGCCGGCTCGATCGGCGGGCTCGATCGGCGGGCTCGAGTCGCGCTAGTCGGTCCGGCTCGAGTCGCGCTAGTCGGTGCTGAGGCGTAGGTCGACGAGCAACTCGCCGGCCAGTAGCTCGAGGTCCTCGCGCACCGCGCCGAGGTCGGCGTCGTCCGGCACCGCGGCGGTGACCCGGGCCTCGAAGAGCTGCCCGCCCGCCATCGGGGCCTGCCTGGTCGCCGAGAGCATCTCGACGATCGTCACCGCGTGGCGGGTCAGGACCGCGGTGACCTCGCGCACCATGCCCGGGTGATCGTTGCCGAGCAGCTCGATCGTCAGCGTCGGCTCGGCGGGCGTGTCGTCGGAGTCGGCCCGCTGCGCGGTGATGTCGAGCATCCCGGCCAGCGGCCGCAGCGCCTGTGTCAGGGCCTCGGCGTGCGCGTCGGGCACGGTCACCAGCACGATGCCGGCGAACTTGCCCGCGAGCTCCGCGAGGTGGCTCTGCTCCCAGTTGCCGCCGTGGGCCGCGACCACCTCGGCGAGGGCGTTGACCAGCCCGGCCCGGTCGTCTCCGATGACGGTCAGCACCAACGTGGTCATGTCGGGCATCGTACCCAGCGTCCCCGCGCGCCATCGCGCGCGCGGCCTCGCGGGCCGCGTCAGCGCGGGCGCAGGTCGTGGATCGCGTCGACGATCGGGCGTAGGTCGGGCTGGCCGCACGCGGTGTCCAGGGCGCGGTGCAGGGCCGCATCGTGCACCGGGCTCGCGGAGTCGAGGGCGCTGCGCCCCGCCGGCGTGAGCTCGGTGTAGATGCCGCGCCGGTCGTCCTCGCACAGCACCCGGGCCAGCAGGCCGCGCTTCTCCAGCCGCGTCACGAGCCGGGTCGACGCGCTCGGGGACAGCGCGGCGACCCGCGCGAGCTGCGACATGCGCATGTGCCAGCCGTCCTGGCGGCCCAGCGCCTCCATCACCGTGTATTCGACGACCGAGAGCCCGCACTCGCGGGTCAGGTCGGTCTCGAGCTCGGACTCGATGAGGTGGTGCAGCGCCGCGAGCCGGTGCCAGCCCGTCGTCCTCAGCTCGTCGGCGTCGTCGCGGATCGCCATGTCACTCCCTTTCGTCTGCGGCCCATCCTAGCGCGCGCTTGCAACAGGCGGCGTATGCAACTACTTTGATTGCACACGCCGCATATCGGCGGAAGCGGGGCTCGACCGACGGTGACCGGGCCCACCCCACATCCCCGAAAGAAGGCACCTCCATGCCACTCGCACTCCTCGCCCTGGCCGTCGGCGGCTTCGGCATCGGCCTCACCGAATTCGTCATCGCCGGGCTCCTGCCCCAGGTCGCGGCCTCCTTCGGCGTCGACGAAGCCGCCGCCGGATGGCTCATCTCCGGCTACGCGCTCGCCGTCGCCGTCGGCGCCATCCTCATCACCGCCGCCGCGAGCCGCCTCCCGCGCAAGCACGCCCTCCTCGGACTCCTCGTCCTCTTCATCGCCGGCAACCTCACCTCCGCGCTCGCCCCGACCTACGGCATCATGCTGCTCGGCCGCATCCTCGCCGCCCTCGACCACGGCGCGTTCTTCGGCATCGGGGCCGTCGTCGCCGCGAGCCTCGTCGAGCCCGCGAAGAAGGCCGGCGCCGTCGCCATGATGTTCGGCGGCCTGACCCTGGCCAACGTGCTCGGCGTGCCCTTCGGCACGTTCATCGGCCAGGAATTCGGCTGGCGCGCGACCTTCTGGGTCATCACCGCGATCGGTGTCGTCGCGATGATCGCCGTCGCGACGCTCGTGCCCGCGCAGGCCCCCGGGCAGGCCACCGACTCGGCTGACGCCCCCGCCGACCTGCGCGGTGAGCTGCGCGCCTTCCGCAGCGGCCAGGTGTGGGCCTCCCTGGCCATGACGGTCCTCGGCTTCGGTGGCATGTTCGGCGCGTTCACCTACATCGCCTACACGTTGACGCAGGTCAGCGGCTTCTCCGAAGCGGCCGTGCCGTGGCTGCTCGTGCTCTTCGGCGCCGGGCTCTTCGTCGGCAACCTCCTCGGCGGCCGCGGCGCGGACCGCTCGATCCCGCGCACGCTCGGCCTCGTCTTCGCCTGGCTCGCCGTCGTCATGGTGCTCTTCGCGCTCGCGGCGCAGTCGCAGGTCGCGACCGTCGCCGCGCTCGTCGCGATGGGTGGCCTCGGCTTCGCCACCGTGCCCGGCCTGCAGCTGCGGATCATGCAGTATGCGCAGGACGCCCCGACCCTGGCCTCCGGCGCCAACATCGCCGCCTTCAACATCGGCAACGCCCTCGGCGCGTGGCTCGGCGGGCTGACGATCACCGCCGGCCTCGGCTACACCTCGCCGCTGTGGGTCGGCGCCGTCTTCACCTTCGGCGCCCTCGCCGTGCTCGGAATCGCCGAGCGCGCCGCTCGGGCGTCGCAGGCCCGGGCGGTGGCCGAGCCCTCCGAGGCCTCCGAGGCCTCCGTGGCCGCCGCGTCGCCCGTCGAGGCCACAGCCGTCCGCTGAGGTCACCCCCTGCCTCGTGGTCGGTCCCGGAATCGCCGGGGCCGGCCACGTGGCGTGCCGGCCTCGTCGTGTCCGGTGCGCGGTGTGCCTCGGGCTCTGGCGGCGCGGCGAAAAGGCGTGTTGTCATGAGGCATGGCGTATGACGAGCACCTCGCGGCGCGGCTACGGCACGTGCTGGCCGACGAACCGGGCCTGACGAGCAAGGCGATGTTCGGCGGCCTGGGGTTCATGCTCGACGGGCACATGGCGGTCGCCGCCGGGTCGTCCGGCGACCTCATGGTCCGCGTCGACCCTGCGCTCGGGGCCCGCCTCATCGCCGACGGCGCCGCGCGACCGCAGGTCATGCGCGGCCGCGAACTCGCCGGGTGGCTGACGGTCGACGCCGACGCCCTGGAGTCCGACGAACGCCTCCGCGAGGCCGTGGGCTGGGGCGTCGACTACGTCCGCACCCTCCCGCCCAAGTAGCCGCAGCCTCTGCTCCAGCTACTGCCGCCCTCGGCGAGGGCGCCCGCCCACTCACGGTTGCGGCGCGCTCTGCTGCTCACCGTTGCGGTCTCAGCTCGGGGTCGTGGGTGTAGTCGCGTCCGTGAGCGTTGAGCGCGACGGTGACGGGGTTCTCGTGGTGCGCGGGTCGTCGTGGGGGCGTGG
>JAVTVZ010000213.1:0-27711 GCA_032229625.1 Dermatophilaceae bacterium | reverse complement strand
GTCGTCCTCGTCGTCGAGGGCCTGGCCCTCTACGTCCGACGCGCCGTGTCCTGACCCGCGACGCAGGCCTCGCCTCGACGCCACGTCGTCCCCCGGACCCACCGTGGGTCCGGGGGACGACGTGTCTGTCGCGGGGGGAGGGGTGGTCGCCTCAGAGGGAGTCCAGGGTCGCCCGGGCGAGGCCGAAGGCCAGCGTCATCCCGATGCCGGTCGCGACCGTGACGACGTGGACCCCCGGCGTCGGCGTCTCGCGCACCAGCGGCGTCGTCGGGCTCGAGGCATAGACGCCCTGCCAGCGCTGACGCACGCGGAACCGGTCGACGCCCAGGACGTCACCGGCCTCGGCCAGGAGCAGGTCGGTGACGTCCTCGTCGAGGAACGGCGGCGCCTCGATCCCGTAGTGGTGGGAGTCGCCGACGAGCAGCGTGCCGTCCGGCCGGCGCGTCACCATGACGTTGGCGACGATGTCGAGCAGCTCCGGTCGCTGCTGCGACAGCCGCCGGCGCACCTCGCCCGCGGCCGTCGTCGCCGCGAGCGCGTCGTACCGCAGCATCGAGGTCGCCGTCAGGATCGCGCTGTCGCACACAAAAGTGTGCGGTGCGTCGACGAGCGCCATGGTCAAGCGGCAGCGGCGCACCTCGTGGCGCTGCGCCACCTCGGGCAGCACGTAGTCCAGATCGTGGCCCACCGCGACGACGACGTGCTCGGCGCGCAGGTCGCCGCGTGTCGTCGCTACGACCCCGTCGCCAGCCTCGAGCATCGTCGTTCGCCAGTGGATCTGCACTCCTGGCAGCGACTCCAGCCACGCGGCGATCCGAGCGACCGTCGTGCGGGGGTCGACCCGCAGGTCCTGGGCGAGGAACGCACCTCCGGTGATCGCGGCGGGCCCGGCGCTCTCGTGACCCGAGCCGGCGTCGGCGCCGCGCCGCAGGCCTAACCGGTCGCGGACCTCGCGAGCGCTGAGCAGCGTGACGTAGTCCTCGCCCCGGACGGCCGCGAGCTCCTCCAGGACGCCGAGCTCGTCCTGTGCCCGGGCGACGACGACCGCCCCGGCCCGCGGCGCCCAGAAGCCCGCCTGCTGCGCAGCGTCGAGCCACCCCTCCCGCGACCTGCGCGCGAGGTCGAAGAGTTCGCCGACCTGCGCGGTGACGCACGCGTGGCCGAAGTTGCGCACCGACGCCCCGACCGCCGCCGCGTCCCGCTCGACGATCTGCACGCTCAAGCCGCGCCGCACCGCCTCGACGGCGTGCGCGAGGCCGACGATGCCGGCGCCGACGACGATGAGATCCGAGACGTGCTCGCCAGGGGTGTGCTCCATGACGGCCACTCTCGACGGGGCGCGGCGCCCCGCGCCAGCGCGCGGCGACAGCCACGGCCAGAGTTCACGTCGCCTTCATCCCGCCGCCGCGGAGCACCCCGGTCGGGCCCCGCCGACCCTCGTAGAGTCACGCCCGTGAGGGTCCTCGGGCCCGGAGTCTCCCACCCCTGCCCGCCCACCCCTGCCAAGGAGCTCACGTGATCCGTCTCGCCACCTTCGACATGGCCGGCACCACGATCGACGAAGGGCACACCGTCTACCGGGTGCTCGAGGAGGCCGTCGTCCGCGAGGGCGCCACCCCGGAGCCGCAGGCCTTCCAGGAGTGGATGGGCGTGGAGAAGCGTGAGGCCATCGCCGCGCTGCTGCCGCTCGGGGGAGTGCAGGCCGACGAGGCGCGCATCGACGCAGCCTTCGCGTGGTTCCTGCAGACCCTCGCCACTGCCTACAGCGAGCAGCCGCCGGTCCCGCTGCCGGGGGTCCCCGAGACGATCGCCGCTCTGCGCGAGCGAGGTGTCAAGGTCGCCCTGACCACGGGCTTCTCCCGCTCGATCGCCGACCCGTTGCTCGCGGGCCTGGGCTGGAGCGTCGGTGACGGCGACCCCGAGGCGACCCTGGACGCCGTCGTCTGCGCCGACGAGGTGCGCCGCGGCCGCCCCGCGCCCTACATGATCCACCGGGCCATGGAGGCCACCGGCATCCTCGACGTCCGCGAGACGCTGGCCGCCGGTGACACGCACGTCGACGTCCAGGCGGCACGCCACGCCGGGGTCCTGAGCATCGGGGTCTGCAGCGGCAAGCTCGACGCCGCGGGCTTTGCCGGGCAGCCCGCAGACCACGTCCTGCCCTCGATCGCGCAGGTCCTGGACCTGCCCGAGCTGACCGAGGGCGCGATCGCGTCGGAGCAGGCCCGCCAGGCCTCGTGACCCCCGAGATCCGGGCGCTGATCTGGCTCGGCGGCCCGGACTTCGAGGAGAGGGTCCTGGACGCTCCGGCGCTGCGCCCCGGCGAGGCGCTCGTGCGGATCGACCTCGCGACGATCTGCGGCAGCGACGTCCACACCGTCACCGGTCGGCGTCCCGGCGCCCATCCCGGGATCCTCGGTCACGAGGCCGTCGGCCACGTCGCGCAGGTCCATCCCGTGGCGCCACGCTGTGTCGACGGCAGCGCCGTCGCCGTGGGAGACCGGATCGTCTGGAGCGTCACCGCTGCCTGCGGCGACTGCGACCGCTGCCGCGCCGGCCGGACCGCGAAGTGCCGACACCTGCTCAAGACCGGCCACGAGCCGCTCGACGGCCCCTGGCCGCTGTCCGGCGGTTACGCCACCCACCTGCACCTGCGGGCCGGGCTCGCCGTCGCGCGCGTCCCGCGCAGCGTCGCCGACGGGCCTGCCGCGATGTCGGCCTGCGCCCTGGCGACCGTCATGGCGTGCCTCGACCTCGACACCGCCGGGCCGATCGCGGGCCGACGGGTCCTCATCGTCGGCGCCGGGATGCTCGGGCTCGGGGCTTGTGCCGTCGCGGCACGGCGCGGTGCCGCCCAGGTCCACGTGCTCGATCCCGCCGCCGAACGTGCTGAGGCGGCCCGGCGATTCGGTGCCGACACGACGTCGACGGTGGCCCCGGACGCGGGCGCCGAGGGCGGCGTCGATCTCGCCGTCGAGATGTCCGGCAGCCTCGACGGCGTGCGTGCGGCCCTCGCCGCCCTCGACGTCGGCGGCTGCGCCGTCCTCGCCGGGTCCGTCGCGCCCCGGGGCACCGTCACCCTCGACCCCGAGCGTGTCGTGCGCCGCCACCAGAAGATCACGGGCGTGCACAACTACGAACCCCGCCATCTCGCCGAGGCCGTCGACTTCCTCGTCGGCGAAGGGTCCGGCGACCCGTGGACCGATGTGATCGCCGCACCCGTGACCCTCGCCGAGCTGCCTGCCGCTCTGCGGCGCCCGAGCCGGCACCTGCGCAAGTCCGTGGCGCCCTGACTCCGTGATCCAGGCGCTGCCGACGTCGAGCTCGGAGCTCAGGCGCATCGCGGCGCCGAAGTCCGTCGTCCGCACCGAGAGCGCCCGGCGGTGTCGGACCCAGCGCTCGCTGCTCTGCGGCACCAGTAGCCCGCGGGTCGCAACGACGACGCAGCGCCCGGCTCCGTCACACGGGGCCGGGCGCCGCTGATCGTGGGCGAGGCCGGGTCAGGAGCCGCGGACCATGACCGAAGCGATGTCCTTCTCGGACACCTGGCCGGGGAGGGCGGAGCGTGCTGACGTCGCTTCCGCATTCCGCGGGTCGTTGCGGTGGAGCACGCCGTTGCTTCGCCGGTATGCGGTATCCCCGCCGGTCACGACATACATGCCGGGGATCGTCGCCGCCCGCACGAAGAACACGTAGGTCTCCCCAGAGGTGAAGACTGCACCCGAGTCCTCGTAGCCGCGATCCGCAGTGCCGAGCTGTGCGACCCCCAGAGTTTTCGGCGCAGCGCCCCAGTAGGTCTCCTCGACGGTCATCGTCGTCACTGCGCGGCAGCCGCCGCGCCGTCAGGAGTCGTCACATCGCTGCGGTGCGACGGACCGGCAGTGGCGCGCACCAGGGCGGTGCTCTGCTGACGAAGTGCTGCGAAGTTGGAGTACTTCCTTGTCAGCGCACTACCCTGGGGCATGCTCGACGGCAACGCTCGTGTCGGAAGCGGCGGATGTGGGACGCCCCCCGACGCGAGATCGCTCGGCGATTGAGGACTCGCGCAAGCGCTCAGCGCACCGCAGGCGACCAGCGCTGAGGTGACTGCCACTCGCTTCCTCGCACTTGTCTTCCCCCGCTTCGTGAGTTCGTTCATGGCACTCCTCTCAGCGGTACTGGCGTGCTCCTCATCGGCCGACGTCCTCGCGGTGTCGGCTGCGTGGCTGAATCGAGATCAGCGTCGACACGCGCCAGGGCGATGGGATCCGCGGGAGTGAGAGTGCGTCCCGCCTGAGTCGGGCGGGTGCCGCCGGCCCGGAGGCATGCTCACGGGCCGCCGGTCTGCGGGGTCGGCCGGGCATGGTGGTCGAGCGTCTTGGGGTCTGTCGACCCTGACGTGGTCGGTGTCCGACCTACGGCAGCGGCGTGATCCAGGCCGCGAGCGTACCCGCGAGATCGGCGACGTCGGCCTCGCCCGTGGCCGCCCCGATGACCAGGTCGTAGGCGGAGTCGGTGTCCCGGGGTGCCAGGTCATAGCCGTTGATCTCGCAGAGAGCGACGGTCGCCGTCCACGCCAGACGCTTGTTGCCGTCGACCAGGGCGTGGTTGCGGGCGATCGAGGCGAGGAGGGCCGCGGCCTTCGTGGGCAGGTCAGGGTAGGCGTCTTCGCCGAACGCACTCGACGCAGGCCGCTGCGCCGCCGAATCGAGAAGACCGAGGTCTCGGACCTCGGGAACCCCCAGTTCGGCGGCGAGCAGGGCCAGGTCCTCGACCGCCAGGTAGGCGAAACTCACTGCGCGAGTCGGTCGAGCAGTTCGCCGTCCCGGGCCTTGACGCGGTCCACGATGGCCCGCAGTCGCTCCTCCCGCGACGCGCGCAGTGTCGCGTCATCGATGAGTCGCAGGACGGCCTGCTGCTTGCTCACACCCTGCGAAGCGGCCAGGTGGGTGAGCCGCTCGTCCTGCTCGGAGCTCAAGCGCAACGTCATAGCCATGACCCGATGGTACCAATAGTGACGCTGGTGATACCAGATCGACTCAGCTCTGGATGTTGGCCATGACGTGCTTGATGCGCGTGTAGTCCTCGAAGCCGTACATCGACAGGTCCTTGCCGTAGCCGGAGTGCTTGAAGCCGCCGTGGGGCATCTCGGCGACGAGCGGGATGTGGGTGTTGATCCAGACGCAGCCGAAGTCGAGCTCGGAGCTCAGGCGCATCGCGGCGCCGAAGTCCTTGGTCCACACCGAGGACGCCAGGCCGAAGTCGACGTCGTTGGCCCAGCCCAGGGCCTGCGCCTCGTCGGTGAACTTCTGCACCGTGATGACCGGGCCGAAGACCTCACGCTGCACGACCTCGTCGTCCTGGCGCAGCCCCGCGACGACCGTCGGCTCGAGGTAGTAGCCGTCGCCGAGGGCGGCGATGCGGTGGCCGCCGCCGGCGATGCTCGCGTGGTCGGGCAGCCGCTCCAGGAAGCCGGTGACGTGCGCGAGCTGGTTCGCGTTGTTGACCGGGCCCAGCAGCGCGTCCTCGTCGTCGGGGAGCCCGACCTTGGCGTTGTCCTTGGCGTAGGCCGCCAGTGCCGCGACGAACTCGTCGTGCACGCCGGCCTGCACGAGCACCCGCGTCGCGGCCGTGCAGTCCTGCCCGGCGTTGAAGTAGCCCGCCGTCGCGATGCCCTCGACGGCCGCCTCGATGTCGGCGTCGTCGAAGACGAGGACCGGCGCCTTGCCGCCCAGCTCCAGATGCACGCGCTTGACGTCCTTGGCCGCCGCCTGCGCGACCTGCATCCCGGCGCGCACCGAGCCGGTGATCGAGACCATCTGCGGGATCGTGTGCTCGATGAGCGCGGCGCCGGTCTCGCGGCCGCCGGTGATCACGTTGAAGACGCCCGGCGGCAGGAACTCGCCGGCGATCTGCGCGAGCAGCAGCGTCGTCTCCGGGGTGGTGTCGCTCGGCTTGAGGACGACCGTGTTGCCCGCGGCCAGCGCCGGGGCGAACTTCCACACCGCCATCATCATCGGGTAGTTCCACGGCGTGACCTGGCCGATGACCCCCACGGGCTCGCGCCGGATCCACGACGTGTGCCCCTCCATGTACTCGGCCGACGCGCGCCCCTCGAGCACCCGGGCGGCGCCGGCGAAGAAGCGGATCTGGTCGGCCATGACCGGCACCTCCTCGCTGGCGGTCAGCGCATACGGCTTGCCGGTGTTGTCGGCCTCGGTGCGGATCAGCTCGTCGGCGCGCGCCTCGATCGCGTCGGCGATCTGCAGGAGGGCGGCCTGCCGCTGCGAGGGCGTCGTCCGCTTCCACCCGGTGAAGGCCCGCGCCGCCGCCTCGTAGGCGGAGTCGACGTCGGCCGCCGAACTCACCGGTGCGGTGGCCACCACGGTCGCGGTCACCGGGCTGACGATGTCCATGCGCTCGTCGCTGCGGGGCTCGACGTACTGGCCGTCGACGAAGTTGCGCAGGACGCGCGGGGTCTCGCTCACGGGGGTCTGCACGGGTAGCTCCTCAACGCTGGGGTGGCTGGTACACCAGTCTTATCACGGACGCACGATTCCACGCTAGATCTGCGCTTCGCAGCATCGAAAACACGGTCTTTGCCGTAGATGAATCAGGATTCCGTACAAGAGGGCTTGTCAGGGGCGCGAATCACGGGCAGAATCAGGACCAAGGTCAGGGGTGATTCGTCGATCGGCCCCCTGGCGCCCACCTCGACACCGCGACGGATCCGCCGTCGCCCCCCGTGATCCCGCAGGAGAGAGCGAATGCCCCGCACCGAACGCACCAGTGATGTCGTCGTCATCGGCGCCGGAGTCACCGGCCTGACCGCCGCGACCCGGCTGCGCGAGGCCGGCCACAGCGTGACCGTCCTGGAGGCCCGTGACCGCGTCGGCGGCCGGACGTGGACGCAAGACATCGACGGCGCCACCCTCGAGATCGGCGGCCAGTGGGTCTCGCCCGACCAGACGGCGCTCATCGCACTCCTGGACGAGCTCGACCTGGAGATGTACTCGCGCTACCGCGAGGGCGACAACGTCTACTTCCCGCCCGGTGGCGAGCGGCGCCGCTTCAGCGGCCCGGACTTCCCGACCGCACACAGCACTGTGGAGGCGATGGACGCGCTCGTCGCGCAGCTGGACGCCCTCGCCGAGCAGATGGACCCGGACCGCCCGTGGGAGCACCCGGCGGCCCGCGAGCTCGACACCGTGTCCTTCGAGGACTGGCTCGCGCAGCAGTGCGACGACGCCGAGGCCCGCCGCGGCATCGCCTACTTCATCGCCGGCGGCATGCTCACCAAGCCCGCCCACGCCTTCTCGGCGCTGCAGGCCGTGCTCATGGCCGCCTCCGCCGGGTCGTTCAGCCACCTCGTCGACGAGGACTTCATCCTCGACCGCCGCGTCGTCGGCGGCATGCAGAGCGTCAGCCTGCGCCTGGCGGAGCGCCTCGGTGGCGACGTCGTGCTCGCCGCGCCGGTGCGCACCCTGGCCTGGGGCGACGAGGGGGTCACCGCGACCGCGACGACCCCGGACGGGGAGCTCGTCGTGCACGCCCGCCGCGCGATCGTCGCGGTCCCGCCGAACCTGTACTCGCGCATCTCCTACGAGCCCGCGCTGCCGCGCCGCCAGCACCAGATGCACCAGCACCAGAGCTTCGGCCTCGTCATCAAGGTGCACGCCGTCTACGACCGGCCGTTCTGGCGCGAGGAGGGGCTGTCCGGCACGTGCTTCGGCGCCGGCCGGATCGTGCAGGAGATCTACGACAACACCGTCGAGGGCGACCCGCGCGGCACGCTCGTGGGCTTCGTGCCCGACGAGCGCGCCGACGAGATGTTCACCTACGACGCCGCCACGCGCCGCGCGATGATCCTCGCCGACTTCGCCGACTACCTCGGCCCGCAGGCGGGCAACCCGGAGGTCTATTACGAGTCCGACTGGGGCAGTGAGGAATGGACCCGGGGGGCCTACGGCACGAGCTTCGACCTCGGCGGACTGCACCGCTATGGTGCGGACATGCGTACGCCTGTCGGCCCGATCCACTGGGCCTCCTCCGACCTGGCCGGTGCCGGATTCCAGCACGTCGACGGGGCGGTGCGGATGGGTCAGCGGACCGCGCAGGACATCGCCGCGGCCCTCGCCGGCGGCCGTCCATGACGATCGCCGGGGCCGGCGAGGTGTCGGCCCGCAGCGAGCGCGTCCGGTATCTCGTGGCCTACCGGCCCGACGACGGGGGCCACGACGCGCTGCGCCTCGCGGTCGCCCTGGCCCGCGCCTTCGGCGCCTCCCTCGACCTGCTGTATGTCGTGCACGAGCACGGCACGTTCGCCCCGGCCTACCCGCCGGTGGGACGCGACGAGCCGATCATCGCCCAGCGCGCCCGCACGTGGCTCGCCGAGGGCGCGGCGGGCGTGCCGGACGACGTGTCGGTGACGACCCACGTGCGGTATGCCGCGGGCACGGCCGAGGGCATCATCGCGGCCGCCGTCGAATTCGGCGCCCGGCTCGTCGTCGCCGGGTCCGACGGCAAGCGCGGACTGGGTCGCGTGCGCCGCCGGCACCGGCTGGGGTCGGTGACGACGGCGCTGCTGCACAGCGCGCCGTGTGCGGTCGCGCTCGCGCCGCGCGGTTATGAGCCCCGCCGCCCGATCGAGTCGCTGGACTGCGCGGTCGGGCTGCGCCCCGGGGGCCAGCAGGTCCTCGACACCGCGATGCGGATGGCGGTGCGCACCGGCCTGCCGCTGCGGGTCATCACGCTCGTCGACGCCGACGGCGAGGTCGACGACGCCGGGGTGGACGAGGTCCGCGCGCACGTCGCGCGGCTGCTCGCGCTGGCGATCGACCGCTACGGCGCCCCGACGTCGAGCCGCATCGTCTTCGCCCGCGGCGGGGACATCCCGGCCGTCGTCGAGGCGACGGCGTGGATCGAATCCTCCGTGCTCATCGTCGGGTCGGCCCGCATGGCTGCCCCGCGGCGGCTCTTCCTCGGGGTGACGGTCGGCAAGATGCTGCACCGCCTGCCCGTGCCCGTCATGGTCGTGCCGCAGGGCGACGACCCTGCGACCGCCACGACCGCCGCGACCGACGCGGCCGCAGCGGCGGCAGGAGCGGCCTCGCCCGATTCCGCACACTCCGGCGGGCAGGATGACGCCCCGGGCGCCGACGGCGAGGTGTCGTCATGAGCGCCAAGGGCCTGAGCTCACGCAGCGTCGGGCTCGTGGCCGCCGTCTTCATCGGCGTCTCGTGCATCGCCCCGGCCTACACGCTCTCCGGCGCGCTCGGCCCCACGGCCTCCGAGGTCGGCGAGCACCTGCCGGCGATCCTGCTCGTCGGCTTCATCCCGATGCTGCTCGTCGCGATCGGCTATCGCGAGCTCAACACGGTCATGCCCGACAGCGGCACGACCTTCACGTGGGGCACGCGCTCGTTCGGCCCGTGGGTCGGTTGGATGGGCGGCTGGGGCCTGCTCGCCGCGACGATCCTCGTGCTGTCCAACCTCGCGGGCATCGCCGTCGACTTCTTCTACCTGCTCCTGGCCCAGATCACCGGGCGCCCCGAGTTGGCGGACCTCGCGGCGAACGTGCCGATCAACGTCGTGACCTGCGGCGTCTTCATGGCCGCCGCCTGCGCGATCTCCTACCGGGGCGTCGAGGCGACCAAGATGGTGCAGTACGTGCTCGTGACGTTCCAGGTGCTCGTGCTCGTGGGCTTCGCCGTCGCGGCCTACCTGCACCTGGCCCGCGGCACCGCCTTCGACCCCACGCCGCCGCGGCTGGAGTGGTTCAACCCCCTGGGTGTCGAGTCGTTCTCGGCCTTCGCCGCCGGCATCTCGCTGTCGGTCTTCATCTACTGGGGCTGGGACGTCGTGCTGACGATGAACGAGGAGTCGACCGACGCCGCGACGACCCCGGGCAAGGCCGCGACCGCGACCATCGGGGTCATCGTCACCCTCTACCTGCTGGTGGCGACGGCGACGCTGTCGTTCGCGGGCGTCGGCGAGGGTGAATACGGCCTGGGCAACACCGCGATCCAGGAGAACATCCTCGCGGCGCTCGCCGGGCCGATCCTCGGGCCCTTCGCGGTGCTCATGTCGATCGCGGTGCTCGCCAGCTCGACGGCCTCGCTGCAGTCGACGTTCGTCTCCCCGGCGCGCACGATGCTGGCGATGGGCTACTACGGGGCGCTGCCGCCGCGCTACGCCTCGGTGTCGCCGCGCTTCCAGTCGCCCGGCTACGCGACGATCGTCGCGGCCGTCGTCTCGTTCGCGTTCTACGCGATCATGCGGGTCATCTCCGAGGCCGTGCTCTGGGACACGATCACGGCGCTGGGCATGATGGTGTGCTTCTACTACGGCATCACCGCCATGGCATGTGTGTGGTATTTCCGCCGGACGTCGCTGCGCACGGCGCGCACCGCGCTCACCCAGTGCGTCGCGCCGCTGCTCGGCGGGGCCCTGCTCATCGCGTTCTTCGTCAAGACCTCGATCGACAGCATGGACCCGGCCTACGGCTCGGGCTCCGAGCTCTTCGGCGTCGGGCTCGTCTTCCTGCTCGGCGCGACCGTGCTGCTGCTCGGCTTCGTCGTCATGGGCGTGCAGTACGCCCGCAACCCCGAGTTCTTCCGGCGCGGCATCAGCGCCGCGCAGGCGGAGGGTCGCGAGCCGGGGCCGGTCACGGAGCTGGAGCCGACCCCCTGACCGCCCACAACAGTGTGTGATCCGGGGTGCGTGCTGCCAGGTGTGATCCTGGCGCATGACGAGGCCCCCACCGGAGCCGCTCGATCCTTCTCGAGCCGACCGGTGGGGGCCTCGTCGTCCCTCCCGGGGTCCTGGCCGATGCCCCCTAGAGGAGCGCCTGCCCGCGCACCAGCACGTCGCGCAGGATCGCCTCCATCTCCTCGAACTGCTCCGGCCCCGCGATCAGCGGCGGCGCCACCTGGATGACGGGGTCGCCGCGGTCGTCGGCGCGGCAGTAGAGGCCGGCGTCCCACAGCGCCGTGGACAGGTAGCCGCGCAGCAGCCGCTCGGACTCGGCCGCGTCGAACGTCTCGCGGGTCGCCTTGTCCTTGACGAGCTCGATGCCGTAGAAGAACCCCTCGCCGCGCACGTCGCCGACGATGTCGAGGTCGGTCAGCCGCTCCAGCGTGGAGCGGAACGTCGGCGCCTGGGTGCGGACGTGGCTCAGCAGCCCCTCGCGCTCGACGATGTCGAGGTTGGCCAGGGCGACCGCCGCCGACACCGGGTGCCCACCGAAGGTGTAGCCGTGCGCGAAGCTCGTCGCGCCGGACCTGAACGGCTCGAAGAGCCGGTCGCTGGCGATCATCGCGCCGATGGGGGAGTAGCCGCTGGTCATGCCCTTGGCGCACGTGATGATGTCGGGCACGTAACCGAAGTCGTCACACGCGAACATCGACCCGATCCGCCCGAACGCGCAGATCACCTCGTCGCTGACGAGCAGCACGTCGTAGTCGTCGCAGATCTCGCGGACGCGCTCGAAGTAGCCCGGCGGCGGCGGGAAGCAGCCGCCGGCGTTCTGCACCGGCTCGAGGAAGACCGCGGCGACCGTGTCCGGGCCCTCGAACTCGATGGCCTCGGCGATCCGGTCGGCGGCCCACCGGCCGAACGCCTTCTCGTCGGTGCGCAGGTGCTCCGGCGCGCGATAGAGGTTGGTGTTCGGCACCTTGTGCGCGCCGGGGACCAGCGGCTCGAACATCTGCTTCAGCGGCGGGATGCCCGTGATCGACAGCGCTCCCTGCGGGGTGCCGTGGTAGGCGACCGCACGGCTGATGACCTTGTGCTTGCCCGGCTTGCCGACGAGCTTGAAATACTGCTTCGCCAGCTTCCACGCCGACTCGACGGCCTCGCCGCCGCCCGTGGTGAAGAAGACGCGGTTGAGGTCGCCGGGGGCGTAGCCCGCGAGTCGCTCGGCGAGCTCGATCGCCGCCGGGTGGGCATAGGACCACAGCGGGAAGAACGACAGGTCGGCCGCCTGCGCCGCGGCGCGCTGCGCGAGCTCGACCCGGCCGTGCCCGACCTGCACGACGAAGAGCCCGGCGAGCCCGTCGAGATACCGCCTGCCGGCGTCGTCGTAGACGTAGCACCCGTCGCCGCGCACGAGGATCGGCACCTGCCCCCCGTCCTCGTAGACGGAGTGGCGGGTGAAGTGCATCCACAGGTGGTCCCGCGCTGCCTGGGCCAGCGGGGTGCCGGCGCGCGTGGTCGTCGGCGTGCTCGTCGCAGGTGTCGTCGCCGGCGAGCTGGTCGTCGGTGCGGGCGTGGTCATCGGGTCCCCCAGTCGTAGTGCTGCTTGTTGAGGCGCAGGTAGACGAACGTCTCGCTCGCGGTGACGCCCGGCAGGGTGCGGATGCGCGCGCAGAGCAGGTCCAGGAGGTGGTCGTCGTCCTCGCAGACCACCTCGGCGAGCAGGTCGAAGCTGCCGGCGGTCGTCACGCAGTAGGCGACCTCGGGCAGGTCGGTGACGGCCCGGGCGACGGGGCCGATGTCGCCGGCGATGCGCAGCCCGACCATCGCCTGGCGGCGAAAACCCACCTGGAGGGGGTCGGTGACGGCGACGATCTGCATGAGCCCGGACTCCAGGAGGCGTTGCACACGCTGGCGGACCGCGGCCTCCGAGAGGCCGACGTCGCGGGCGATGGCGGCGTAGGAGGCCCGCCCGTCGCGCTGCAGGTGCTCGATGATCGCCCGGCTCACGTCGTCCAGTCCCGACACGGACGGCGGGCCGCCGCCGTCGCCGGGCTGCGGCGCGTGGTCGGCGTGCTGGTGCGGTGCTCTCGACGCCTTTGCCATGCCCCGATCGTCTCGCGCGACGGGCGCCGGTGCAACCGAACGCACCGGCATCGGCGACGGAAACCGGGGCCAAGCCTGCGCCGGACGATGGCAAGAGCATCATCGGCGGGTGTGGCGCGCGGGAAAGCGCACCGCCGGCGCTACAGTCGCGTCACCGCGGCACGTCGAGGCCGCAGGTCGGGCGGCCCGGACCGGCCCGGCGGCTGACGTCGAAGGGATCGCAGCCATGCGCGACACACTCACCCGCCGGCGCCTGCTCACCGCCGGCGGCGGCCTGGCCGGCCTCGCGGCCCTCGCGGGCGTGGCCGGCTGCGCGCCGCCCACCCCGCCCGCCGGCGCCGCGGCACCGACCCTGCCCATGGACGTCTCGGCGACCGACATGCGCGTGCGCTGGGCCAACTGGACCGCCTACCTGGACTACGACGAGCAGACCACGCGGTATCCGACCCTCGACGCCTTCACGAAGAAGACCGGCATCCGGGCGAGCTACAGCGAGGCGATCGACGACAACGACGCCTACGTCGCCAAGATCACCCCCCAGATCCGGGCCGGTCAGGACATGGGCGCCGACATCATCGTCCCGCGAGCCGCCGCACCGACCGCTGAGGCGGCCGGTGGGGCCTGGGCGAGGAGTGAGCGGGGGCTCCGCGCAGGGGCAGACCGCACAGAACACTGTGCGGCAAGGTCACTTCGCGACGAGGTCGGTGACGGCGATGCCGATGCCGATGCTGTGGTCGCCGACCGGCACCTGCACGCTGCGGCCGCCGCTGACCTGCCGGTAGTCGCCGTCGACCGGGTCGGTCAACAGTGAGAGGCGCTCGTTCTCCAGGTCGACCACGACGTAGCACGGGATGCCGGCGGTCGCGTACTCGTGGCGCTTGGTGATCCAGTCCCTCTCGATCGAGCTGGGGGAGACCACCTCAGCGACCAGGGCGATCTCCTCGGCCGGCGCGCGATGGCTCGTGCGGCCCCCGCTGCGGCAGCGCACCACGACGTCAGGTTGTCGCACGGTGTGCTGGCCGTCCCGGATCCCCACGTGCACGCCGGCGTCGGTGACGACGGCGTAGTCGTGATGAAGGGGCGGCCACAGGGCTTTGGCGAGCAGGAATGCCGCCTCACGATTGCCGTACGTCTGGGCGGGTGCCACGGTCGGGATGCCGTCGACCAGCTCGTAGGCGTCGTCGCGGGCTGCCCACTCGACATCCCACTCCTGCAGCGTGAGCCGACGGGGCATCGGCGTGTCCGCGCTCGTCACGGCGGTCATGCGTCGTTCTCTCCGGCGGTGTCGTCAGTATCGCGCGTCGCGCTGCGTGCGTCGACGGTCGGAGCGCAGGGGGCGAGGTGACGGGTGCGCCGGACGTGCGGCCCGACGCTGTGGAGGAGGTGGGCGGTGCCGGTCGCCTGCGGACGATCGAGGTGCGTCGGACCGCGCGTTCGCGCTGATTCCATATAATGGGACTCATGAGCTCGAATGATGGACGTCCGGAGGTCTACTCGCACGGTCACCACGCGAGTGTGCTCGCCTCGCACGGGGCGCGTACGGCCGCGACGAGCGCGGCCTATCTGCTGCCGCACCTGCGCGCGGGCATGGCCGTGCTCGACGTCGGCTGCGGGCCGGGCACGATCACCCTCGACCTCGCGGAGGCGGTCGGGGTCGGCGGGCTGGTCGTCGGTCTGGAGAACGTGCCGGCGCCGCTGGAGGCGGCTCGCCGCAACGCCGCCGGGCGGGGTGACGAGCGCACCCGCTGGGAGCTCGGTGACGTCTACGCGCTGCCGTATGCCCACGCCTCCTTCGACGTCGTGCACGCCCACCAGGTGCTGCAGCACCGGGGCGACCCGGTCGCGGCGCTGCGCGAGATGGCGCGCGTCACCCGCCCCGGCGGACTCGTCGCGGCCCGCGACGCCGACTACGAGGCGATGACATGGCACCCCGCGTCGCCGGGGCTGACCCGCTGGCTCGACCTCTACCGGCGGCTGGCCCGCGCCAACGGCGGCGAGCCCGACGCCGGTCGGCACCTGCTCTCGTGGGCCCATGCCGCTGGTCTGCGCGACGTCACGGCGTCGGCGAGCACGTGGTGCTACGCCGACGAGGAGTCACGGGAGCTGTGGGCCGGCACGTGGAGCCGCCGCACGACCGACTCCGACTTCGCCGACGGCATCCGGCGGCACGGGCTCGGCGAGGACGCAGACCTGGGTCTCATTGCACAGGCGTGGCGCGCGTGGCCGGGGCCGGACGCGTGGTTCGCGATGCTGCACGGCGAGATCCTCGCCCGCGTCTGAGGTGCGCCCGCGTTTGAGGTGCGCCCGCGTTTGAGGTGCGCTCGCGCCTGAGGTGCGGTCGCGTCCGAGGTGCGGTCGCGTCCGAGGTGCTGGACCGGTCACGGACTGCGTGCAGCGGCAGCGCCTCGGTCAGCTCTTCGTGTCGCGGGCGGCGGCGACGCGGGCGGCTCGCTCGCGCTCCAGGCGGCTGATGGGGTCGTTCGCGCCCAGCTGAGCGGGCCCGTAGAACGTCAGGACCGTCTTGCGGATGCGCCACCACACCCGGTAGCCCAGGCTCAAACCGTCGCGTGCCATCTGATACCGCCCTCCGTGATCGACATCGGGCGCCGAGCAGAGCCCGAGGGTCAGGGTACTGCCCGGCGGCCGGGCGCGGCCTCGATACCCGGCTCATCCGACAGGTCGTCGGGGAGGGGTCGGCATCGGCGTCGCACGGCGTCGGCCACGGCGACGACCGGCCACACCAGCAGGGTCAGCACGAAGACCAGTCCGTACTCGATGACCGGGATGCGCACGATCTCGTCGACCGTGTCGTAGCCGCGCACGGCGTAGACGCCGATCACAGCGACGAGGTAGCCGACGCCGAGGAGTAGGCGTGTCGCCCGCGACCAGCCGACGCCGTGCATCTGGGTGATGACGAAGATCCCGGCGAAGCCGAAGAAGAACATCGGCCAGAAGCCGGTCGGCCCGGCCTGCTGCACCGCGACGAGCGCCCCGTGGAAGAGGACCATCGTCTCCAGCGTCAGGGTCCAGGCGCGGTTCGTGTGGGCGCGGGTGAGGAAGAGGCTGCCTTGGGCGAGCAGCAGGAACATGTAGAAGAAGCCGATGAGGTGCCCTTGGCTGTTCTCCGCCGGGTGATACCAGAACGTGTAGATGATCGCCCAGCTGAACAGATAGCCGTGATACCGCCGGAAGAAGTCGACGACTCGCGTCGACAGCGGCGCCGGCTTACCGAAGAACAGCCCGCGGCGGCGGTTCTCCATGAGCAGGACGACGACGAGCACGAGGACGACCGAGCCCTGCGAGCTGTAGATCGACACGTCCTGCGCGAGCCCGTCGTAGAAGATGAGGCTCTGCAGCAGGTGCAGCACGATGAAGGCGGCGTTCGTGGCCAGGGCGACGACGTTGATCGGGTGCAGCCCGGCCGAGTAGGTCCGCACACGAGTCTGTGCGTAGTAGATGATCCCCCACATCGCGAGCTGATGCGCGACGTAGCCGCCCCAGGCCGACGCCCGCGTCCAGAACGTCGGTTCGGGCAGCTTCCAGTAGTACCAGGAGGCTCCGGCGTCGGGGAGGAGCTCGACGCGGGGGATGGTCTGGCCGAGCAGGCCGATCACACCGGTGAGCACCGCGCTGGCGGCGAGGATCCACAGGTAGGGGTGTCGCAGGCGGATCGTCGTCATTTCCCCAGGTTAGGTGGGTTGCTGGCCGGGCTGCAGCGGCAGCGTCCGCAAGCGCTGACCGGAGGCGGCGTAGACGGCGTTGGCGACGGCGGCCGCCACCGGCCCCATCACCGGTTCTCCCATGCCGCGCGGTCGATCATCACTCGCGACGAGGTGCACGTCGATCGGTGGGGTGCGGGCCATCGTGAGGATCGGGTAGTCGTCGAAGTTGGCCTGCGTGACGGCGCCGGCGGCGACGTCGAGGCGCTCGACGAGCGTCGAGCTCAGCCCCATGACGACCGACCCGACGGCCTGCAGGCGGGCGCCCGCAGGGTTGATGACGAGTCCGGGATCGACCGCGACGACCACCCGCTGCACCTCGATCTGCCCGCCCCGCAGAGCAACCTGGGCGGCCATCGCGACCGCGGTGTCGTGGTCGAGGCAGCAGGCGATGCCCAGCGCCGGGCGCGATCGCAGGCCGGCGGTGATCCCGCCCGAGCCGCTGCGCGGCGTGCCGGCGAAGGCGCCTGTGGACCAACCCGCTTCGGCTGCGGCCCGCGTGAGCACGGCCCGCAGCCGGCGACCCGCCGCGTCGTCGGGCAGGTTGTCGAGCCGGAACTGCAGGGGGTCCGCCCCGGCTGCGGCCGCGAGCTCGTCGACGAAGCTCTCGAGCGCGAAGATGTTGGGGAAGACCCCGAGCCCGCGCCACGGCCCGGTCGGCACCGGCAGCTGCTCGCGCTGGTTGACGACGCGGTAGGCGCTCATCGTGTAGGGCAGGAACTGCCCGAGCAGCGTGCCCGGGTCGAAGCCGAGGGTGTCGCGCACGAACTCGGGCAGCCCGGCGACGGCCCAGATGATGTCGCCGGAGGCGCTGTGCTGCTCGACGCCGACGATCCGCCCGTCGCGCACGGTGCCTCGCAGCCGGGTGTGCGTCGGCGGGCGGTAGACGCCGTGGCGCAGGTCTTCGGTCCGGCTCCAGCCGACGTGCACCGGGGCCCCGACGGCGCGCGCCAACCGGGCGGCCTCGAGGGCCGCGTCCTGGGATCCCTTGCGGCCGAACGATCCTCCGAGCAGCGTCGGGTGGACCGTCACCTCGTGGTCGTCGCCGAGGAACTCGCGCAGCGCCTCCGCGGCGGCACCGGGAGACTGCGTGCCGACCCACGCTTCGACCCGCTTCGTCGCGCCGTCGCCGGCCGCGGGACGGATCGCGACGAGGGCCGCGACCGGCTCGAGGTGGGCGTGGTGGGCGAGCGGGGTGCGATAGGCGGCTTCGACGAGGGTGCCCTGCTCGAGCGCCTCGCCGAGGTCGCCGTGGCGGCGGACGACGGATCCGCCGTCGGCGGGCAGCGCGGCGTCCAGGGCCGCGGAGTCGGCGTCGGTGCCGCCCGTCCACTCCAGCTCCAGATCGGCCAGGGCGGCCCAGGCCTGGGTCCGCGTCGGGGCGACGACGCCGGCGAATCCGGCCTCCACGTCGATGATCGCGGTGACGCCGGGTCGGGTCTGAGTGCGACCGGGTCGTGCTGCGCTCAGGGTCGCGCCGAAGCGTGGCGGCCGGGCGACCGCGCCGTAGCGCATGCCCTCGACGCGGGCGTCGTAGGAGTAGACGGCCTGACCCGTGAGCTTGGCCCGCATGTCGACCCGCTCGAACTCGCCTCCGATGCGCCGGAACTCACCGACGGGCCGCAACGGCGGCGGCTGCTCCGGCAGCTGCCACGGCCCCTGCTTGGCGGCGACGAGCTCGCCGTAGGTGACCCCGCGGCCTCCGGCGGTGAAGCGTCCGCTCGCGGCGGTCAGGGCGGTCGCGGCGACACCGAGGCGGGCGGCGGCCTCTCCCGCGAGCATCATCCGCACGGCGGCAGCAGCCTCGCGCAGCGGTGTGTACAGCGTCGCCACCGACGTCGAGCCGAAGGTGAACTGCGCGTTGGTCGCGAACCCGCGGGCGGTGTCGGCCTGTACGACAAGCAGGTGTGTGGGGTCGAGGGCGAGGTCTTCGCACGCGATCTGCGCGAGGGCGGTGTGGATGCCTTGGCCCATCTCGATCTTGGGCACGAAGAGGGTGATGTGCTCCGCTGTCAGCTCGAACCAGACGAGCGCTTCGGGCAGATCGGGGGCCCCCGTCCCGCGCTCGAGCACCTGCTGCGCGAGCCAGGGCCGTCCGCGATCGAGCGCGATCCGTGCCCCGACCGCGAGCAGGCCCGCGCCCGCCGCGGCCCCGAGCAGCAGTCGTCGCCGGGTGATACCACGTCTGCGACGCGGGGCTTCGTCGGCCGTCCCCTGGTCGGCTCCGTCGTTGTCGTCGTGGGCGCCCCCGCTCTCGTCGCGCGCCGGCTCCTTGCCGACCCTGCGGTCGCTCTCGGTGTCGCTCATCGGCGCTCCCGAGCGATCTGCGCGGCGCGGGTGACGTTGGCGCGGATCGCGTTGTACCCACCGCAGCGGCACAGGTTGCGCCCGGCGTCGGCCTCGACCTGCGCCTGCGTCGGCTCGGCATGGCGTTCGATGAGGGCGACGGCGGTCAGCACGTGTCCGGGCAGACACCAGCCGCATTGGAGCGGATTCTCCAGGAACGCCTGCTGCACCGGGTGCAGCTCGTCGCCGTCGGCCAGGCCCTCCAGCGTCGTGATCGCCCGCCCGCGCACCTGCCGGGCGCTGACCTGGCAGCTGCGCACGGGCCGAGAGTCGGCGAGCACCGTGCAGCAGCCGCACAGGCCCTCGCCGCACCCGTAGCGCACCCCGTTGAGCCCGAGCTCGTCGTGGAGCACCCACAGCAGCGGCTCGTCGGGGTGGGCGACGGCGCGCCGGGTGCCGTTGACGTCGAGGTCCATCGCCCCATCCTCGCCCAGGCCGCTCGGCGTGGCGCGAGGAGTCGAGCGTCGCGGTCCGCAGCGTGACGTCGAGCCGAGCGCGGAGCGCGACGTCGCGCCGGGGCCGGACCGCACCGTGGGCAACCCGGCAGGTCCTGGGCGACAATGGCGGGCGTGCGTCGCGACATCGTCATCCTCGGCTCCACCGGCTCCATCGGCACCCAGGGCCTCGACATCGTCGAGCGCAATCCCGACCGGTTCCGCGTCGTCGGCCTCGCCGCCGGGGGAGGGGACCTGCCGCTGCTCGCCCGGCAGGCCGTGCGCTTCGGGGTGCCGTATGTCGGGGTCGCCCGCGAGGACGCCGCCGCCGACCTCGAGCGCGAGATCGCCACAGCAGCCACAGCCGCCGGGGCCGCCGGGGCGGCTGGACGATCCGGCGACGCGCCGACGATCCTCGCCGGTCCCGACGCCGCGACGGCGATCGCCGGGCTGGCCTGCGACGTCGTGCTCAACGGGATCACCGGCTCGATCGGGCTGCGCCCGACGCTGGCGGCGCTGGCGGCCGGCAGCACGCTCGCGCTGGCCAACAAGGAGTCGCTCATCGTCGGCGGCGACCTCGTGACCGCCGCGGCCGCGCCGGGGCAGATCGTGCCCGTCGACTCCGAGCACTCCGCGATCGCGCAGTGCCTGCGCGGCGGCCGCCGCGAGGAGGTGCGCCGGCTCGTCGTCACCGCCAGCGGCGGCCCCTTCCGCGGCCGCAGCCGAGCCGAGCTCGTCGACGTCACGCCGGCGCAGGCGCTCGCGCACCCGACGTGGGACATGGGCAAGGTCGTCACCACCAACTCCGCGACCCTGGTCAACAAGGGCCTGGAGGTCATCGAGGCGCACCTGCTCTTCGACGTCGACTTCGACGACATCGAGGTCGTCGTCCACCCGCAGTCGATCGTGCACTCGATGGTCGAATTCACCGACGGCTCGACCCTGGCCCAGGCGAGCCCGCCGTCGATGCTCATCCCCATCGGCATGGGCCTGGCCTGGCCCGACCGCGTGCCCGACGCCGCGCCGGCCTGCGACTGGACGCGCGCCGCGACCTGGGAGTTCTTCCCCCTCGACGCCGACGCCTTCCGTGCCGTGCCGCTCGCCTACCGGGTGGGGCGAGCCGGCGGCACCCAGCCCGCGGTCTACAACGCCGCGAACGAGGAGTGCGTCCAGGCCTTCCACGACGGCCGGATCGGCTTCCTCGACATCGTCGACACGGTCGAGCGGGTCGTCGACGACTGGGTCGCCGCGCCGCGGGCCGGGCGCGAGAGCGGCGCCCCGACGGATCGCGGCGCCGCCCCGAACGATCGCGGGACGATCCGCGTTGAGGACGTGTTGTCCGCCGAGACCTGGGCCCGCGCCCGCGCGCACGAGGTGCTCGGCCTGACCGGCCACGATCGCCCGCAGGGGCTCGGGCCGACCGCGAGTCGTGCCGATGGGCACGTGGAGGTGTCGTCATCGTGATGTATCTGCTCGGGGTGCTCCTCGTGGCGTTGGGGATCGGGGTGTCGATCGCCCTGCACGAGATCGGCCACCTCGTGCCGGCCAAGGCCTTCGGCGTCAAATGCAGCCAGTACATGATCGGCTTCGGGCCGACGATCTGGTCGCGTCGCGTCGGCGAGACCGAATACGGCGTCAAAGCCATCCCACTCGGCGGCTACGTGCGGATGCTGGGGATGTTCCCGCCCCAGGCCCAGGGCGAGATCGCGGGCCAGGCCAAGGCCGGCCGATGGGCCGCGATGATCGAGGACGCCCGCAGCCAGTCCCTGGCCGAGGTCGGCCCCGAGGACCAGGATCGCGTCTTCTACAAGCTGAGCACCCCGAAGAAGATCATCGTCATGCTCGGCGGCCCGGTGATGAACCTGCTGCTCGCCACGCTGATCTTCGGCGGCTTCATCGCCTTCTACGGCATCGCGACCCCCCAACCCGGCGCGCAGGTGCGCACCGTCGTGGAGTGCGTGCGGCCCGCGACCGCCGACACCGTCCAGCCCTGCACCGCCGCCGACACCCCCAGCCCGGCCGCCGCCGCGGGGATGAAGCCCGGTGATCACCTCGTCTCCATCGGCGGGCAGCCCGTCACGGCCGTCTCCGACGTCGCCGCCCTCGTGCGCCCGCACGCCGGGCAGG
Source organism: Dermatophilaceae bacterium (assembly GCA_032229625.1). GTDB lineage: Bacteria > Actinomycetota > Actinomycetes > Actinomycetales > Dermatophilaceae > Kineosphaera. The sequence continues at coordinate 6,305 of JAVTVZ010000213.1, read as the reverse complement.
CCCTGCCGATCGTCGTCGACCGCGACGGCCGGCAGCTCACCCTCACCGTCACCCCGATCGCCAACACCGTCGCCCAGCTCGGCCCCGACGGCGACGTCGTGCGCGGCCCCGACGGGACGATCGCGACGACGACCGCCGGCTACATCGGGGTCGGCGGGATGCCGCTGACGGCCCAGGACCACTCGCTGACGCTCGTGCCGTCGGTCGTGTGGAACGTCACCGCCCGCACCGGCGAGATCGTGCTGCAGCTCCCCGCGCGCATGGTCGACGTGTGGCAGGCGGCCTTCAGCACCGCCGAGCGCGACGAGAACGGCCCGATCAGCGTCGTCGGGGTCGGCCGCGTCGCCGGCGAGGTCACCTCCGGGCAGGTCGCCGACCCGATCTCCGGGACGCCGATGACGACGACCGACCGCGCCGCCTTCCTGTGGACGATGCTCGGCAGCCTGAACATCGCGCTCTTCGTCTTCAACCTCGTCCCGCTGCTGCCGCTGGACGGCGGGCACGTCGCCGGCGCCCTGTGGGAGGCCCTCAAGCGCGGCTTCGCCCGCGTCACCCGCCGCCCGGACCCCGGCTACGTCGACGTCGCCAAGGCGCTGCCGCTGACCTACGCCGTCGCGCTGCTGCTGATCTCGATGTCCGCGCTGCTCATCTACGCCGACATCGTCAAGCCGATCCGGCTGTAGGACCGGCTGTAGGATCCGGGGTCGCCGGCCCGGCGGGGGAGGGCTCGAAGCGGTGGCTCGCGATGAAGCGGAAGCGGTCGCCGCGGAAGACCGACCGAGTCCACTCCACCGGCGTGCCGTCGCGGTCCCACGCGGTGCGATGGATGAGCAGCATCGGCAGCCCCGTCTCGACGCCGAGGAGGTCGGCCTCGCGGGGGTCGGCCGGCGCCGTCTCGATGATGTCCTCGACCGTGTCGATCGCGATGCCGTAGGACGCCTCGAGTGCCCGGTAGAGCGAGCCGTGCCGCTCCAGCTCGTCGGCCAGATCCGGCAGTTCCCTGGGCAGATGGGCGATCTCGTGGGCGATGTGCTCATCGGCCGCGGTCCTGATCCGCTCGATCCGCATGATCGGGTCGCCCTGGCGCACGCGCAGGCGCTCGCAGGCCTGACCCGCCGCGGGCTCGACCCGCACGTCGAGCACGACGCTGCCCGGCCGCCACCCGTCGGAGCTCACGTCGTGGGAGAACGACGTGAGCGGGCGCACCGGCATGAGCTTGGGGCGCGCGACGAAGGTGCCGCTGCCCTGGGTGCGCTCCAGCCGCCCGTCGAGCACGAGCTCGGCGATCGCCTGGCGCACGGTCGTGCGTGACGTCGCGAAGCGCTCGGCGAGATCGCGCTCGGCCGGCACCGCCGTGCCCGGGGCAGCCCCGTCGATCAGGGCCAGGATCTCCCGCTTGACCTGGTAATACTTCGGGATCTTCACGGCCGCCCTCCGGTAGGTCGCGGGCGCGGTCGGCGATCTGGGCCGACCTGATCGCTCTCGGTCGATGTCGGTCGCGCTCGGTGCCGCGTGGACTAGACCAATCGTAGACGGCTCCCGGCGCCGCGAGTTTCCGGAAGGGTCTTGACACGCCCAGTGGTCTAGGCCAATGTGGTCTAGACCAATCACCGCCGTGGTTCAGCGCTCGTCAAAGGAGACCTCGTGAGCACGACCAGCCCCACCTCGACCGGGCGTCAACGACGCCACGTGCCCGGCTTCGGGCAGCTACAGCGGCTCGGCAAGAGCCTCATGCTGCCCATCGCGCTGCTCCCGGCCGCCGGCATCCTGCTGCGGCTGGGCCAGGAGGACCTGCTGGGCCGCATCACCGCCCCGGTGATCGGGCCCTTCTTCGACGCGATGAGCGCGGCCGGCGGGGCGCTCTTCGACAACCTGCCGCTGCTCTTCGCCGTCGGCGTCGCCATCGGCTTCGCCCGCAAGGCCGACGGCTCGACCGCCCTGTCGGCGGTCGCCGGATATCTGGTCATCGCGCAGGTCCTCAAGGTCATGTCGCCGATCGTGCTCGAGGGCGTCGTCGACGCCGCGGGCGAGCAGGCCATGATCAACTACAGCGTCTTCGCCGGCATCATCGTCGGCCTCGTCACCGCCTGGCTCTTCGACCGCTATCACGACATTCAGTTGCCGGCCTATCTCGGCTTCTTCGGCGGGCGCCGCTTCGTGCCGATCGTCGTCTCTCTCGCGTGCCTCTTCATCGGCTTCGGACTCGCCTACTTCTACCCGATCTTCTCCATCGGCCTGACCTCCGTCGGCCAGTTCATCGGCGGCACCGGCGCGCTCGGCGCGTTCGTCTACGGCGTCGTCAACCGCATGCTCATCCCGCTGGGCCTGCACCACATCGTCAACACCTACGTGTGGTTCATCTACGGCGACTACACCACGCCCACCGGCGTCGTCACCGGCGAGCTGACCCGCTTCGCGGCCGGCGACCCGAGCGCGGGGCTGCTGACCTCCGGCTTCTACCCGATCCTCATGTTCGGCCTGCCCGGCGCGGCGCTGGCGATGATGCACATGGCCCGGCCGGGTCAGAAGAAGGTCGCCGTCGGCATTCTGTCCGCCACCGCGCTGACCGCCTTCCTCACCGGCATCACCGAACCGCTGGAATTCGCGTTCATGTTCATCGCCTTCCCGCTGTATGTCCTGCACGCCCTGCTGACCGGTCTGTCGCTGGCCATCGCCTACACCTTGGACATCCACCTCGGCTTCTCGTTCTCCGCCGGGCTCGTCGACCTCGTGCTCTACGGCACCGCGCCGGCCGCACGCAACGTGCCGCTGCTCATCGTGCAGGGCCTGGTCTTCTTCGCCCTGTATTACGTGATCTTCCGCTTCGCCATCGGCCGCTGGAACATGGCGACCCCGGGCCGCGAGCCCGAGGGCGACACCGCGGCCGAGCATGCCGAGCAGGCCGGCGGCGCCGCCACCACCGACACCGAGCGCGCCCACCAGCTCATCGCCGCCTTCGGCGGGCGCGACAACCTCAGCTCGGTCGACGCGTGCATCACCCGGCTGCGCATCGAGGTCGCCGACACGGCCGTCGTCGACAAGGCCCGGCTGCGCTCGCTCGGGGCCGCCGGCGTCATCGAGGTCGGCAACAACGTGCAGGCGATCTTCGGCACCCAGGCCGACGCGCTGAAGACCGACATCAACGCCGTGCTGGCCGGGGGGCGCGCCTCCGGCACCCGCGGCGAGGAGCCGGTCGCGTCGGCTGTACCCGCCCCGCAGGCCCAGGAGGACCGGCCGAGCGGGCCGACGCGCATCCCCGCGCCGATCCCGGGCCGGGCGCTGGCCCTGTCGCACGTGCCCGACAAGACCTTCGCCGCAGGGGTCGTCGGGCAGGGCCTGGCGATCGACCCGCCGCGGCGGATCGTCAACGCCGTCAGCCCGATCGACGGCACGATCCTGCAGCTGTGGCCGCACGCCTTCGTCGTGCGCCGCCCGGACGGCCTCGCCGTGCTCGTCCACCTCGGCCTGGACACCGTCAAGCTCAAGGGCCGCGGCTTCACGACCCACGCCGCCAAGGGCGACGTCGTGCGCGCCGGGCAGCGGATCCTCACCTACGACGTGCCGACGATCATCTCCGCCGGCTACAGCCCGATCGTGCCCGTCGTCGTCATGAACACCCCGGCGGAGGCCATCACCGCCCAGGCGCAGGGTGACCTGGACACGATGGACGCCCTCTTCGACGTCACCGATCGCGACCGAGCGACCCCCTGAGCACAGGAAGGACTGCCCCATGGAGATCGTCATCCTGCCCGACGCGCCGGCGATCGGTGCCGTCGCCGCCGACGCCATCACCGCGCTCGTCGCGGCGCGCCCGACGGCGGTGCTCGGCCTGGCCACCGGGTCCTCGCCGCTGCCCATCTACGACGAGCTCGCCGCCCGCTGCGCGCGCGGGCAGCTGAGCCTGGCGCAGGCCCGCGGCTTCACGCTCGATGAGTATGTCGGGCTGCCCGCGGACCACCCGGAGCGCTATCGCAACGTCATCGAGCGTGAGCTCGTCTCGCGCGTGGACTTCGCGCCCGGGGCGGTGCTCGGGCCCGACGGGCTCGCCGAGGACCTCCCGGCGGCGTGCGCGGCCTACGAGCAGGCGATCGCCGACGCCGGCGGGGTGGACCTGCAGATCCTGGGCATCGGCACCGACGGGCACATCGCCTTCAACGAGCCCGGCTCGTCGCTGGCGTCGCGCACCCGGATCAAGACGCTGACGCGGCAGACCCGCCTCGACAACGCCCGCTTCTTCGACGGTGACGTCGACGCCGTCCCGACCCACTGCCTCACCCAGGGGCTCGCGACGATCATGGCGGCGCGCCACATCGTGCTCGTCGCGACGGGGCGCGGCAAGGCCCAGGCCGTGCACGAGCTCGCCGAGGGCCCGGTGCGCGCGATGTGGCCGGCGACGATCCTGCAGCACCACCCGCACGTCACCGTGCTGCTCGACGACGGGGCCGCGGACCGGCTGCAGCTGGGGCAGTACTACCGCGAGACGTATGCGGCCAAACCGGCCTGGCAGGGCATCTGAGCCGGCGGATCAGCGACAGGGGAACGCTCATGACATCAGTGCTGATCGCCGCCGACGTGCTCGTCACCGGCGAGCAGGTGTTGCGGCCCGGCTGGCTGCTCGCCGAGGGCCCGCGGGTCGCGGCCCTCGGCGGGGGCGCGCCGCCGCGGCCGGCCGACGTGACCGGTGCGCTGGCCGTGCCCGGCTTCGTCGACATGCACGTGCACGGCGGCGGGGGAGCGGCGTTCACCCAGGCCACCGACGAGGCGGTCGACACCGCCGTCGACCTGCATCGCCGGCACGGCACGACCGCGATGGTCGCCTCGCTCGTCTCGGCCCACGAGGACGACCTCGTGCGGCAGGTGCGGGCGCTCGCGCCGCACGTGCGCGCCGGGCGCCTCGCCGGCATCCACCTCGAGGGGCCGTGGATCTCCCACCTGCGCTGCGGCGCGCACGAGCCGGCGACGCTGCGCGCCCCCGAGCGGGGCGAGCTGGAGCGGGTCTTCGCCGCGGCCGACGGGACGATCGCGATGGTCACGCTCGCCCCCGAGCTGCCCGGCGGGCTCGAGGCCGTCCGGTGGGTCAGGCAGGCGGGCGCGATCGCCGCGGTGGGGCACACCGACGCGACCTACGAGCAGGCGCGCGCCGCGATCGACGCCGGCGCGCGAGTGGCGACCCACCTCTTCAACGCGATGCGCCCCGTGCATCACCGCGAACCCGGGCCCGTCATCGCCCTGCGCGAGGACCCGCGGGTCACCGTCGAGATGATCACCGACGGCATCCACGTGCACCCCGCGCTCTACCGCGACACCCTCGCGCGGGTCGGTGACGACCGGCTCGCGATCGTCACCGACGCGATGGCCGCGGCCGGGATGAGCGACGGGGCCTACCGCCTGGGGGCGCTGGCCGTCGACGTGCGCGACGGGGTCGCCACGGTCGCGGGCACCGACACGATCGCGGGCAGCACCGCGACGATGGACCACGTCTTCGGTTTCGCCGTCGCGCACGGCGACCCCGACCCGGACCGGGCGCTGCTCGCGGCCGTGCGGGCCACCTCGGTCAACCCCGCGCGCACCCTGGGCCTGCCCGGCGTGGCGCTGACCGTCGGGGCCGCCGCCGACGTCGTGCTACTGGACGCCCGGCGCCAGGTCACCGGGGTGCTGCGGGCCGGGGCGTGGGCGCGCGGCGACGTCCACACGCCGTGACCGCTCGCCCGCCCTGTCCACAGGCGCGACGCGCGCGTCTGGCGGGTCGCGTCCGCGGTGACCTAGGGTCGCAGGCATGGCGGCCCAACCTCTGAATCTCGAACGCAAAGTGCGTCAACTCGACAACGACGTGCAGTCCATCTACGAACTCCTCAGCGCGATCCAGGGGGTGCAGCTGCGCCAGACGAACCGTCTGGACGAGATCGATCGCTCGATCGAGGCCACCGCGGTCCGCCTCGACGGGATCGACGCTCGACTCGACGGGATCGACGGGCGACTCGACGGGATCGACGGGCGACTCGACGGGATCGACGGGCGACTCGACGGGATCGACGGTCAGCTGCGGGAGATCGTGGAGTTGCTGCGACACCGGTCGTGAGCGCAGGCAGGGGCGGGGAGGTCACGGACGACCTCCCCGCCCCTTGTCATGTCCGCCCCTTGTCGTGTCCGCTCCATGTCGAGGCGGCTCCTTGTCGTGGCGGCCCTGTGTCGGGCCCGCGCGTCGTCGGGCCCGCGCGTCGTCGGGCCCGCGCGTCGTCGGGCCCGCGCTTCGTCGGGCCCGCGCGTCGTCGGGCCCGCGCTTCGTCGGGCCCGCGCTCGCGGCG
>JAVTVZ010000212.1:2516-4575 GCA_032229625.1 Dermatophilaceae bacterium | reverse complement strand
CCTGTATCTCGTCACGACGTTCTGCTTCTTCCTGCTCGGTGGCCTGCTGGCGATGCTCATGCGCATCGAGCTGTTCGCCCCCGGGCTGCAGGTCGTCGACAATCTCGAGCAGTACAACCAACTCTTCACGATGCACGGCGCGATCATGCTGCTGCTCTTTGCGACGCCTCTCTTCGCCGGCTTCGCCAATGCGCTCGTGCCGCTGCAGATCGGCGCGGCCGACGTCGCCTTCCCGCGGCTCAACACGCTGTCCTACTGGCTGTATCTCTTCGGCGGCCTCATGACGGTCAGCGGCTTCCTCCTGCCCGGCGGGGCGGCGGCCTTCGGCTGGTTCGCGTATGCGCCGCTGTCGACCGCGACCTTCTCGCCCGGGCTCGGCGGCGACGTGTGGATCATGGGTCTGGCGCTCGCGGGATTCGGCACGATCATGGGCTCGGTCAACTTCATCACGACGATCGTGTGCCTGCGCGCCCCGGGGATGACGATGTTCCGGCTGTCGCTCTTCTCCTGGGCCGTGCTCATCACGTCGATCATGGTGCTCATGGCGTTCCCGGTGCTCACCGCGGCGCTCCTCGGGCTCGCCGGGGACCGGATGTTCGGCATGCACATCTTCGACCCCGCCAACGACGGACCGATCCTCTACCAGCATCTTTTCTGGTTCTTCGGGCACCCGGAGGTCTACATCATCGCGCTGCCGTTCTTCGGCATCATCAGCGAGGTGCTGCCCGTCTTCGCCCGCAAGCCGATCTTCGGCTACAAGGGACTGATCGTCGCGACCATCGCCATCGCAGCCCTGTCGATGACCGTCTGGGCGCATCACATGTATGCGACCGGCCAGGTGCTGCTGCCCTTCTTCGCCATGATGAGCATGCTCATCGCCGTGCCGACCGGCGTGAAATTCTTCAACTGGGTCGGCACGCTGTGGGGCGGCTCGTTGACCTTCGAGGCGCCGATGATCTGGGCCCTGGGATTCCTCACGACCTTCCTCTTCGGCGGCCTGACCGGCGTGCTCCTCGCGTCGCCGCCCCTGGACTGGCACGTCACCGACACGTATTTCGTCGTCGCGCACTTCCACTACACGGTCTTCGGCACCGTCGTCTTCGCGATGTTCGCCGGCTACTACTTCTGGTGGCCCAAGCTCACCGGCCGGATCCTCGACGAGAAGCTCGCCCGGTGGCATTTCTGGATGCTCTTCCTCGGCTTCCACGGCACCTTCATCGTGCAACACCTGCTCGGCATGTGGGGCATGCCGCGGCGCTACGGGGATTATCTGGTCACCGACAATTTCCAGGCGTTGAACATCGTGTCCAGCGTGGCGGCGATCCTGCTCGGCCTCTCGACACTGCCGTTCCTCTACAACGTGTGGCACACGTGGCGCACCGCCCCGCGCGTCGCCGTCGACGACCCGTGGGGCTATGGCGCCTCCCTCGAATGGGCCACGTCCTGCCCGCCGCCGCGACACAACTTCGACGCCATCCCGCGCATCCGCTCCGAGCGCCCCGCCTTCGACCTGCACCACCCGCCCGAGGTCGGGGCCGTGCGCAGCGACCCCGAGGTGCTCGCGGCGCTGGGGCGTTCGAGCCCGTGACGACCCGTGGCGACCTGTGACGACGACCTGTGACGACGACCGACCAGTGGGTATGTTCGCGGGCATGGTCTCGATCACGCCCCACCTCTGGTTCGACGACAACGCGCAGGAGGCCGCGCAGTTCTACGTGGCCGTCTTCCCGAACTCGCGCATCCTCGGGGTGCAGCGGTATACCGACGCCGGCCCGGGGGAGCCCGGCGCGGTCGTGACGGTCGACTTCGAGCTCGACGGCGTGCGGTTCGTCGGGATCAACGGCGGGCCGCACGTCACCTTCAGCGAGGCCGTGTCGTTCGCCATCGAGACCGACGACCAGGCGCAGACCGACCGCTACTGGCAGGCGCTCACCGCAGACGGCGGCGCCGAGAGCCACTGCGGCTGGCTCACGGACAAGTTCGGGCTGTCGTGGCAGGTGTATCCGCGGGAGCTGCAGGCGCTGCTCGACGACCCGGACCCGGGCCGGGCCGCCCGCGC
>JAVTVZ010000212.1:0-2416 GCA_032229625.1 Dermatophilaceae bacterium | reverse complement strand
TCGGGGCCTCCGTCGAGCACGGGCGTCGGCTCGATCCGGGCGGCGCGGTGCGCGATCTGCACGCCGCCGAAGACGTCTTCGCCGGGCTGCTGGTAGGCGGCCAGAAAGGCCATCGCCTGCTGCGGGTCGGCCCAGGTGCGCGTGCGCGTCGAGGCGGCCGGCAGGCTCGCGGAGCCGACGACGCCGTGCCGCGGGGCGAAGAACATCCGCCCGGCCCGGTCACGGTGCCGCAGCGCGTGCCCGCGCCACGGCAGGATCGGGTGCGAGGAGAGCAGATTCGTCACCCAGATGAAGATGCTGCGGTCGACGACGGCGCGATCGGCGTACTCGTCCGGGCGCACCTCACGATTGAGGTACTTGCCGGCCGCGAGCGTCGAGATCGCCCCGGCCGCGCCCTGCGGCGCGACGGCGAAGCCGTAGTTGTCGGCCGTGTATTCCTGCGCCCGGCTCAGCGCCGACCCCAGCACCGGCACGGGCCGGAAGAGCACGGTGGCGACGAGCCGCCAGTAGGCGACGTGCCCGGCCGCGAGATGGCCGACCTCGTGTCCGATGACGAAGCGCAACGCGTCGGGGTCGCGGGTGCGCCCGCCGATCTCGAAGAGGTCGGAGTGCAGCACCACGAAGCGCCGGTGCCCGTGCCCCGCGGCGAACGCGTTGACGACGCCCGAGCCCGACACGACATACGCATCCGGCATGCGGCGCAGCCCCGCGACGGCCGCGGCCTCGGCGACCATCCGGTAGGCGTCCGGGAACTGCGTCGGCGACAGCCGCACCCCCGAGGCCCGCTGCTGGCCGTAGAGGTAGCCGCGCATGAGCAGCAGCGCGATCGGCGACAGCAGGGTGATCGCGACGATCTGCTCGAGCGTGCCGTCGGTCTCCACCCCCGCCCACAGCAGCAGCGTGCTCGTCGTACCGACGACGAGCGTCGCGGCGATCCCGAAGACCAGCCACGGCATCTCCGCCGGGTGGCGCAGCTCGCGGCGCGCGGCGCGCGGCAGCGTCGTCGAGAGCCGCAGCATCGCGGGCGCCTCGGGTCGGCCCGTCGGTGCAGGCGGACCCGAGGGCGCGGGTTGACTCGGGGGGGCGGGCAGCGACATCCGATGCTCCTGCCTAGGGAGAAGGTCCGGTCCAGCGCCCGCGCGAACGGCCGGCGCCCCCCGATCGTCGCATGTCAGCGGCGTCGGGCCGGCGGCGGATCGCGAGCGACGTCTCGCCCGCGCGGGCCCTGGCCCCGGCCGCGAGCGTCGCCGCAGGTGGGCGGGATCTGTGGGCGGCGGCCGATCCGGTCGACCTGGCCGGCGTCCTACGGCGTGATCTCCTCGACCTGGCCGCAGTCCACGTGCCAGCGACGCGTCAGCCGCACCGTCTGCAGCATCCGGCGGTCGTGGGTGACGAGCAGGATCGTGCCGTCGAAGGAGTCCAACGCCTGCTCGAGCTGCTCGATCGCGGGCAGGTCCAGATGGTTGGTCGGCTCGTCGAGGACGAGCAGGTTGACGCCGCGGGCCTGCAGCAGCGCCAGCGCGGCGCGGGTCCGCTCGCCGGGCGACAGCGAGGACCCCGGCCGCGTCACATGGTCGCCGACGAGGCCGAACTTCGCGAGCAGCGTGCGCACGTCCGCGTCCGACCAGTCGGGCAGCTCGAGCGCGAAAACCCGCGCGAGGGTGGCGTCCCCGCGCGCCTCGAGCTGGGCCCGGGCCTGGTCGACCTCGCCGATGACGACCCGCGAGCCCAGCGACGTCGCCCCCTGCTCGGCGGCGAGGCGGCCCAGCAGCAGCGCGAGCAGGGTCGTCTTGCCGCCGCCGTTGGGGCCCGTGATCGCCACCCGGTCGCGCAGATCGAGCTGCAGGTCCAGCGGCCCGAGCGTGAAGTCGCCGCGGCGCACCACCGCCCCCCGGGCGGTCGCGACGACGTCGCCGGGCCGCGGCGCGCTCGCGATGGAGAACTGCAGCTGCCACTCCTTGCGCGGCTCGGCGACGACCTCCAGCCGCTCGATCATCCGGTCGGTCTGCCGGGCCTTGGCGGCCTGCTTCTCCGACGTCGCGACCTTGTGGTGGCGGATGAACTTGTCCTTCTCCTGACGCTTGGCCGCCCGCGAATTCGCCGCGCGCACACCCTTGTCCATCCAGTCCCGCTGCATCCGCGCCCGCGCCGTGAGGGCGTCGCGGCGCGCCGCATACTCCTCGTAGGCCTCCCTCGCGTGCCGCCGCGTGATCGAGCGCTCCTGCAGGTAGGCGTCGTAGCCGCCGCCGTAGGTCGCGACCCGCTGCAGGCTCCGGTCGATCTCGACGACCGTCGTCACCGTGCGGGAGAGGAACTCGCGATCGTGGCTGACGAGCACGACCGGCGCGTCGAGGCCGAGCACGAAATCCTCCAGCCGGTCCAGCCCGTCGACGTCGAGGTCGTTGGTCGGCTCGTC
>JAVTVZ010000211.1:2119-4597 GCA_032229625.1 Dermatophilaceae bacterium | reverse complement strand
GTGCAGGATCTTGCGCGACTCGTTGCGCAGCTTCTGCTCCTCGTCGGTCTCGCCGCTGCCGTCGTCGACGATCGAGCCGGCGATCGGCACGACGCTGAAGCCGACGGGGCTGCGGTAGATCTGCGGCGCCGGCAGCGTCACCGCGTCGCCGCGCAGGGCCAGACCCGTCGGGTCACCCGCCGCATACCCACCGCGCAGCTGGGAGTCGAGCTCCTGCACGCCCTTGCCACCGGAGCCGGAGACCGCCTGGTAGCTCGCGACACGCAGCCCCACGAGGCCCGCCTCACGGTGCAGCGGCGCGAGGACCGGCATCGCGGCCATCGTCGTGCAGTTGGGGTTGGCGACGATGCCCTTGGGGATGTCGTCGAGGTCGCCGGGGTTGACCTCGCTGACGACGAGCGGCACCTGCGGGTCCTTGCGCCAGCCGCTGGAATTGTCGACGACGGTGGCGCCGGCCGCGGCGGCGAGTGGGGCGTACTTCTTGCTCGCGGTCGCGCCGTTGGAGAAGAGCGCGATGTCGATGCCCGAGAAGTCGGAGGCGTCGGAATCCTCGACCGTCACCTCTCCGTCGGCCCACGGCAGCGTCGTGCCGGCCGAGCGCGCGGACGCGAAGAAGCGGATGTCGTCGAGCGGGAACGCCCGCTCCGCGAGCAGGGTCCGCATGACCGAACCGACCTGACCAGTGGCACCGAAGACAGCAACGCGCATGGACGACAGCCTACGGAGATCCTGAACCGCCGGGACCGCACGTTCGTATGCCGGTCCCACGCCGCCGCTGCGCCCGCGGTCCTCGAAGCTTGTCGGTGGTCGCACCTAAGGTCGACCGACGTGGCCCGGAGTCGGGCCGAGGGCCGGCACAGGGGTGGGCATGCGCAGTTTTCAGAGGGTGTTGCTCAACACGCTCGTCGCCAACGTCACGACGAGCTATCTGTGGTTCGCGCTGACCTTCTGGGCCTACCTCGAGACGCGGTCGGTGCTCGCGACCTCGATCATCGGCGGCTCGTTCATGCTGCTCATGGCCGTCTTCGGGCCGATCTTCGGGGTCATCGTCGACCGCCACAAGAAGTGGACGGCGATGGTCGGGTCGAGCGTCGTGACGTTCGTCGCCTACACGCTGGCGGGGTGCCTCTACCTGGTCTTCGACGAGGCGACGCTCGTGGACTGGTCGGGGCCGTGGTTCTGGCTCTTCGCCGGGGTCATCCTCGTCGGCGGCGTCGTCGAGAGCCTGCGCAACATCGCCTTGTCGACGACCGTCACCCTGCTCGTGCCCGACGGCGAGCGCGACAAGGCCAACGGTCTGGTCGGCGCGGTGCAGGGCGTGTCGTTCATGGTGACGTCGGTCTTCAGCGGCCTGTCGATCGGGCTGCTCGGTATGGGGTGGACGCTCGCGCTCGCGACGATCCTGACCGCGGTCTCGCTCGTCGACCTCGTGGCGTTCGTGCGGATCCCCGAGCCGGGCATCTACCACGATCCCGAGCTCGGCACGAAGACGATCGACCTCGCCGGCAGCCTCGCCGCGATCCGCGCCGTGCCCGGGCTGCTCGCGCTGATCTTCTACACGGCGTTCAACAACTTCATCGGCGGCGTCTTCATGGCGCTCATGGACCCCTACGGATTGACGCTCTTCTCCGTGCAGATGTGGGGCATCGTGCTCGGCGTCACCGGCACCGGCTTCATCGTCGGCGGGCTCGTCATCGCGCGGACCGGCCTGGGCACCAACCCGGTCCGCACCCTGCTGCTCGTCAACGTCGGGGTCTCGGTGCTCGGGGCCGTCTTCGTGCTGCGGGAGTGGTGGTGGCTGTATGCGGGCGGCATCTGGGTCTTCATGTGCCTCATGCCGGCCGCCGAGGCCGCCGAGCAGACGATCATCCAGCGGGTCGTGCCGCTGTCCCGGCAGGGGCGCGTCTTCGGGTTCGCGCAGGCCGTCGAGACCGCGGCGTCGCCGGTCACGTCGTTCGTCATCGGGCCGATCGCGCAGTTCGGGATCATCCCGTGGATGGAGACCGAGCAGGGCAAGGCGACCTTCGGGTGGCTGCTCGGCGACGGCGACGCCCGCGGCATCGCGCTCGTCTTCATCGCCGCGAGCACGATCATGCTGGTCACGGTGCTCATCGCCTTCCGTACCCCGGCCTACCGCAGGCTGTCGCACTATCACGCGTCGCGGCCCGACGCGGCCGAGGCCGACGGCTCCGGGGTCAGCGGCTCGGGGGACGGCGGCTCGGGGGACGGCGGCTCGCGGCACGGCGGCTCCGGAGCCGACGGTGCAGGGCCGGGCAGCCCAGGGTCCGCAGCGGACGCCGGGGTGCCGGCCCTCGTCGAGATCGTGCCGAGCGAGGGCCCGCTGGTGCCGGGTCAGGTGATCGTGCCGGAGCCCGAACCCGGCGCGGGCGACGGCGACGTGGAGCGCCGCGGCCCGTAACGCCGGGGTCTGCAGCACCAGGGCCAGCGGCGCCGTGGTCTGCGGCGGCGGGGTCTGCG
>JAVTVZ010000211.1:0-2019 GCA_032229625.1 Dermatophilaceae bacterium | reverse complement strand
TCGGTGTCGGCGTCTGCGTCTGCGTCGGTGTCGGCGAGCGCGGCGAGTCCGTCGAGCACGGCGGCGGTGCCGGACAGGCCCAGGCGGGTGGCTCCGGCGTCGATCATCGCGACGGCCGCGGCGGCGGTGCGGATGCCGCCGGAGGCCTTGACGCCGAGGCGGCCGCCGACGGTGCGGGCCATGAGGGCGACGGCCTCGACACTCGCGCCGCCCGCGGGGTGGAAGCCGGTCGACGTCTTGACGAAGTCGGCGCCGGCGCGCTCCGCGGCCTCGCAGCAGCCGACGATCTGCGCGTCGGTCAGGGCGGCGGACTCGATGATCACCTTGAGCACCACCGGCGCCCGGCAGGCCCGGCGCACGGCCGCGATGTCGGCCTCGACGCCGGCCCAGTCGCCGGCCACGACGAGCGCGAGATCGACGACCATGTCGACCTCGTCGGCGCCGTCGCGCACCGCCCGGGCGGCCTCGGCGGCCTTGACGTCGCTGTGGTGCGCGCCGGAGGGGAAGCCGCAGACCGTCGCGACGTGCACCCCCGCCGGGACCTGCACGGGCAGCAGGCTCGGGGACACGCAGATGGAGTAGGCGCCCAGTGCGGCGGCCTCCGCGGCCAGCGCCGCGACCTGCTCGGGCGTCGACTCCGGCTTGAGCAGCGTGTGGTCGACGATCGCAGCGACCTGCTCGCGGGTGGGGGTGCTCACGGGTGCTCCTTCGCATCGGCGGGTGGTGCGTGGCGACCGGTCGGCCGCGGCCGCGATGCCGCGCACGGCACGACACTCTCACGCGGTCGGGCGCGAGGAGAGCGTGGCGCGGGAGTCGCTTCGCCGCGCGCGGCCTGCCCGGGCCGCCCCGACGTGGCGGCACGACGGCTGATGGTGCGCGCCGATCGGAGGGCTATCGGAGGGCTATCGTGTGCCTGCTCCGCACCGCTCCGATCCCTGGGGGTTTGCCCATGTCCACTCAGGCGCCGACCCTCGAGCCGTCCGGTGCGGCGACCGCGCGGCGGCTGACCGGCCCGGAGCGGCGCTCGGTGGCGACGATGATCGCCGGTGTCGCGCTGCTGCATCTGCTCGGGTGGGGCACGTTGCTGCTGGTCATCGCGCCGCAGCAGCTCGCGGTGTCCGGCGGCGAGGTCTTCGGCGTCGGCTTCGGGCTCACGGCCTACCTGTTGGGCATGCGGCACGCGCTGGACGCCGACCACATCGCGGCGATCGACAACACGACCCGCAAGCTGCTCACCGACCCGGGCGCGACGCCGCGCCTGGACCTGCAGCGTCGCTCCTCGCATCGGCCGTTGTCCGCCGGCTTCTGGTTCGCCCTCGGGCATTCCAGTGTCGTCTTCGTCATGTGCCTGCTGTTGGCGCTCGGGGTCAAGGCCGCGACCGGCTACATCGAGGACGGCACGGTCGTGCGCGAGACCCTCGGCGTCATCGGGGTGTCGGTGTCGACGGCGTTCCTCTTCCTCATCGGGCTCGTCAACGTCGTCGTCCTCGCCCGCCTCGTCGCCGCCGCGCGCCGTGGCACGCGGGGTGCGCAGGCCGCTGACGACGACGGCGCCGCGCTTGGCGGGGTGTTGACGCGGATCTTCGCGCCCGCGATGCGTGCCGTGACCGAGCCGTGGCACATGTACCCGTTGGGTTTCCTCTTCGGTCTCGGCTTCGACACGGCGACGGAGATCGCGCTGCTCGTGCTCGCCGCCGGCGGCGCCGCGGTGGCGCTGCCCTGGTATGCGATCCTCACGCTCCCGATCCTCTTCGCCGCCGGGATGGCGCTCGTCGACGCGCTCGACGGGGTCGCGATGAGCGCCGCCTACGGGTGGGCGACGACGAACCCGAGGCGCACACTCACCTACAACATCGTCGTCACGACCGTGTCCGTGGCCGCCGCGCTCGGCATCGGCGGTGTGCAGCTCGCGGGCATCGCGGTCGAGCAGTTCGGCAGGGACGACCCGGCACTGACCGCCGTCGCCGGCCTCGACCTCGCCGACGGCGGCATCATCCTCGTGGCGATCTTCGCCGTGCT
>JAVTVZ010000210.1:0-28595 GCA_032229625.1 Dermatophilaceae bacterium | reverse complement strand
TCCCTACAGCCGCGACGACCGTCGCCCGTACAGCCGCGACGACCGTCGCCCGTACAGCCGCGACGACCGTCGTCCGTACAGCCGGGACGACCGTCGCTCCTTCGGTCGCGACGAGCGTCCGTCGGACCATCGCGACCGTGGTGAGCGCCCGTCGTACGGACGGGACCGCGACGACCGCCGTTCGTACGGCCGCGACTCCGGTGACCGTCCGTCGTATGGGCGTGACCGCGGTGACCGTCCGGCCTACGGGCGTGACCGCGACAACCGCGGCTCCTACGGGCGCTCGGACGATCGGCGCGGCTACGGCCGCCAGGACGACCGGCGCTCCTACGGGGGCGACCGCGACGGCCGCCGCCCGTACGAGCGCGACGGCCGCCGCCCCTACGAGCAGCGCGACGACCGGCGCTCCTTCGGCGACCGCGGCGAGCGACGCTCCTCCGGGGACGACCGCCGCTCCGGCGGCGAGCGCAGCTGGGAGCCGCGTCGGGATGACCGTGGCCACCGCCCGTACGGTCGCCACGACGAGACGCCCGCGCTCGCGCCGGCCGGCGACGCCCGCGAGACGCACGACACCCCTGACGCCCGCGACGGCGCGCCCGCGACCCGACCGGAGCGCGACGAGCGCCGCTACGAGCGGCGTGACAACCGCTACGACCGGCGTGACCAGCGCGAGACCCGGCGCCCCGACCCGGAGGCGCAGCGGCTGAGCCGCGTCGAGCGGCCCGTCGTGGAGTCCGTCGAGGTCGCGCAGGACAACGGTTTTGCGGCCCTGGGTCTGCCGGACGCCATCGTCCGACGCCTGGCCCGCGACGGGATCACGACGCCCTTCCCGATCCAGTCGGCGACGATCCCCGACGGGCTCGCCGGGCGCGACGTGCTCGGCCGCGGCCGCACCGGCTCGGGCAAGACGCTGGCCTTCGGGCTGCCGTTGCTGGCCCGCCTGGCCGACGGGGAACGCGCGGGCGCCAACAAGCCGCGCTCGCTCATCCTCGTGCCCACGCGTGAGCTCGCGATGCAGGTCAGCGACGCGCTGCAGCCGCTCGTGCATGTGCTGGGTCTGCGGCACAAGCTCGTCGCGGGCGGTATGCCGTATCCGCCGCAGTTCGAGGCTCTCGAGCGGGGCGTCGACGTGCTCATCGCCACGCCGGGTCGCCTCGCCGACCTCATCGAGCGGGGCGCCGCGTCGCTGGACGCCGTGGAGGTCGTCGTCCTCGACGAGGCCGACCACATGGCGGAGATGGGCTTCCTGGAGGCGGTCACCGAGTTCCTCGACCAGGTGCCCGCCGGTGGGCAGCGGCTGCTCTTCTCGGCGACGCTGGACCGGGGCATCGACGGGCTCGTCGAGAAGTACCTCGTCGACCCGGTGACCCACTCCACGGACGACGGTCAGGCGTCGGTGACGACGATGGACCACCACATCCTGCTCGTCGAGCCGGCGCACAAGAAGCTCATCACCTCCGACGTCGCCAACCGCACGGGCCGCACCGTCGTCTTCGTGCGCACCAAGCTCGGCGCCGACCGCGTCGCCGAGCAGCTGCGCGAGCAGGGCGTCTTCGCGGCCGCGCTGCACGGCGGCCTCAACCAGGGCGCTCGCAACCGCGTGCTGTCGGCCTTCAAGTCCGGCGACCTGCCGGTGCTCGTCGCGACCGACGTCGCGGCCCGCGGCATCCACGTCGACGACGTCTCGGTCGTGCTGCAGGTCGACCCGCCGGCCGACCACAAGGACTACCTGCACCGCGCGGGCCGCACCGCCCGCGCCGGCGAGGCCGGCACCGTCGTCACGCTCGCCCTGCCGCACCAGCGCAAGCTCATGGAGCGCATCGCCAAGGAGGCCGGACTGGGCGTCAGCCCGGTGCGCGTCCACGTCGGCGACGACGCGATCCTGGCGGCCACGGGCGCCCGCCGGCCCAGCGGCGTGCCGATCCCCGAGGACCGGCTGCGTCGCCTGCTCGACCCGCCGCGCCGCGGCCGCTTCGGTGGCGGCCCCGGTCGGGGTCGTGGCCCCGGGCGACCCGGTCAGGGGCGGCCCGGCGCCCCGCGGCGCAGCGGCCCGCGCCCCCAGGGCTGAGTCGCTGCCAGGGGTGAGCCGCGGCCAGGGGTGAGCCGCTGAGTCCGGGGCCACCCGGGCGAGCCCTCGAGCACACGCAGGACGCCGCCGAGCATGTTGCTCGGCGGCGTCGTCGTGTCCTGGGTCGTCGGGTCCCGGGTCGTCGGGTCCGGGTATCTGGTGTCCGCCGTCGGCCCGGCGGGCCGGGTCAGTTCATGGTCGGGTCGTCCGGGTAGCTCGCCACCCACGACAGGTGCCCCGGCTGGCGCCGCAGCACGCGGGTCCACAGCTGCTCGGGCTCGTCGGTGAAGACGTCGTGGACCTCGGGGTCGACGACATACCAGCCGGAGGAGTCGATCTCGCTCTCGAGCTGCCCGGCGGCCCACCCGGAGTAGCCGGCGAAGACCCGCATGCCCGCGACCGCCGGCACGACGACCTCCGGCGGCACGTCGAGGTCGACGACGCCGACGGAGCCGAAGAGCAGCCGGATGCCCAGCGGTTCGCTGTCGTCGTCGTGGCTGCCGCCGGGCACGCTCACCAGGCCGAGGGCGGTGTCGAGCCCGACCGGACCACCCTGGAAGAGCTCCGCCGGCTCGCTGACGTGCTCCTGCCAGATCGGCAGGACGCGGCCGACCGGGGCGCCGAGGGGCTTGTTGAGCACGAGCCCGTGCGCCCCGGCCTCGTCGTGATGCAGCATGAGCACCACGCTGCGGCGGAAGATCTCTCCGCCGGTGCGCGGCGTCGCAACGAGCAGGCGGCCGGCCAGGAAGTCCACCCCTCCATTGTGCGCGTGCCCGGCGTCGGCGTCTGCCCCGCCGCTCGCTCCCGCTCCTACCGGGATCCTCACCGCCCACCCGGGCGGGCGCTGTCCCGGCTCGCGGGGGCGTCGAGTGGAGGTTAGCGTCGCACGGTGGACGGACCAGAGCATCGCCCCGGCGCACGCGCCGACGACCGAGCGACCGACGATCCAGCGGCGCGGCCGCCGACCGCGGAGACCCGGCGCGAGCGAGCGCGGCGTCTGCTGGGGGAGGTCGGTCAGGCCGGCAACTACCCGCACGGGGTCCACCCGGCGCTCGTGCCCGGGGTGTCCGTGGACGAGCAGCGGATGGACTACCGCACCGATCGGGTGGTCTTCGGGGTCGTGGCCGTGGTGATCCTGGCGTTCGTCGCGTGGGGAGTGCTCTCGACGCAGACGCTCGACACCGCCTCCGAGGCTGCGCTGGGCTGGGTCACGACGCACTTCGGCTGGCTGTTCAACGCGCTGGCGTCGGTGGTGCTGCTGTTCATGCTCGTCGTGGGGTTCACCCGATTCGGGCACATCCCCCTCGGGCTGGACGGCGAGAAGCCCGAATTCAGCCGGTTCTCGTGGGTCTCCATGCTGTTCGCGGCCGGGATGGGCATCGGCCTGCTGTTCTTCGGCCCGTTCGAGCCGATGCAGTACTACCTCGAGCCGCCGCCCGGCACGGTCGACCCGCAGACCCGGGAGGCGATGCATCGGGCGCTCATTCAGACGATCTTCCACTGGGGGCCACAGGCGTGGGCGATGTACGCGCTCGTGGGGGCGGCGGTCGCCTACGGCGCCTACCGTCGCGGCCGGACGATCCTCATGAGCTCGATCTTCGCGCCGATCCTCGGGGGAGCGCGCGGCACCCAGGGATGGGTCGGCACGGTCATCGACATCTTCGCGATCATCGCCACGCTCTTCGGCACCGCCGCGTCCTTGGGCATCGGTGCCCTGCAGATCGGGCGCGGCCTGCAGTTGACGACGGGCGTCGACGTGGCGAACCGGGCCGTGCTCGTGGGGATCGTCGTGGTCCTGAGCGTGGCGTTCATCGTCTCCGCCGTCAGCGGCGTGGCGCGCGGCATCCGCTGGTTGTCGAATACCAACACGGTCTTCGCCTTGTCCATGGCATTCTTCGTCTTCGTCGCCGGCCCCACGCTCTTCCTCGTCAACTTCGTGCCGTCGATCATTGCGGGCTATCTCGGGCACACGCCCGACCTCATTGCGTATTCGGCGAGCTACGGGGATGCCCAGGCCACCTTCGTCAACACGTGGCCGGTCTTCTACTGGGCCTGGTGGGTGTCCTGGTCGCCGTTCGTCGGCATCTTCATCGCCCGTATCTCCCGGGGCCGCACGCTGCGCGAATTCGTCGTCACCGTCATCCTCGTGCCGTCGCTGGTCTGCCTCGTGTCGTTCTCGATCTACGGCGGCACGTCGATGTACTTCCAGGAGTCCGGCCACGCGGACGTCGGCGGGGCCGCCAACGCCCAGGACTCCCTCTTCATCCTGCTCGACGCGCTCCCGGCCAGCGGGCTGACCTCGGTGATCGTCATGGTCATGCTCACGGTCTTCTTCGTGACCAGCGCCGACTCGGCCTCGGTCGTCATGGGCAGCCTCGCGCAGCGTGGGAATGCCGAGCCGAGGCGCGGGGTCGTCATCGCTCTCGGCCTCATGCTCGCGTCGATCGCGATCGTCATGCTGCTCATCGGGGGGCAGAGTGCGCTGGAGAGTATGCAGAACCTCATCATCGTCACCGCGCTGCCCTTCGCCCTCGCGATGATCGTCATGATGTACGCGCTGTGGAAGGACCTGAGCACGGATCCGCTCATCATCCGGTGGCGATACGGGCAGGCCGCTCTGGACGAGTCGGTGCGCACGGGCGTGCGGCGCTATGGGGACGATTTCGCACTGCAGGTGGCCCGCGCACCTGACGGCCAGGGGGCCGGCGCCGACTTCGACTCCCACGACAGCGCGGTCACCGACTGGTATCAGCGCCGCGACGAATCCGGCCGGCCGATCGAATACGACTACGACACCGGCGAGTACCTCGACGACGCCCCGGTCGGCGACGTGGATCGGTAGCCGCGGAATCCTACAGGTGCGGCAGCCGTGGGCGCAGGTTGAAGTGGGGTCGGGTCACCAGGGTGGCGCCGGCGGCGAGAGCGTCGCCCAGGCTGCGGCCGGACCAGCCGCGCTCCGCGCAGACGGACAGGAGGCGGTTGCTCAGGTCGTAGCGGTCGAGGCGGGGCTCGGGGCCGTCGTCGGCGAGCTCCGCGGCGCCGGCGTGGCCGTCGTGCAGCAGGATGATCGCGCCCTCGCGCAGCGACATGCTCGCGGTGTGCACGCGGGTGTCGTTGTCGACGTCGGGATTCCAGTCCCAGCTCGTCGCGCTCCAGATGACCGACTGCATGCCGGTGCGGCGGATCGCGCGCCATGTGCCGGGGGACTGGTCGCCGTACGGCGGGCGGAACCAGCGGACCTCGCGGCCCGTCGCGTCCTCCAACTCGCCCTTGCCGCGGCGCAGATTGTCCTCGACGACCCGCGGCGCCAGCGTCGGCAGGTGCCGGTGGTCGATCCCGTGCAGCGCGATCTCGTGGCCCGCGGCCATGACCTCGGCGAGCAGCCCGGGGTTGGCGCGCACGCTCGTCATCAGCACGAAGAACGTCGCCGTCGCCCCGTGCTCGGCCAGCGCCCGCAGCACGTCGGGGGTGCGCCCCGGCGTCGGCCCGTCGTCGTAGGTGAAGACGACGTCGCCGCGGGTCGTGCGCAGCGAGCTGACCGACCCGATGGCGTCGGGCGCGGCTTCGAGCACGCGCATCGCGGCGATCTTGGCGGAATGACGAAGTGTGGCCGAGTCGGGCATAGCTCCATGGTCACATCCCGCCCCCACCCCACGGGCCTGGTCAGCGCGCGTCCGGGCGATCGTGGGCCGATCGTCGGCCGATCGTGGGCCGATCGGCGCGGCGCAGCAGGTGACCTCGCGGCGCGGGCCTGGGCATAATGCCGCACATGACGACGACCTCCTATCCGCAGACGTCGACTCTGGAACAGACCTCGACCGAGACCGACTACCGCACCGACTCCGGCGACCACGAACGGTTCGCGCATTACGTGCGCAAGGAGAAGATCGTCGAGAGCGCGGTGACCGGCGAGCCCGTCACCGCGCTGTGCGGCAAGATCTGGGTGCCCGGGCGCGACCCCAACCGCTTCCCCGTCTGCCCGATGTGCAAGGAGATCTACGAGGGCTTGCGCGCGCCGCAGGACGGCGGCGACTGAGAAGGAGGCGGGAGCCGCCCCGCGGGCCCGGCACCTGAGGCAGGAATCCGGGAGCACGACCGACGGCACCGAGGTGTCTGGCGCGCATCCTCCTGACCTGCAGCGATGCGAGTCGCCCGTCGGGCGTGCGCTGGCCGGTCGCTCTCCTGGACCACCGCGCCCGCCCGACCGACGCGTCCGGCCCCGGCCCGGGTCACAAAGCGACAACGTGGGTGATTCTGCTCATCCAGGTCCCGCACAGCGCGGATACTGTTGCGGCACAGGCCGACCGCGCATCACAGGGGCGCGCGGCGGCCGGCTTCTAGGGGTCCTCATGATTCGTCGTCTTCTCGCGACCACCGGGGCGGCCGCCCTCGTGGTCACCGGTGCGGTCCCGGCGCTCGCGGTGGGGGCCGCGACGTCGACCGCACCCACCGCCGCACCCGCCGCCGCAGCCGCCGGCGCGGTCGGTGCCGTCGCGGCCCCGAGCCCGGACAGCGGGCGCGACGGCTCCCGCGACACCACCGGTCGGCTCGTGCCGGCCGCCGTGCAGCGGCAGGTCACCGGCCAGGTCGTCGCCACGACCGAGGCCGTGAAGTGGACGCGGTGCGGCGGGGCGCAGTGCGCCACCGTCACCGTGCCGCTGGACTACGCCAACCCGGGAGGCGGGACCGTCGACCTCGACGTCACCCGTCGACCGGCCGACACCCGCGACCCCAAGCAGCGCCTGGGCATCCTCGTGACGAACCCCGGCGGGCCCGGCACCCCGGCGGCCTTCACGGTGCCGCTCTTCGCGCAGATCACCGGCCGCGAGGTGCGCAACCGCTTCGACATCATCGGCATCAACCCGCGCGGCATGACGAACGCGGCGCCGGCGCTGTGCACGGGGACCGAGGGCGGGCAGATGCCGCCGACGCTCGAGGCGCTCTTCCCGACGACCCCGGCGCAGGTGCAGGCCCAGCTCGCCTACGACGCCTACACGATCGCGCTGTGCCGCAAGGACAACCCGGCGATCCTGCGGCACATGTCCACCGGCGACAGCGCCCGCGACATCGACGCCGTCCGCGCCGCGCTCGGCGAGCAGGACGTCAACTTCTACGGCGTGTCCTACGGCTCGGTCCTCGGCGCGACCTACAGCCAGCTCTTCCCGAGCCGGGTCCGCACGATGGTCGTCGACGGCACCCTCGACCCGATCGCGTGGACCGGCGGCCGCCGCGGCGAGGGTGCGACCGTGCCGATGACGACCCGTCTCGGGTCGCACCTGGGCGGTCAGAAGGCCCTGATGTCGGCGATCGCCGAGTGCGAGCGGCTCGGCGAGGCCTACTGCGCCGAGCACAAGACGATCCGTCAGGACTGGCAGACCCTGCGCAAACTCGCGGGCACGCCGATCTCCCTGGGTGAGGACTTCTCCCTCACGTGGGACCTCGTCGTGGCGATCGTCAACTCGGGCCTGTACGACTACGAGGGCGTGCCCGACGTGCTGGGGCTCATCCACCAGCTCTCGCTCCTCGCCCAGTCCGGCGGCAACCCGCCGCAGGCCGTCCAGGCGAAGGCCTACGCGGCCTACACCAAGGTGATGGCCCGCGACGCGGCCAACCGCAAGAGCCGCCTCGCCTACGACCCGCCCGCGCCCGTCGAGGAGCCCGCCCCCACGCCGATGTATTTCGCCGGCTTCTCCGGGGTCGTCTGCGACGACGGCGTGCACCCGCGCGACCCGCAGGCGTGGGTGCGTGCGGCCGCGTCGGCGGATCGGGTCGCGCCCGGCTTCGGCTCGCTGTGGACGTGGACGTCGTCGGTGTGCGCCCGCTGGCCCTTCCACAGCCCCGGCGCCGTCCGCGGCACCTTCGACAAGCCGGCCAAGGGCGGCCTGCTGATCCTCAACACGACCAACGACCCCGCCACCCCGTATGCCGGAGCGCACGCCGCTCGCCGGCTGCGCGCCGACTCCCGGCTCGTCACGGTGCCCGGCTGGGGCCACGCAGTGCTCGACACCTCCGGCTGCGCGACCCGGATCCGCACCCGCTACCTGGTCAGCGGGCGGCTGCCCGGCGGCGACGTCACGTGCGCGCAGGATCACAACCTCTTCCAGCGGCTCTCCTGAAGACACGCTCCCTGGTGGCGGGCCCTTTCGGCCCGCTGCCGCTGATCGGACGCCCGCCCGGGCCCCGCGGACATCCCGCGGCCCGGGCGGGCGTCTGCGTGCCCGGGGCGGCGCAGCGGCGAACACGCCCGGCGACCGGCGGGTGGCGGACACCTGCGGCCCGCGGCGCCCGCGGCGGGTTAGTCTCGGCGGCGCTATGAGTACGTCGGCCGCTGAGCATCTCTCACCCTCCTTCCCCGAGCGGGCCGCCTGGGGCACCGCCGGCAAGCTGCGGGCCTGGCAGGCCGCCGCGTTGTCGACTTACACCGAGCAGGCCCCGCGGGACTTTCTCGCGGTCGCCACGCCCGGGGCCGGCAAGACGACGTTCGCGCTGCGGATCGCCGCCGAGCTGCTCGCCACGGGCGTCGTCCGGCGGATCACGGTCGTCGCCCCGACCGAGCACCTCAAGACCCAGTGGGCCGAGGCCGCGGCCCGCGTCGGTATCTCGCTGGACCCGGGCTTCACCAACACCGTCGGTCGGCACGCCGGCGACTTCGACGGGGTGGCGCTGACCTACGCGGGCGTCGCGAGCAAGCCGCTGCTGCACCGGGCCCGCACCGAGAACGCCCGGACCCTGGTGATCCTCGACGAGATCCACCACGGCGGCGACGCGCTGTCCTGGGGTGACGCGATCCGCGAGGCGTTCGAGCCGGCGACGCGGCGCCTCGCCCTGACCGGCACGCCCTTCCGCTCGGACACCAACCCGATCCCGTTCGTCACCTACGCCGAGGACGCCCAGGGCATCCGACGCTCGTCGAGCGACTACACCTACGGCTACGCCCAGGCCCTCGAGGACGGCGTCGTGCGCCCCGTCCTCTTCCTCGCCTACGGCGGGGCGATGCGGTGGCGCACCAGCGCCGGTGACGAGATCGCCGCGCGGCTCGGGGAGCCCGCGACCAAGGACATCGTCGCCCAGAGCTGGCGGACCGCCCTCGACCCGGCGGGGCAGTGGATCCCGTCGGTCCTCGCGGCCGCCGACAAGCGCCTGGAGCAGGTGCGCCGGCACGTCGAGGACGCCGGTGGCCTGGTCATCGCGACCGACCAGACGAAGGCACGCGCCTACGCCAAGCAGCTGACGGCGATCACGGGGGAGCGGCCCGTCGTCGTGCTGTCCGACGACGCCGGCGCCAGCGCCCGGATCGAGGAGTTCGCCTCGGGCACGCAGCGCTGGATGGTCGCGGTGCGGATGGTCTCCGAGGGCGTCGACGTGCCGCGGCTGTGCGTCGGGGTCTACGCGACGTCGACCCAGACGCCGCTCTTCTTCGCCCAGGCCGTCGGTCGCTTCGTGCGCGCGCGGCGCCGCGGCGAGACCGCGTCGATCTTCCTGCCGAGCGTCGCGCCGATCCTGGCGCACGCCGCCGCCCTGGAGGCCGAGCGCGACCACGCCCTCGACCGGCCCAAGGCCACCGACGCGGACGAGGGCCTGTGGGCCCCCGAAGAGGCGCTCCTGGAGGAGGCCAACCGGGAGGAAAAGGCCTCCGGCGCTCTCGAATCCCGGTTCGAAGCGCTGGAATCCGACGCCGAGTTCGACCACGTCCTCTTCGACGCCGAGCAGTTCGGCCTCACCGCCGCGTCCGGGTCGCAGGAGGAAGAGGAGTATCTCGGGCTGCCCGGGCTCCTCGAGCCCGACCAGGTCGCCCAGGTGCTGCGGCAGCGCCAACACGAGCACTCCCGCCGCGGCGGCACCCCCCGGCAGGAGAGCGCGGCCGTGTCGGCGCACCGGGCCCTGGCCGCCCGGCGCAAGGAGCTGAACTCGCTCGTCGCCGCCTACGCCCGCAAGAGCGGCTCGCCGCACGGCGTCGTCCACAACGACCTGCGCCGCCACTGCGGCGGGCCGGCGCTGGACCAGGCGAGCAACGACCAGGTCGGCGAGCGGATCGACGTCGTCCGCCGCTGGCTCGTCGGCCGCCGCTGACCTCACGGCACGTCCCGCGCGCGCCGCCGGGCGCACCACTGCTCGACGTCACGGCACCTGTCGCCGCGCGCCACACTGCGTCGCTCGACGGACTCGGGCCTGGACAGCCTCGCTCCACCCGGCGGCGGGTCTGCGAGGATTCGGGGCATGGTGGAGCAGCGACCGTCCGGTTGGTACGACGACCCGCACGACGCGGACCTCCTGCGGTATTGGGATGGCGTCGTGTGGACCGAGCACGTCGCCAACCGGCGTCCCACGCCCGCGGGGCAGGGCGTCAGCGAGCCCGCCGCCGGCGCCTCGGCGCAGGAGTGGGCGCAGTATCACGCTCAGCAGGCCGGGCCGCAGCGCACGAGCCGCCGCGAGGCGACGCGCCGCGCCGGCTGGTGGCGCCGGGTGTTCGCCCTGCTCCTGGACGGGCTGCTCGTCATGATCGTCTGCCTGCCGCTGACCTGGTCGCGCGCGGAGCGGGCCCAGGAGGGGATGACGGCCTGGATCGCGCAGTTCCCCGACGCGGCGTCGACGGCCGCGCAGGCGCCGATGCTGCCGACGGAGGTCATCGTCGACCTCGGCATGATCACCCTCATCCAGACGCTGATGTATGTGCTGCTCGAGTCGGCCTTCCTCTCCCGGTCGGGAGTCACCCCGGGGCGGCGGATCGTCGGTCTGCGGGTGCGGCCCGTCGGCGTCGACGCGCCGGTGCCCTTCCTCGTCGGGCTGCGCCGCACCGTCATCAAGAACGTCATCAACATCTTCAGCGGCATCCCCTTCGTCTCCTGGGCCGCCGCGATCTTTCAGGCCGTCGACCTGTTGTGGCCGCTGCGCGACCCGCGCCGCCAGGCCCTGCACGACAAGGCCGCCGGCACGGAGGTCGTCGTGTCCGGCCCGCTGCGGAGCCGTGACCGGGCCGCCCGCGGCGGCTGAGCATCGCGCCCACGGCGGCTGAGGCTCGCGCCCACGGCGGCTGGGCTGGCTCCCGCGGCGGGAACGCTCGTGCAGGCGCGGTGGCACGGACTCGAATGCCGAGGTGGGGACCACGGTCCCGCATCTCCGCGGAGTCGATAGGGCACCCTGGTAGCCGTGCCGATCACCACGTTCGAAACCCTGCCCTCGATCCTCGACACCTCGCGCCGCGACTACCGGATGGTCGTCAGCGGCAACGGGGCCGTGCCCTGGACGGCGCTGCGCGCGATGGACGCGATCCTGCCCGCCTACCGGCTGCACATGCTCAACGCGCCCGCGGGCGTGCCCGACCGGACCGGCGTCGTCCTGGAGTCCGCGTTCGTCGGCGTCGGCATGCGCAAGAGCCCGCGCCTGGCCTACTACCCGTCGCGCCTGTCGCACGTGCCGACCCTCTACCACGGCCGGCTGCCCGTCGACATCGCCCTCGTGCACACCTCGACGCCGGTCAACGGCAAGGTGTCGCTGGGCATCGAGGTCAACGTGTTGCCCGCGGCGATCGAGTCGGTGCGCGCCAACGGCGGGGTCGTCATCGCCCAGATGAACCCGCACATGCCGTACACCTACGGCGACGGCGAGTTCCCCGTCGAGGACTTCGACGCGCTCATCGAGGTCGACGAGCCCTTCGGCGGCCACGCGCACCAGGCCGGGACCGCCAAGGACGCGGCCGCCGCCCACCCCAAGGAGAGCGCCCCGAGCAAGGGCATCGACCGCATCGAGTCCGCCCGGATCATCGGCCAGCTCGTCTCGGACCGCATCGGCGACGGCGCGACCCTGCAGATGGGCATCGGTGAGATCCCCGACGCGACGCTCGCCGGGCTGCTGAAGAAGAAGAACCTCGGCATCTGGACCGAGATGCTCGCCGACGGTGTCCTGGCCCTCGACGACGCCGGCGCGCTCGACCCCGACCGGCAGCTGATCAGCTCGTTCGTGCACGGCTCGACGGACCTCAACGCGTGGGTGCATCTGAACAACCGGGTGCGGATCCTGCGGACCGAGACGACGAACTCGCCGGCGCGCATCGCGCAGAACCCCGGCATGACGAGCATCAACACCGCGCTGCAGGTCGACCTGCTCGACCAGGCGAACGCCTCGCGGATCCGCGCGCGCATCCACTCCGGCTTCGGCGGCCAGACCGACTTCACCGTCGGTGCCCGGCACGCCCGCGGCGGCCAGGCGATCATGGCGCTGCGCTCCTGGCACCCCAAGGCCGACACGTCGACGATCGTGCCGCTGCTCGACGAGCCCGTCACGAGCTTCCAGCACACCGCCGTCGTCACGGAGAACGGCGTCGCCGACATGGACGGCTACGACGAACACACCCAGGCCGCGCACCTCATCGAATACGCCGCCCACCCCCGCATCCGCGAGGAGCTCTGGGAGGAAGCCGTCTCCCTCGGCCTCGTCTGACCGCGCTGGGCGCCCTCGCGGCCCCGCCGCCCCTTGCGGGCTGCGGGGCCGCGCGGCGCCCGCGTTCGCCAGGCCGAGCCGATAGGCCGTAACCCGCGAAACGGCTAGAGTCCGAACGGGTTTCGTGACCGATATCACCGTAATGGGGCCAGTGGCGGT
Organism: Dermatophilaceae bacterium; assembly: GCA_032229625.1. Lineage (GTDB taxonomy): Bacteria > Actinomycetota > Actinomycetes > Actinomycetales > Dermatophilaceae > Kineosphaera. The sequence continues at coordinate 15,931 of JAVTVZ010000210.1, read as the reverse complement.
GCCGATGATCCCTGTGGACGACCCGCCGCCCGCAGGGGCTGCGGTTGTGACGCCCGTGAATGAGGAACGGCATGTCAACACAGGAGACCGGCGGTCAGCCCCAGGGCGCATCGGTGCAGGATGCGCGCGCTCAAGCGAAGGCGGACAAGGCCTACCGCAAGGCGATGCGGCCCTGGTTCAAGAAGAAGCGCTTCGTCATTCCGATCGCTCTGGTCGCTGTGACGGCCTTGTCTGTCGCTGTCGGGGGCGGCGACCAGCCGTCGAGCACAGTGGCGGGATCTGCCGGAGCCGGGCAGCAGCCAGCCTCAGCCGGGCAGCAGCAGGCCAAGGGTGGGCAACAGGCCGTCGGCGAATCGGGCGACGTGAAGATCGGCGTGCCGGTGCGGGACGGCGCATTCGAGTTCACCGTGGGCAAGCCGAAGGACGAGGGCGCCAGCATCGGGTCAGGCATGACGAAGGTGAACGCACAGGGGAAGTTCATCGTGATCCCGGTGGATGTCACAAACATCGGCGACCAGGCCAAGACCCTGGAAGCCACCAGCCAGAAGCTCATCGACTCCAAGGGTCGCGAATTCAACACCTCGCACGAGTTCTTTGCGCTCCCGGACGCCAACAAGGCATTCCTGGAGAACATCAACCCTGGCAACACGGTCAAGCAGGCCCCGCTGCTGTTCGATGTACCGAAGGACGTCGAGCTCGCCACGCTCGAACTGCACGACTCCATGTTCTCCGGCGGGGTGAAGGTGTCGCTCAAGTAGTGATTGTCGCGTCGGGGTCAGGCCGGCAGGGTGCCGGCGAGCTCGGCGCCGGCCTCGCGCAGGTCGGCCAGGGCTCGGGTCGTGGACTGCGGGGAGACCCCCGCGGTCAGGTCGAGCAGCACCCGGGTCGACAGGCCGGCGGCGAGGGCGTCCATCGCCGTCGCCCGCACGCAGTAGTCGGTGGCGATGCCGACGATGTCGACCTCGTCGACGCCCTCGTGCGCGAGCCACTCGCGCAGCCCGACTCCCGTGTCGTCGGCGCCGCTCTCGCCGGCGGCGCCGGCGGCCGGCGGCGCGCTGCGGCCCTCGAATCCGCTGTAAGCGGCGGCGTATTCGCCCTTACGGAAGACAGCCTCGACGCGCTCGAGCGCGGGGGCGACGCCGGGGTGGAAGTCCGCGCCGGGGGTGCCGGCACGGCAGTGCACGGGCCAGGAGTCGACGAAGTCCGGGGTCTGGCTGAAGTGTGAGCCCGGGTCGATGTGCCAGTCGGCGGTCGCGACGATCGTCGCGTAGTCGCCCCCGTGCGCCGCGATGTGCGCGGCGACCCGCTCGGCGACGAGCGCGCCACCGGCGACGGCGAGCGAGCCGCCCTCGCAGAAGTCGTTCTGCACGTCGACGACGATGAGTGCGCGGGTGCTCATAGGTGCCTCCTGCTCGTGCTGCCCGCGAGGTGCCCTCGTGGTGCCTCGTGGTGCGCTCGTGGTGCCGCGGCCGCGATCCCTGCCAGTCTGGAGGATCGCGGCGCCGCCGGGCGTTCACCCGCCGCGCTTCGGGCGGGGCTACGCGTGCGGGTCGCGCAGCAGGACCGCCTCCGGCGGCTCGTCGTCGACGAAGATCGTCGGGATCGCGGGCTCCCCGCGCGAGAGCCGGTGGGCCCGGGCGGGCAGCTCGGCGAGCGCGGCGTGGTGTCGCTCACGGGCGGCCGCGGCGGAGGTGTCGGCGACGACTCCGCCGCCGCGCACGAGCGGCACGAGCAGCTCGCGGTCGTTGGCGTCGCTGCCGGGCACCTCGCCGATGCCGATGACCTCGGCGATCGCGACGCCGGCGTCGTCGAGGCGCCGGGTCGCGTGCTTGCGGCCCCCGACCGACGCCTTGTCCTTGCTCTTCTTGGCGACGTCGACGAGCCGGCCGGAGTCGTCGGCGCGCGAGACGATCTTGTAGACCAGGCTCGCCGTCGGGTGGCCGCTGCCGGTGACCAGGGACGTGCCGACCCCATACCGGTCGACGGGGGCCGCGGCCAGCGCCGCGATCGCGTATTCGTCGAGGTCGGAGGTGACGACGATCTTCGTGCCGGTCGCCCCGAGCGCGTCGAGCTGGGCGCGCACCTCGTGGGCCTGGGCCAGCAGGTCGCCGGAGTCGAGCCGCACGCCGCCCAGCCCCGGCCCGGCGACCGCCACGGCCAGATCGACGGCGCGGCGCACGTCATACGTGTCCACGAGCAGCGTCGTGCCGCTGCCCAGGCTCTCGACCTGCGCGCGGAACGCCGCCTCCTCGTCGTCGTGCAGCAGCGTGAAGGAGTGCGCGCTCGTGCCGGCCGTGGGGATGCCGTAGACGTGCCCGGCCTGCAGGTTGCTCGTCGTGGCGAAGCCGACGATGTAGGCGGCCCGCGCCGCCGCGACCGCCGCCTGCTCGTGGGTGCGCCGCGACCCCATCTCGATGCACGGCCGGTCTCCGGCGGCCGTGACCATCCGCGCGGCCGCGGAGGCCACCGCGCAGTCGTGGTTGTAGATCGACAGCGCGAGCGTCTCGAGCACGACGGCCTCGGCGAAGGTGCCCTCGACGACGAGCAGCGGTGACCCCGGGAAGTAGATGTCGCCCTCGGCATAGCCGTGGATGTCGCCGGTGAAGCGGTAGTCACGCAGGTAGTCCAGCGTCGCGTCGTCGACGACCCGGCGCCGCGCGAGGTCGTCGATCTGCTCCGGCCCGAAACGGAAGTCGGCCAACTCCTGCAGGAAGCGGCCGGTCCCCGCGACCACCCCGTAGCGTCGCCCGTCGGGCAATCGTCGCCCGAAGAGCTCGAAGATGCTGCGCCGATGCGCCGCCCCGCTGTGCAGCGCGGCCTGCATCATCGTCAGCTCGTAGTGGTCGGTCAGCAGTGCAGTGCTCGTCACGGGGGGCAGCCTATGGTGGTGTGGTGTCGATCGCGCCGGTGCAGCAGGACGAGGTGCTCGAGCAGTCCGTGCCCGAGGCCGACCGCCCGTGGATCACGTTGGTGTGGAACGATCCCGTCAACCTCATGACCTACGTCACCTACGTCTTCCAGACGTACTTCGGCTACAGCCGCGAGAAGGCGACGCGCCTCATGCTCGACGTCCACCACCGGGGTCGCGCGGTCGTCGCGTCCGGCGACAAGGCCGAGATGGAGAAGCACACCGAGGCACTGCAGGGCTACGGACTGTGGGCGACCTACCAGAAGGACGAGTAGTGGCCCGAGCGTTCCACCGCAAGCGCAAGCTCGGCGCCGGCGGCCACGGCCGTCGCGCCAAGGGCGCCATCGAGGGGCAACTGGAGGCGGGGGAGCGGGCGCTGCTGCGCTCGCTCTTCGAGCAGACCCGGCTGCTCCTGGAGTCGGCGACCCCACCCGAGCCGGCGACCGCGCAGGCGCCCGGACCGGGGAGCGCCGGCGACGCCGCGGACATCGATGAGGCCGCGATCGAGGCGATGCTGGCCAGCGCGAGCGCGGCGCTCGACGGCCCCGGTGACGACCCGGCGCTGCAGCGGCTGCTGCCCGACGCCCACCGCGACGACCCGCTGGCCTCGGCCGAGTTCCGCCGCGGCCGCGGCGGCGGGGTGCTGCGCGGCAAGCTCGCCCGCATCGACATCGCGATCGCCTGCCTGGACGCGGCGGACGACGCCGGGCGCATCACGCTGGAGCCGGCGCAGGCGAGCGCCTTCGTCGTCGCGCTCACCGACGTGCGCCTCGTGCTGGGCCAGCGCCTCGGGCTGGCCACCGAGGGCGACGTCGACGCCGTCGAGGAGGAGCTGGCGGGCGCCCCCGACGACGATCCGCGGGTGCCGCTCGTGCTCGCCTACGACTTCGCGACCTGGCTGCAGGAGGGGCTCGCGCAGTCCCTCCTGCCCTGACTCGGCGGCGGCCCACCCGTCACGAGCTGGGCCGTCGGGTGCCCGTCGGGTGGCCGTCGGGTAGGTGTCGAGGCCGGCGGCGGGAGGGGTGTTTGCGCGATCGTGACCGCGGGATTCGGCTGGGTCGGTGGACCCGGGCCGTGTGGTCGGTGAGAATCGGCCGCACGTCATCTCCGCCTCCCGAAGGAGTCCCAGTGCCCAGCACCCTGCGCGCACGCACCCGCCTCGCCGGTGTCGCCGCCGCCGTCCTGCTCGCCCCGATGGCCCTCGCCGCCTGCGGCTCGAGCGACTCCGGCGGCAGCGGATCGGGCGGCGCGACCGGCGCCCAGTCCGGGGGGCCGCAGCTGGTCTCCGCCGGCAAGCTCACGGTCTGCACCCACCTGACCTACAAGCCGTTCGAGTTCAACCAGGACGGCAAGACGGTCGGATTCGACGTCGACATCGTCGACCTCGCGGCCAAGGAGATGGGCGTCGAGACCCAGATCGTCGACATCGACTTCGAGCAGATCACGACGGGCGCCGTCTTCAAGGCCAAGAAGTGTGACATCGCCGCGGCCGGCACGACGATCACCGACGCCCGCAAGCAGGCCGTGCTCTTCTCCGTGCCGTATTTCGACGCCACGCAGGCGCTGCTGACCAAGAAGGGCTCCGGCGTCACCGACCTGGCGACCCTCAAGGGCAAGAAGCTCGGTGTGCAGACCGGCACGACCGGCCAGGAGTACGCGACGAAGAACCAGGCGGCCAACGGCTACGAGCCCGTCGTCTTCGACGACCTGCCGCTGTCCGTCAACGCCGTCAAGGCCGGCCGCGTCGACGCCGCCATCAACGACAACGGCGTGCTCTACGACTTCGCCAAGGACAACCCCGACACCGAGGTCGTCGCCGAGTTCGCCACCGGCGAGCAGTACGGCATCCTCGCGATGAAGGACGACGCGAACGCCAAGGCCATCATGGACAAGGTCGACGCGGCGATCACCAAGGCCAAGTCCGACGGCAGCTACGACGAGATCTACAAGCGGTGGTTCGGCACGACCCCCGGCGCCTCCGACGGAGCCGCGACGGGCACGCAGTCCCCCGCCGCGTCGCCGGCGACCTCGTCCTGAGCCCGGTGACCTCGACCCCCACCGCCACGAGGGGAGCGACGACCCGTCGCTCCCCTCGTGCGCGTGCCAAGCGCATCCGCTGGGCGCAGTACGCGCTGCTCGTCGTGCTGGCGCTGCTGGCGGCCTTCTCGGCCAACTGGGCGCAAATCATCGACGTCTTCGCGCGCCCCTCGCTGGTCCAGGAGACCGTCGGCCCGGCGCTGCTGCGCGCCCTGGGCAACACGATCCTCTACACGATCGGCGCGTTCGTCTTCGGCATGGTCGTCGGCACCGTGCTGGCGCTCATGCGGCTCTCGGAGATCGCGCCCTACCGGTGGCTGGCCCGGGCCTACATCGAGTTCTTCCGCGGGCTCCCGGCGATCGTCGTCTTCATCGCGTTCGGGCTGCTGCCCATCGCCTTCGACGGCCTGATCATCCCGTTCGACCCCTACGGCACGGTCTGGGTGGCCCTGGGCATGGTCGCGAGCGCCTACATGGCCGAGACGATCCGCGCGGGCATCCAGGCGGTGCCCAAGGGGCAGGTCGAGGCGGCCCGCTCCCTGGGCATGCCGTCGTCGATGGCGATGCGCAAGATCGTGCTGCCGCAAGCCTTCCGGATCATCCTGCCGCCGCTGACCAACGAGCTGATCCTGCTGGTCAAGGACTCCTCGCTGGTCTACGTGCTGGGCCTGTCGATGAGCGGCTACGAGCTGACGAAGTTCGGCCGCGAGGCCGCGCAGGCCAACGCCAACCTCACGCCGCTGGTCGTCGCGGGCTTCTGCTACCTGCTCATCACCCTGCCCCTGACGGTGCTCGTCGGGCACCTGGAAGCGAAGGCGGCGAAGTCGCGATGACCGCACCCCCGACCCGCTCCGAGCGCGAGCCCGACGCCGGCGAGGACGTCGTCGTCGTCACCGACCTGCACAAGTCCTTCGGGCCGCTGGAGGTGCTGCGCGGCATCGACCTGCGGGTGCGCCGCGGCGAGGTCGTCTGCATCATCGGGCCGTCGGGCTCGGGCAAGTCGACGCTGCTGCGCTGCGTCAACCTGCTCGAGCAGCCCACCTCCGGCAGCATCCGGGTGCACGACGAGGAGGTCACCGACCCCGACTGCGACATCGACGGCGTCCGCCGCGGGGTCGGGATGGTCTTCCAGCAGTTCAACCTCTTCCCGCACCTGACGGCGATGCAGAACTGCACGATCGCGCAGAAGACGGTGCTCAAGCGCAGCGACGCCGAGGCCCGCCAGATCGCCCAGGCCAACCTCGACAAGGTCGGCCTCGGTGACCGCGGCGCCTCGCACCCGGCGAAGCTGTCCGGCGGCCAGCAGCAGCGCGTCGCGATCGCGCGGGCCCTGTCGATGGACCCCGACCTCATGCTCTTCGACGAGCCGACGTCGGCGCTGGACCCCGAGCTCGTCGGCGACGTGCTCTCGGTCATGCGCCGCCTGGCCCGCGAGGGCATGACGATGCTGGTCGTCACGCACGAGATGGCCTTCGCGCGTGACGTCGCCGACCGCGTGCTCTTCATGGACGGCGGCGTCGTCGTCGAGGAGGGGCCCGCCGCCGACGTCATCGGCAACCCGCGCCACGAGCGGACCCGCACCTTCCTGCAGCGCGTGCTCGACCCGACGCGCGTCGACCCCGGCGCCGAGGACGAGGCGCATGCCGCGCGGCACGCCGGGGACCTGCCCGGGGCCGGCGCGGCCACCGATTGACCTCGCGTCGCCCGAGACGGGGCCTGCGCCGATCGTTGCGACCTCCGAGCCCGCCGACTCCCCTGGGGCGTCGGCGGGCTCGGGCGTTCGACCGCCGATCGGGTCGTCGGGCGCGCGACGGATAACGCGGTGTTGTGGCACACCGTGGCGTAGGACACGGTCCGAGACTGGGGTGGGCGCGCCGCGGGACAGTATCCTCGGGAGGTGACGGACGCACCGATCGGCATCTTCGACTCCGGCTACGGAGGCCTGACGGTGGCGCGCGCCGTCCTCGATCAGCTCCCGCACGAGTCGGTGAGCTACCTGGGAGACACGGCCCGGGCGCCCTACGGGCCGCGGCCGATCGCCCAGACCCGGCGCTTCGCGCTCGAATGCGTCGACTCCCTCGTCGAGTCGGGAGTCAAGCTCGTCGTCATCGCCTGCAACACCGCGAGCGCCGCGATGCTGCACGACGCGCGGGAGCGGTATGACGTGCCGGTCGTCGAGGTGATCCGCCCCGCCGTGCGGCGGGCCGCCGCCGCGACCCGCAACGGGCGGATCGGCGTGATCTCCACCGCCGGCACCCACCGGTCCCGCGCCTATCCCGACGCGTTCGCCGCCGCGCCGCAGCTGACGGTCCTGAGCCGGGCCTGCCCGCGGTTCGTCGAATTCGTCGAGGCCGGGATCACCGGCGGCGACGAGCTGCTCGCGGTGGCCCGGGAGTATCTGGAGCCGCTGCAGCAGGCCGACGTCGACACCCTCATCCTCGGCTGCACCCACTACCCGCTGCTGACGGGCGTCATCTCCTACGTCATGGGCGACCTGGTGACCCTCGTGTCCTCGGCCGAGGAGACCGCCAAGGACGTCTACCGCGTGCTCGCCGACCGCGGGCAGCTCAGCAGCGGCGCGGCGCCCGCCCACACGTTCCGGACCACCGGCGACCCGGCCGAGTTCCGCCGCCTGGCCCGGCGCTTCCTCGGCCCCGAGATCGACCGGCTCCAGGTGGAGCAGCTGGCGAGCGTCGCATGAAGCTCCTCGTCGTCGGCTGCTCCGGCAGCTTCCCCGGCCCGCACAGCGCGGCCTCCTGCTACGTCGTGACCGCCGAGCACGAGGGCCGCACGTGGCGGGTCGCGCTCGACTTCGGCAACGGCGCGCTCGGGGTGCTGCAGCGCCACCTCGACCCGCTCGACCTCGACGCGGTGGTCCTGACCCACCTGCACCCCGACCACTGCCTCGACCTGTGCTCCCTGAAGGTCATGTGGTGCTACTCGCCGGTGCGCCGGCCCTCAGCGCCCCTGCCGGTCTACGGGCCGCGCGGCACGTCGGCGCGGCTCGCGCGCGCCTACGGCGTCGTGGAGCCCGAGCCGCTCGAGCCGTGCCTGAGCTTCCACACGTATCGCGCGCACGAGCCCGTCGTCGTCGGGCCGTTCACGATCTCGCCCGTGCCGGTGCGGCATCCGGTCGAGGCCTACGGGCTGCGGGTCGAGGCCGACGGGGCCGTGCTCGCCTACACCGGCGACACCGACCTGTGCGACGAGCTGTCGCAGCTGTGCGCCGGGGCCGACCTCATGCTCGCCGACTCCGCCTACATCGACGGGCGCGACGACGTCGTCGGCGTGCACATGAGCGGGGCCCGGGCCGCGCAGGCCGCGGTGGCCGCCGGGGGAGTGGGGCGGCTCATGCTCACCCACATCCCGGCGTGGAACGACCCGCAGGTATGCCGTGAGCAGGCCCAGGAGCACTGGCCCGGCTTCGTCGAGCTCGCCCAGCCCGAGCACACCTACGACATCTGAGTGGCATCCGGGCCCGGGCGGCGCCGGACTGCTCCGTCGGGGCCCGGCGCGTGCGAGGGCCTGGTTAGGCTGGCGCCCATGCCTCGACACGACGGGCGCGCACCGGACGAACTGCGCGAGATCCGCATCACCCGGCACTGGCTCGATCACGCGGAAGGCTCGGTGCTCGTGGAGTTCGGGCGCACGCGCGTGCTGTGCGCGGCGTCGTTCACCCCCGGGGTGCCGCGCTGGCGCAAGGGCTCCGGGCAGGGCTGGGTGACGGCCGAATACGCGATGCTGCCGCGCTCGACCAACACGCGCAGCGACCGCGAGTCCGTGCGCGGCAAGATCGGCGGGCGCACCCACGAGATCTCGCGGCTCATCGGCCGCTCCCTGCGCGCGGTCGTCGACACCGGCCAGCTCGGAGAAAACACGATCGTGCTCGACTGCGACGTGCTGCAGGCCGACGGCGGCACCCGCACGGCCGCGATCACCGGCGCGTATGTCGCGCTCGCCGACGCCATCGAGACCGGCCGCCGGATGCGCGCGGTCGCCCCCGGCGCGACGCCGCTGACCGGCTCGGTGTCCGCGGTGTCGGTCGGGGTCGTCGGTGGACTGCCGGTGCTCGACCTGGACTATCCGGAGGACGTCGACGCCGACACCGACATGAACGTCGTCATGACCGGCGACGGGCGCTTCGTCGAGGTGCAGGGCACGGCCGAGGGCGCGCCCTTCGACCGGGATCTGCTCGACGCCATGCTGCGGCTGGCCGTCGTCGGCTGCACCGAGCTGACCCGCCGGCAGCAGGAGGCCCTCGCCCAGGGGCGGGCGCGATGACCGCGCCGAGCGACGGACCGGCGGGCGGCCTCGGCGGGATCGGGCCGATCGAGGCCTCCCCGGACGACCGGCGTCTCGTGCTGGCGACCCGCAACCCCGGCAAGGTCGTGGAGCTGCGGGCGATCCTGGCGGACGTGCTCGCCGACCTGCGTCTCGAGCTCGTCGGCGTCGAGTCCTTCCCGCTCGTCGCCGAGGTCGTCGAGACCGGCGTGACCTTCGAGGAGAACGCGATCCTCAAGGCCCGCACGGTCGCCTTCCAGACCGGTCTGCCGGCGCTGGCCGACGACTCCGGTCTCGCGGTCGACGTGCTCGGCGGGGCGCCCGGCGTCTTCAGCGCCCGCTGGTGCGGCCGGCACGGCGACGACGAGGCGAACCTGCGGCTGCTGCTCGACCAGCTCGGCGACGTGCCGCCGGAGCACCGCGACGCGGCGTTCGTCTGCTGCGCCGCGCTCGCGCTGCCCGACGGGCGCAGCGTCGCGCGGGAGGGTCGCTTCGAGGGGAGCCTGACCTACGCGCCGCGGGGGACCCACGGCTTCGGCTACGACCCGATCCTGCAGGTCGCCGGGCGCCAGGTGACCGCGGCCGAGCTGGAGCCGGCGGAGAAGAACGCGATCTCGCACCGCGGCAAGGCGTTCCGCGCGCTCGCCCTCGCGCTGCCCGACATCCTCGGCTAGCCCGCGGGGCCTGCACTCGGGATGCGACCGGGTCCGGATCGGGGTGCGACCGGGGTGTGCTCGGGACGGGAGCGAGGCGAGCGGTCGCGACGGCCGTGCGTGTCGGTGCTGCCCCGTAGGGTGCCGGCCATGACTCCTCGACTCGGTGTGTCCTTCGTCCCCTGGGCCCAACCGCCCGAAGCGCTGCCCGACATCGCCGCGGCCGCCGACCGCCACCTGCAGGACCTGTGCCTGTGGGAGGACTGCTTCGCCGAGTCCGGCGTCGCGACGAGCGCCGCGGCCCTGGCGCTGACGAGCCGGGTCCGCGTGCAGCTCGGCCTCATGCCGACCCCGCTGCGGGTCGTCGGGCTCGCGGCGATGGAGATCGCGACGCTGCAGCGGCTCTTCCCGGGCCGGTTCGTGCCGGGCGTCGGTCACGGCGTCCAGGAGTGGATGGGCCAGGCGGGCGTGCGGGCGGCCTCGCCGATGACCCTGCTGGCCGAATATGTGGCGGCCCTGCGCGCGCTGCTCGCGGGCCAGGAGGTGAGCACCTCGGGCCGCTACGTCACGCTCGATCGGGTGCGGCTGCACTGGCCGCCGCCGCCCGGGCCCCTCTACATCGGGGGCACCGGGCCCAAGACGCTGGAGTTCGCGGCGCAGCACGGCGACGGGGTCATGCTCGCCGGCGTGGGCCGCGACGGGCTCGACGACGCGCTGCGGCACCTCGAGGCCGGGATCGCCCGTCGCCCCGGGGGGTCGGCGCGGCCCGAGATCACCATCGCGATCGGCGCGGCCGTCGGGCCCGACGCGCTGCGCCGGCTCGAGGCCGACGTCGCCGACTACGGGCTGTATGCGGCCGCGGGCAGCGTCGAGCAGATCGCCGACGTCGTCGCCGAGCTGGGCGCAGGAGGCATCGGCACCGTCAACGTCGTGCCCGCGCGCGACGAGACCGACGTGCCGGGCTTCATCGAGCTGCTCGGACGGCAGGTCCGCCCGCTGCTGTCGTGACGCTGGACTAGCCTGGGCGCGTTGCGCGGAAGTGGTGAAACTGGCAGACACGCAGGATTTAGGTTCCTGTGCCCGAGAGGGCGTGAGGGTTCGAGTCCCTTCTTCCGCACCGTCATCCGCACCTCGATCCGCGCGGTGTCCAGCTGCCGCGCTGCATCGTGAGGCTCGCGGCCGCCTACGAGCCGAGCGTGATCCCCAGGGCCTTGGTCAGCGAGGCGACGTGGCCCGTGGCGCGGACGTTGTAGCGGGCCAGCTCGATGGTGGCGTCGGGGCCGATGACGAAGGTCGAGCGGATCACGCCGACGACCTCCTTGCCGTAGAGCTTCTTCGTGCCGTAGGCCCCGTAGGCGCGCAGCACGTCCTTGCCCGGGTCCGACAGCAACGGGTAGGTGAGGCGCTCCTTCTCGGCGAAGCGGACGAGCTTGTCGACGGGGTCCGGGCTGAGGCCGAGCACCTCGTAGCCGGCGTCTCGCAGCGGCGCGAGCGCGTCACGGAAGTCGCAGGCCTGGGTGGTGCAGCCCGGGGTCATCGCGGCCGGGTAGACGAAGAGCACGGTGCGCGCCCCGGCGAAGCGCGCCGAGGAGATCGTCGAGCCGTCGTCGGCGGGCAGCTCGAAGGGCGGCGCCGGGTCACCGGGTTGCAGTCGCGTCATGCCGGGTAGGTTAGCGTCGCACGCACGACCATCCGATACCCATCCGATACACCCGGCCACCGGGTCCCGACTCGACGGCCTGACCGCCGAGCCCGGCGCCCGATCCTCGTCTCGGCGGGGTGACGCTGCGGCCCGGAGCGGACACCGGCACCGAAAGGACACGCCCGAATGCCTTCGCAGAACCCCTCGGTCTCCCACCTCGAGAAGAACATCGAGCAGACCCGCACGCGCCTGGCCGCGACGATCGACGAGCTCGCCTACCGGGTGACGCCGGGCAACTTCGCCAAGCGGCAGCTGGAGCAGGCGAAGTCGTCGTTCGCGGCCGCGACGCGGACCCCGGACGGCGAGGTGCGCTATGAGGTCGTCGCGCCGGTGGCCGCGGTCGTCGTCGGGCTCGTCGCGCTGGCGATCTACCGCCGCGTCCGGTGACCGAGCGGCCCTCTGGCTCCGGCATCACCGCCGCTGACCCGATCGCCGGCGCCCTGCCCATCCGGATGCTGCACGATCGCGTGCTGCTGCGCCGCGACGGCGAGGAGGGCGAACGGCAGACGGGGGGCGGGCTGCTCATCCCCGCGACCGCGAGTCTGGGCAAGCGGCTGGCGTGGGCGCACGTCGTCGCGGTCGGTCAGCACGTGCGCCAGGTCGCGCTCGGCGACCGGGCCCTCTTCGACCCCGAGCAGGAGGCCCTCGTCGAGCTCGACGGGCGCAGCTACGTGTTGTTGCGCGAGCGCGACCTGCACGCCGTCAGCGCGCCCGCCGATGCCGGCGCCACCGGGCTGTATCTGTGAGCGCCGGCCGTGCCCGCGGGGCGGCCGTCGCCGGGCCGATCCGGGCCTGCGCGGCGGGGACTTGCGGGGCGGCCCGGGGCCCGCGGAAACAGGCTGACCAGCCGATTTCCCTGGCCGGTCGCCGGTGATGTAAGGTTTCACCCGTTGCGCCATTAGCTCAATTGGCAGAGCAAGTGACTCTTAATCACTGGGTTCGGGGTTCGAGTCCCTGATGGCGCACGACACGCAAGGCCCCTGGTCATCCAGGGGCCTTTGTCGTGTCCGGCGCGGTCCTGCGCCCGGCGGGCGCGTGGGCGGCTACCGGCGTGAGCGCCGGTCGGAGCGCAGCAGCAGGGCGACGATGACGCCGAAGATGATCGCGCCGATCCCGCCGAGGGCCAGCATCGTGACGTTGCCGATCGAGCTGCCGGCCGCCGCGTCGGCGGTCGGGCCGGGTGTCGCCGCGGGTGCGGGGGTGGCCACCGCGCCGGGCTCGGCGGTGGCTGCGGGGCTGCCGGCGGGGATCGACCCGCCGGGGGAGGGTGGCGCGCCGACGGCGTCACTCGCCGCCGGGGTCCGCAATTCGAACGAGACGTCACCGGCGACGGGATGGCCGTCGGCGCTGACCACACGGTAACGCAGCGTCGTGCGCCCGGCAGGCAGATCGCGGGGCATCGTCCCGCTCACCGACGGACCCCGCACCGAGAGGTCCTGCTGGGCGCGATTCGTGCCGGCGGAGTCCTCGATCACGACCTGCGCGAAGCTCGGGTCGACCTGCTCGTTGAAGACGAGCTCGAAGTCGCGGGGCAGGGTCGTCACGACGGCCCCGTCGGCGGGGTTGCTCGAGCGCAGCGCCGCGTGCGCCGACGCCGGTGTCGCGCAGAGCAGCACGACCAGCAGCGCGAGCAGTGCCGCCGGCACCGCTCGCGCCCTCGGCCTCGGCCTCGCCTTCGCCGACGATCCTCGCGCGCTGCTCACCCGTGCAGACGCCGCCGGCCCCGGCGAGCGCGCCGTCCCACGGGGGTCGTGGACGAGGCGGTCGGCGGGGCCGGCGGGTGCGGACATGCGGGGAGCCTTTCGGGTGGCGACGCGGCGGCGGGTGTGCCGCCGTGGTCACGCCACCGGCGGCGCTAGTGCCCGCTGCCTTCGAGGTTCTCTTCGGGATGCGCGGCGTAGAAGGCGTCCCACTCCTTCTGCAGGTCGCTCTCGGCCGCGTTTGCGATCATGCCCGACGGCGCGAAGATCCGTGAGGGAAGGGCCGGATCCTCGGTGTCGATGATCCCGGAGCCGCGCAGCGCGGAGATCGTGCGCAGGGTCGCGACGAGCATGACGATGATCCCGCAGACGACGAAGAGGATCGACAGCGAGCCCTGGACCGCGGTGTTGCGGACGACGACCTCCATCGCCTCGACGGTCTTGGCCGCGCCGAGCTGCGTCTGCCCGCCGGCGAGCGCGTCCTTGAACTTCGCGTGGTTGGCCCAGTAGCCGATGCTCGGGTTGGCGTCGAAGATCTTCAGATACGAGCCGTAGACGGTGATGATCGCCGTGAAATACATCGGCACCGCGATGATGAGCAGCGTCCAGCGCGCGCCGCGGCGGGCGAAGACGACCATGCAGATCGACAGGGCGACGGCGGCGAGCAGCTGGTTGGCGATGCCGAAGAGCGGGAAGAGCGTGTTGATGCCGCCGAGCGGATCGTTGACGCCCATGACGAGGATCGAGCCCCAGCCGGCGACCATGAGGCCGGTGGTGATCCACGCGCCGACCCGCCAGTTGAGGTCGCGGAAGCGGGGGTAGATGTTGCCGAGGGCGTCCGAGGCCATGAAGCGCGCGACGCGGGTGCCGGCGTCGACGGCCGTGAGGATGAAGAGCGCCTCGAACATGATCGCGAAGTGATACCAGAAGCTCATCATCCCGACACCGCCGATGAGCTGCTGCATGATGTGCGACAGCCCGACGGCCAGGGTCGGCGCGCCGCCGGTGCGCGAGACGATCGACTGCTCACCGACGTTGTTCGCGGTCTCCTGGAGCAGCTCGGGCGTGACCTGCACGCCGGTCAGCCCGAGGGAGTTGACGAAGGTCGCCGCGCCCTGGACCGTACCGCCGGTCGCGGCCGCCGAGGAGTTCATCGCGTAGTAGATGCCCTGGTCGACGGAGAGGGCCGCGACGAGCGCCATGATCGCGACGAACGACTCCATGAGCATGCCGCCGTAGCCGATGAGCCGCGTCTGGCTCTCCTTCTCCACGAGCTTGGGCGTCGTGCCGGAGGCGATCATCGCGTGGAATCCCGAGAGGGCGCCGCACGCGATCGTCACGAAGAGGAAGGGGAAGAGCGCGCCGCTGAAGACCGGGCCCGCGCCGCTGGAGGCGAAGTCGGTGACCGCGGGCACGTCGATGACGGGTCGCACGATGACGATGGCGACGGCGAGCATCGCGATGACGCCGATCTTCATGAACGTCGAGAGGTAGTCGCGCGGCGCGAGCAGCATCCAGACGGGCAGGACGGCGGCGATGAAGCCGTAGACGATGACGAGCCACGCGATGAGCGGGCGGTCCAGGTGCAGCCATTCCTGGCCCCACGCCGACTCGGCGACCCACCGGCCCGAGATGATCGCGAACATCAGCAGCGCGACGCCGATCGCGGAGACCTCCATGACCTTGCCGGGCCGCATGTACCGCAGGTAGAAGCCCATGAAGAGCGCGATCGGGATCGTCAGGCCGACGCTGTAGACACCCCAGACGCTCTCGCCGAGCGCGTTGACGACGACCATCGCCAGGATCGCGACGATGATGAGCATGATCGACAGCGTCGCGATGAACGCCGCGATGCCGCCGACGAGGCCCAGCTCGTCGCGGGCCATCTGACCCAGCGAGCGGCCGCCGCGGCGCATCGAGACGAAGAGCACGAGGTAGTCCTGCACCGCTCCGGCGAAGATGACGCCGACGATGATCCAGATCGTGCCGGGCAGATAGCCCATCTGCGCCGCGAGCACCGGGCCGACCAGGGGGCCCGCGCCGGCGATGGCGGCGAAGTGGTGCCCGTAGAGAATGCGCCGGTCGGTCGGCACGAAGTCTTTGCCGTTGTGCAGGTATTCGGCCGGGGTGGCGCGCCGATCGTCCGGGCGCACGAGCTTGCGCTCGATGTACTTGCTGTAGAAGCGGTAGCCGATCAGATACGTGCTCACCGCGGCGAAGACGAACCAGATGCCGTTCACGGTCTCACCGCGCACCAGGGCCAACATGACCCAGCCGAGGCCGCCGATGAGGGCGATGACGACCCAGACGGCGATCTTCGTCGGGGTCCAGCGGTCGTGGTGGGCGTTGACCTCCGGGTCGATCCGCACGGGAGGCCGCTCGGCGGCGAGCGTGTCCGTGCCGGTGTATCCGGGATCCGGGGGCTGATCTGACGAGTGCGACATGTGGTCCTCCGCAGGCGACGGTGCGTGCGTGACACGGGCGTGTCCGGCGAAACGGACGCTACCGCTCCGCGTCTTCGTTCAGGCCCGAAGGTGGGCCCGGCTCGCGGGGCTTTGTGTGGGAATCGTCGTCCGATCCCTGCCGTGGGGGGAAACAACACTGCCCCGGTCGGACCGTTGAGGTCCTGACCAGGGCAGTCGGTGGGGTG